>NZ_JBHVRW010000009.1:226742-288270 GCF_042885475.1 Streptomyces sp. NPDC058051
CGGCCTCGTACAACGGGATGGCCCGACCGACATCACCCGCACTCTCGTAGGCACCGGCAAGGTTGTTGCGACTGGTCAGGGTGTCAGGGTGCATCTCACCCAAGACCTCCTCACGCTGAGCAAGAGTGACCTCGTACAACGGGATGGCCCGGCCGAGGTCGCCCGCACTCTCGTAGGCGTACGCGAGGTTGTTGCGACCGGTCAGGGTGTCGGGATGCATGTCACCCAAGACCTCCTCACGCTGAGCAAGAGTGGCCTCGTACAACGGGATGGCCCGACCGACATCACCCACACTCCCGTAGGCGTACGCAAGGTTGTTGCGGCTTGCAAGAGTGTGGGGATGCATGTCACCCAGGACCTGCTCGCTCTGGGCGAGAGTGGCCTCGTACAACGGGATGGCCCGACCGGCATCACCCGCACTCCCGTAGGCGTACGCAAGGTTGTTGCGGCTGGTCAGGGTGTCGGGGTGCATGTCACCCAAGACCTGCTCGCACTGGTCGAGGACGGCCGACAGAAAGGGGATCGCACGCGCCATCTGCCCGGCCCGTCGGGCGTGGCCAGCCGCCCGGTCGAAGAGTTCGAAGGTGGTGTCGGTGGCACTGGCCGGCGGGAGGTTGGCGGCGAGTGCGGTGACGTGGGGCATCAGTTCCTCCCACCGCCGTGTGGCGGTGGGCAGTGCCTCGTCGGGCAGAGGGAGGGCTGCCAGGAGAGCCTGCTCGGCGGCGGTTCTTCCTGAGGAGGAGTGCTCGATGCCTGCCGAGCCCGCTGTGCGCAGGACGACTTGGAGGAGGCGGTGCACGCTGATAGTGGGGCCGGACAGAGTGATCATGTTGTAGGCGTGCAGGACACCGAGCGCTTCGTCCACCGCATCGTCGGCCTCATCCGTTTCGGCGGCGAGGGACGTCAGGAGCGTGCGGGAGATGGTGTCCGGGGCGAGCCACGCCGCAGCGTCGAGGAGAGTCACGGCCAGGGGATCGCGTGCATGGATGGCGTCGATGGACTGGTTCCACACACGGGCCACGGTGCGCTCGGGGTCGATGCCCTCGGAGTGCTTGGACAGCATCCGTGGCAACGTCCTCCGGTAGGCGCCGATTTCCTTGCCGGTCTGATGGAGATAGGCACCGGCCTGTTCCAGGGCGAGCGGCAGATGACCGAGTTCCGCGGCAAGGGCTTCGGCCTCCTCCCTCTGTTCGGGAGTGGGTGTACGGCCGTTGCAGGCGAGGCGGCACAGGAGGTCCGCGGAGGCGACGGGGCCGAGGAGGTCCAACGGCAGGGTGGGACCGATGGTGTGCCAGCCGGTGGCCTTGCGGCTGGTCGCCAGATGGTGCCCGCCGGGCAGCGAACCGAGATAGGGACGCAGTTGTTCGGGGTGTTCGACGTTGTCGAAGACCAGGAGCCAGCCCGGATGCCACTGCAGCCAGGTCACCGCCCATGCCGTGCGCTCCTCGACCGTGGCGGTATGCGCCCAGTACGGGCAGAGGTGGCCGGCCAGCCCGGACAGTCCCGCCTCGATCCGCTCCGAGGTCTCGGCGTTGATCCACCACACCAGGGTGTAGGTGTCCCGGAACCGAACCGCGTAGTGCAGGGCCAAGGTGCTCTTGCCGATACCGCCCAGGCCGTGAACGGCGCCCGTCTGCGTCACCGCCGCATCACCCGCACCGGTCAGCTTGCCGCGCAGCAGGTCCAACGCGTCCTCACGGCCGACGAACACCCCCGAAGCCGATCCGGGCAGGTTGGCCGTACCGGGTGGCGCTTCCACCTCCCGTGCCCACTGCACCACTTGGGGTGGCAAGGAAACGAAGCGGGCATGGTCGCCCGAGACCGCGACCCCGATCGAGCGCGCGGCGAGCGACCTTTCACCGGACGCTTCGATTCCGCGCGGTTCGGGAACGGCACCGGGCACAGGCGCCGTCACAGCCGCAGAGTGGTGTTGTCGCCGGTGATCGCGGTGGTGATGTGCTGCGCCGCGATGGCCCGCTCACCTGACGCCGTCACCGAGACGGACCCCGGCGCTCCGGCAGGCAACAGCGCCGCCAACTCCGCCCGCAGTCCGTCGTCTTCACGCAGTGCGCGCTTGATCTGCTGGCGCAGGGCCGCCGCAGCGTCTGCGTCATCGGGCTCCTCGGCGGCGTCCCGCACGGCCGCCTCCAACGCGGCGCGCTCCGAGTTGCCCCGCCGACGCCACACCGCGTCCAGGACACGTCGGCCCACATTGGCCGTTGCATCGACTGCGGCATCCTCCGCCCGCACCAGAACCCCGGCACCGTAGGCACCCAACGCCGCCGTCAGATACGGCCCCGCCTGCTCCACCAAGGAAACGATCTCAGAATCCATGCCGGCACCCCCCGGTTCCACCACAACCTTGCGGGATCCAGTGTGGCCCACCGCGTCGTCCCCCGTTGTCGAAGACGGTGAATCCGCCGCCTCCCGGAACGCCGACGCCACCCGTCCCACGCCACGCGCAAGGGGCGCACCCGGTCTCCCGGATGCGCCCCTCACTCAGACAACGCGCAGGGTCGCGAAGCGTCAGCGGTCGAACTGCTCGCGAGTGTCGCGCGGCGCCTGCTGGGCCCTGTCACGGCCCTGCTGCGACGCCTTCGAGGCACGCTCGGACGCGTCCTGCGTCCGCTCACGACCCTCGGTGCGACCCTCGGGGCGACCCTCGGGGCGGCCGTCGTTGCGGGCCTCGTTGCGGCCCTCGTTACGGCCCTCGCCCTGCTTGCGCTTCGCCTGGTCGGCGAGCTCCTGCGCCTTGTCCTTGAACTGGTCAGCGATACCCATGCTGTTCACTCCTAGTGGGTGCGTGGGGAACGGCCTGTAACGGCCTCGACCAGAGTGACACGCCCGGACATTCAGCGCATTTCGATCACTTACTCTGCGTACGCACCGCGCGTGCTTGCTGGTCAGCGGCGCCTCCGGCGCCCACGAGCCCCTTGCCCACACTCTCCAGGCGCGCCCCGAACCGCCGCATCTCGCGCTGTCCGACGACCCCTATCACCGCGGGCAGGTATCCCCGCACGGACTGCATCCCGCGCAACCACCACTGCGCGTACACGTGCGGGGAACGCCGCTCGATCCCGGCCACGATCCGGTCGACGGCCGGGCCCAGCGGATACGTACGGTTCGTCGGCCAGGGCAGCCGCTGCCGCAGCTCCCGCATCACGTCGTCCTGGTCGGCGCCCCGCACCATGTCCGTGTCGGTCCAGGACAGGTAGCCGACCCCGACCTTTACTCCCCGGTAGCCGACCTCGGCCCGCAGGCTGTGCGCGAACGCCTCCACGCCCGACTTGGAGGCGCAGTACGCGGTCATCATCGGCGCGGGCGTCATCGCCGCGAGCGAGGCGATCTGGAGGAAGTAGCCGCGGCTCTCCATGAGCACCGGCAGGAACGCCCGCCCCGTCACCGCACCACCGATCAGATTGACCTCGATGACCCGGCGCCACGCCTCCGGATCCGAGTCGACGAACGGGCCCCCCGTCGCGACCCCGGCGTTGGCGACGACGATGTCGACCTTCCCGAACCGCTCCTTGACCTGTTCGGCGACGTGCGCCATCGCCTCGTGGTCGGTGACGTCCGCGAACCAGTGGTCACTCTCCCCGTGCAGCCGCTCCGAGACCTTCTTCAGCTCGTCCGGCTCCAGGCCGACCAGAGCGAGCTTCGCGCCGCGCGCCGAGAGTTTGCGCGCCAGCAGTTCGCCCACACCGCGCGCCGCGCCCGTGACGACGACGACCTGTCCTTCGAGACTCCGCCTGCCACTCATGCGACATCCTCCTTCTCGGCCGTACCGTCCGCACTACCCGCGCCGCCCGTACCGTCCACACTGCCCACACTGTGCGCGCCGCTCACACCGTTCCCCGGGAGGTACGCGGTGACGAGCTCCCGGATCCTCTCGGTGACCGCCTCCGGCGCCTCCACCGGTGTCATGTGACCCATGCCCGTCAGCTCGGTGAGGCCCAGGCAGTCGGGCAGTGCCGCCGCGATGGCGCGGGCGTGCAGGGGCGGCGTCAGCCGGTCCTCCGTACCCGCGATCACGGCCGTGGGCACCCGCAACTCCCTTACTCCCGCGTCGAGATCGAGATCCGCGAGGACGTGTCCCCAGGCCACCCGCGCCCCCCGCGGGCACGCGTGCACGATCCGGGCGCAGGTGTCGACCCGTTCAGGGGCCGAACCCGCGCCCATCGTGCCGTACTTGAGTATCCGCCTGGACACCGGCGTGACCGGCCCCAGCGGAGCCCGCGCCCCGAGGATCGCGCGGGTCATCCGGGTACGGACGGCCCCGGCCCGCAACGGCACCACCAGCGACTCGGAGATCAGCCGCGAACTTCCGGTACTGCACAGCAGTACGGCCGCCGCGTGCTCACGCAGCCCGGCCCGCCGCGCGGCGGCCATCATCGTCATTCCGCCCATCGAGTGCCCCGCGAGCACCGCCTTCTCCCCCGGTTCGAGGGTGGCGGCCAGCACCGCTTCGAGGTCGTCGGCGAGGGCGTCCGTGCTGTATCCCTCACGGCCGACCGCGGGCGAACCGCCGTGGCCCCGCTGGTCGTAGGCGACGACCCGGTGGTCCGCGGCAAGGTCCCGGATCTGGGCGGCCCAGAAGTGGGTGCTGCAGGTCCAGCCGTGCGACAGGACCACCGCGGGGGCACCGTCCGGCCCGTGCACCTCGACATGGATCCGGGCACCGTCGGCGGATATCGCGGTCAGTTCCCGCGCGGGGACGGGCGGGGCGTCGTCACGCCGCAGCGACCGGCTCATCCCGCGACCTCCTCGGCGACGGACTGCCCGGAGGCGGACCGCGCGGGCGCGGACTGCGCGGGCGCGGACTGCGCGGGAACGGACTGCACGGGAACGGTGGCCCGTTCCGGATCCGGCGCCCGGACGACCTCGTACTCCGCCAGGTCGACCGACCGCGTCACCTTGCGGAACTCGGAGGTGGTGCCCGGCCAGACCGTCGTGTTGCGCCCCTGGGCGTCCAGGTACCAGCTGGTGCAGCCGCCGGTGTTCCACACGGTGCGCTTCATCCGCTCCTGGACGCGGTGGTTCCACGACCCGACCGCCGAGGGGCGCGCGTCGAGTGCGACGCGTCCGCCCAGCACGTTCAACTGGCGCAGGTAGTCGGCCATGTAGTTCAGCTGGGACTCGATCATGAGGATCATCGAGGAGTTCCCCAGGCCCGTGTTGGGGCCGATGATCGTCATCCAGTTCGGGAAGCCCGCCGCGCTCGCACCGCGCAGCGCCTGCATGCCGTCCTTCCAGGACTCGGCGAGCGTGATCCCCTCCGCGCCCACCACGCGCTCGGCGATCGGCATGTCGGTCACGTGGAAGCCGGTACCGAAGACGATCGCGTCGACCTCGGCCTCCGTACCGTCGGACGCGACCACCGTGGAACCGCGCACCTCGGCCAGACCGGAGGCGACCACGTCCACATTGGGCTGGGCGAGCGCCGGGTAGTAGGCGCTGGAGAGCAGGATGCGCTTGCAGCCGATGCGGTACGAGGGGGTCAGCTTGGCCCGGAGCGCCGGGTCCTTGATGGACCGGGCCATGTTGGACTTGGCGATCCGCTCGACCACGCCCAGCTCGTTCGGGTGCTTGGTGAAGGCGCTGACCTGCAACTCCCGTATGCCCCAGAGCAGTCCACGGCGTGCGGCGCCGGTGAAGGGGAGGGTGCGGTGCAGCCAGCGTTCGGCGCCGCTGATCCTGCGGTCCATGCGCGGCATGACCCACGGCGGGGTGCGCTGGAAGAGCGTCAGCTTGGCGGCCTTCGGCTGGATCGAGGGCACGATCTGGATGGCGGAGGCGCCGGTGCCTATCATCGCGACGCGCTTGCCGGTCAGGTCGTAGTCGTGGTCCCAGCGGGCCGAGTGGAAGACCTTGCCGGGGAAGCTGTCGAGTCCGGGGATGTCCGGCGTCTTCGGGTCGGAGAGCGGACCGGTCGCGGAGACGACGACATCGGCGGCGATCGTGGCCCCGTTACCGGTCTCGATGACCCAGTGGAGCTGGTCGCGGTCCCAACTCATCTTCATCACTTCATGGTTGAGCCGGATGTGCCGGCGCAGCCCGAAGGTGTCCGCGACGTGCTCCAGGTAGGCACGGATGTGTTCCTGACCGGAGAAGGTGCGCGGCCACTCGGAGTTGGGGGCGAACGAGAACGAGTAGAGGTGCGACGGCACGTCGCAGGCGCAACCCGGGTAGCTGTTGTCACGCCAGGTGCCGCCGACGGAGTCGGCCCGTTCCAGGACGACGAAGTCCGTTATGCCTTCACGACGCAGCCGGACCGCGGCCCCGAGGCCCCCGAATCCGGATCCGATCACCGCCACTCGTACGTGCTCGTGCTGGGCCATGCTGCCGCCTCCCGCGGTACGTCACACGACTCTGCCAGCAATCACTGGCATTGTTGGGAGGGTAGAACAGCTCCGTACCGATGGGTAGGGGGCGGCAAGGGAAAGTTACCGGCGGTACAACATAGGGTGCGGGTGTGGCAGAGGGACGCGAGCACCGTGAATACCGGATGGAGGAGCTGGCCAAGGAGGCCGGCATCCCCGTACGGACCGTGCGCTTCTACCGGGAGCGCGGCCTGATCTCGCCACCCCGCCGCGAGGGCCGCATCGCCTGGTACGACGACCACCACCTGGCCCGGCTGCGCACCATCGCGGGCCTGCTGGAGCGCGGCCACACCCTCACCGGCATCGCCGATCTCGCCCGCACCTTCGAGAGCGGCCGCGATGTCGCCGAGGTGCTGGGCCTGGGCGAACCGACCGAGGAGACCCCGGTCCGCCTCACCCCGGAACAGCTCGCGGACTACTTCGAGGGCGAGGTCACCCCGGAGAATCTGGCCGCCGCCCTCAACCTGGGCTATCTGGCCACCGACGGCGACGAGATCGTCCACATCAGCCGGCGCCTCCTGGAGGTGTCGGCCCAGCTGGTGCGGGAAGGGGTGCCGCTCGCCACGGTGCTGTCGGCCGGCCGCCGGGTCCGCGAGCACGCGGACGCGCTCGCCGAACTCTTCGTCGGCGTCCTCGAAGCCCACAGCGACGCCCCGGAACCTCCGCAACTGCGCCCCCTGGCCCGCGCGGTGGTGGACGCCGAGCTCTCCATGGCCCTGGACCGGCGGCTGCGCCGCGGGAGCGCCGACGCCCCACCACCGCCCGAGCCGACGCCCTGACGGGGCCGCCCGCCTACGCCACCTCGTAGACCACCGTCACCGGAGCGTGGTCGCTCCACCGCTCGCCGTGCGTCGCGGCCCGCTCGACCCAGCCCTTCACCGCGCGCCCGGCCAGTCCGGGCGTCGCCACCTGGTAGTCGATCCGCCAGCCCGTGTCGTTGTCGAAGGCCCGCCCCCGGTAGGACCACCACGAGTACGGCCCCTCCTCCTCCGGATGCAGCGCGCGTACGACATCGACGTACGCGGCCTCGTCGAAGACCCGGGTCAGCCACGCCCGCTCCTCGGGGAGGAAGCCGGAGTTCTTCTTGTTGCCCCGCCAGTTCTTCAGGTCGGCCTCCTGGTGGGCGATGTTCCAGTCGCCGCACACCACGACCTCGCGGCCCTCGGCCGCCGCACGCTCCCTGAGGCCCTTCAGATAGGGGAGGAACGCGGCCATGAACCGCTCCTTCTCCGCCTGCTTCTCCGTGCCGACCTCACCGGACGGCAGATAGAGGCTCGCCACCGTGACACCGGGAAGATCGACCTCGATGTAGCGGCCACTCGCGTCGAACTCGTCGCTCCCGGTGTCCCCGAAGCCGCCGAACCCCGTCTGCACGCGCTCGGGGGCCCGCCGCGCATAGAGGGAAACACCGGCCCGCCCCTTGGCGGCGGCCGGAGCATGCACGGTGTGCCAGCCCTCGGGCTCGCGCACCTCCGCGGGCAGCTGCCCCGGCTCGGCCCGCACCTCCTGGAGGCAGATCACATCGGCTTCGGTGCGGGCCAGCCACTCGACAAAGCCTTTCTTGGCGGCAGCGCGGAGCCCGTTTACATTGACGGTCGTCACAGTGAGCATTCCGGCACGATACCGACACCAGCGACCCGCATACATGTACCATCGATCGCATGCTTATCCACCCTCGGCCCTTCGATCACGCCGATGCCGTCAAACTCAACGACCAGGTGCAGCTCGAATACGCGGCGCGGTACGGCGACGAGGGCGATGTCACACCGCTCGACCCCTCGATGTTCGAGCCGCCGAACGGTCTGTACCTCCTCGCCTACGATGCGCAGGGCCGCCCGGTCGCCACCGGCGGCTGGCGCTCGCAGGAACAGAACGACGAGGGCTACTCCGACGGCGACGCCGAGCTCAAGCGCATGTTCGTGATCCCCGAGGGCCGCGGCCAGGGGCTCGCCCGCCGCATCCTGGCCGCCCTGGAGGCAGACGCGCTGGCGGCGGGCCGGACCCGCATGGTGCTGGAGACCGGGGACAAGCAGCCCGAGGCGATCGCGCTGTACATATCCAGCGGGTACGCCCCGTGCCAGAAGTTCGGCCACTACCGCACGTACGAGAGCAGCCGCTGCTACGCGAAGCCGCTGCGGTGACACGCACCCGGACTCATCGGTCCGGGACCGCACTCCTTCCCGCTCAGCGCACCCGCGTTCCCGCTCAGCGCACCCGCGTTCCGGTTCAGCGCACCCGCGCGACTCCCACGTAGAAGCCACTGCGTTCCCGAACCGGTGCGGGCTCCTCCTGATACCACTCCGTGGCGAACACCAGCCCGGGATCGACCAGCTCCAGACCGTCGAAGAAGGGCTCGACCTCGCTCCGGGTACGCATCCGCAGCGGAATCGCCCCCTTCTTGTAGGCGGTCTCGGTCTCCTGCCGCAGCTCGGGATGCTGGTCGGCCGTGCCGTGCGAGAGCACCAGGAAGCTGCCCGTCGGCAGGGCCTCGACCAGCGTGCGCGTGACCCCGTACGGGTCCTGGTCATCGGGCAGGAAGTGCATCAGGGCGATCAGGGACAGCGCGACGGGCCTGCTGAAGTCCAGGCGCTCACGGGCGTGTTCGAGGATCGCCTGCGGTTGCCGTACGTCCGCGTGGATGTAGTCGGTACGCCCCTCCGGGCTGCTGACCAGCAGCGCTTCCGCGTGGCGCAGAACGATCGGGTCGTTGTCCGCGTAGACGATCCGGGCGGTCGGCGTGATGGCCTGGACGACCTGGTGCAGATTGGGTGCCGTGGGAATGCCGGTGCCGATGTCGAGGAACTGGTCGACACCGCGTTGGGCCAGCCACGCGGAGGCCCGGTGCATGAAGGCCCGGTTCCGCGCCGCGTTGCCCCGCGCCTCCTCCGGCAGCTTCTCCCCCACCTGCTGGTCGACGGGATAGTTGTCCTTGCCGCCGAGCAGCCAGTCGTAGACCCGCGCGGGGTGGGGCTTGCTGGTGTCGATCTGGAGCTTGGGTATTCCGGCCGTCACAGGACACTCCTCCGTACAGGGCCATCACGAGCAGCTGAGAACCCGGCCCGACGCGCAACCCCCGACAGAACGCGCCGAACGGGCGAGCACAGCCAGCGTAGTTGGCCCTGCCACCAACTTCACGCCACGCCCCCCGAAGAACAGCCGGGCTCATCCCCACCGGCTGTCGCCCACGCCTCGTCGAACACACCGCCCGCCCCGGAATCCACCGGGGAATCACCCAACGCGGGCCCCCGAACGGCGCCTTCACCCCCGGTCCAGAGGCGATGGCCCGTCAAGCGGCCCACGGATGGCTGATGCTCCGCCGCGGTCGCACCACCACTTCGCTGCCGATCGGAGTGAAGCCGCAGGCCAGGAAGGCACGCAGTGAGCGGGCGTTGCCCGGGGACACGGCGGCGAAGACCGGTTCGCCCTCGGGAACGAGGGAGAGGGCATCGGTGAGGAGGCCGCGCCCCTGGCCCCGGCTGCCGTTGCGGGGGGCGTGGAGTTCGATGCTCAGCTCGCGCCGTCCGGCAAGGCCGTCGGCCAGGGTGATGAGGCCCCGCTCGTCGCCGTAGACCCTGACGCCGGTGCGCAGCGCACGGGCGTGGACGACACGCGGGTGGCTGTCCGTCGCACCCGTCAGCTCGGCGAGGCGTGGGGTGCCCCCGGTGCCGCGGGTCGTGAGGGTGGCGTCGATGACACCGATCCACCCGTAGCGACCCGCGAGGTGGCGAAGGAAGTCGGGTGCCAGGGAGGCGCCGAAACCGTCGGGTTCCCGGGCGTGCACTTCGCTGTAGGCCAGAGCGGTGGCGATGACCGCGTGCCCGGTGAAGGCGACGGAGCACTCCAGTCCGCCCGGCAGTGGTGGCAGCACCGTCACGCCGCCGTCGCACGGCGGGAATCGGCCGTCGGACGCGTCGAGGAAGCGGGCCAGGAGCGGGTGCGGCTCAGTCATGCGTGGTCACCTGTGGGGTGGGAAGTCCAGCAGGGCGGTGGAGAAGTTGTTCGGGCAGCCTGAGGACTGTCCCGCGATCAACAGGCCCGCAGGCGTGTTTCGCCGGCGCGTGGACGACGGGCCGCCGTCCGGCTCCGGGTGAGCCGTCCGGTCCAGGACCACAGGGTGCGGCTCGGTCGGGTCCGTTCCCGGCAGCGGATGTACGCATGCTCAGGCTCCGCCGGCCCGGACGAGTCCGGCCTCGTAAGCCATGACGACGAGCTGGGCGCGGTCGCGGGCACCCAGTTTCGTCATCGCCCGGTTGGCGTGGGTCTTCACGGTGAGCGGGGCGACGAAGAGGCGTTCGGCGATCTCGTCGTTCGACAGGCCCATGGCAACCTGTGTCATCACCTCGCGTTCCCTCGGTGTCAGGGAGTCGAGGCGGTCCGATGCGGGGGCGCGGCTCGCGTGCGGCTGGGACAGGACCCGGGCGATGAGTTTCTGCGTGGCTGCCGGGGACAGCAGAGCTTCGCCGCCCGCCACCACGCGGATCGCGGCCAGCAGGTCGGGCGGGTCGACGCCCTTGCCGAGGAATCCGCTCGCGCCGGCGTGCAGCGCCTCGAAGACATATGCGTCGTCCTCGAAGGTGGTCAGGATCAGGACGCGCACCCCTGCGAGGTCCTCGTCCTCGCCGATGAGGCGGGTGGCGGCGATGCCGTCCGTCTCCGGCATGCGGATGTCCATGAGGATCAGGTCCGCGCGGTGGGTACGGGCCAGTTCGACGGCAGCCCGGCCGTTGGCGGCTTCGGCTACGACCTCCATGTCCGGCTCACTGTCGATGAGCAGCCGGAACGTGCCGCGCAGCAGCGCCTGGTCGTCGGCGAGCAGGATACGGATGGTCACGCGGCGTCCTTCGGTGGCTGCGGCAGGGGCAGTGTGGCGTGTACGCGGTATCCGCCGTGTGGTGCGGGTCCGGCAGTGAGGGTTCCGCCGAAGGCCGTGGCGCGCTCTCTCATGCCGATGAGCCCGTGGCCGGTGCCGGCACCCTGCTTCGCGGTACCGCGGCCGTTGTCGGCCACTGTGATCTCCAGTGTGCGTTCGCCATAGGCAAGAGTGACCTCGGTGAGAGAGGCCCTGGCGTGCTTGTGGGCGTTGGTGAGCGCTTCCTGGATGATGCGATAGGCGGCCAGATCCGTCGAGGGGGCGAGTTGCCGGGGCTTGCCGCTCCGGGCCAGCCGGATGCTCTGTCCTGCCTGCCGAAATCCGTCCACGAGGCTGTCCAGGCCGTCCAGGCCAGGGGTCGGGGCGAGGGAAAGAGGCGTGTCGTCGTCCGAATACCGCAGCAGTCCGACCGTGGCACGGAGCTCGTCCAAGGCCGAACGGCTGGTCTCCTTGATGGCGCCCAGCGCCTGGTATGCCTTCTCCGCGTCGGTGCGTACGAGGTGCTGGGCGACGCCCGCCTGGGCGTTCACCAAGGTGATGTGATGGGCGACGACATCGTGCAGTTCACGGGCGATGCGCACGCGTTCCTCGGTGACCCGGCGACGCGCCTCCGCCTCGCGGGTCTCCTCGGCGTGCACAGCCCGCGCTTCGATCGACGCCAGCCGTTCGCGGCGCACCCGCACGACGACACCGAGGCCGGTGGCCAGCATCAGCAGGTCGAACCAGAGGAGCATGTCGCCGCTGATCGCCGCCGGGCGGGCGAGCACCGTCCCGGCAGCGGAGAGGGCCGCCGCGGCGATGGCTCCCGAGATCCATGCGGTGCGCCCGGGGCGCAGCAGTCCCACGGTGTAGAGGGCGACGATGGCCGGCAGGGCGACCATGGCGCTGTTGTGTCCCACCGTCACCTGGGTGATCTGCACGGCGACGACCGCGGCCACCACATGGACCGGCCACCGGTAGCGCAGCAGCAGCGGGAAGCAGCTGAGGGCCACCCAGGCCACGCCCGCCGTGCTCGGCTGGTGCCAGTGACCGCCGGCGAAGGCGGTCGCGGGTACCGCCGCGAGCGTGATCACCAGCGGCGGTATCGCATCCCTGACCCCGGTGTGGGCTCCCAGCCACCCGCGCCGGCGGTTCTCCATGTCCTGCACTCCTTCACCGTACGTACTGAGGGCCGGGCCACGACCTCACGTCGCCGCCCGGCCCGGCTGCGCCGGTCCCCGGCGCGAGGGTCACAGCCGCACGGGTTCGGTGCCCGCCCGGTCGCCGGGCACGCGGGGCGCGGGCGGGGCGACGGTCTGACGGGCCAGGCCCTCGCCCTCGACGTCGACCTTGGGCAGGAGGCGTCCCAGCCACTTCGGCATCCACCACGCATACCGGCCGAGCAGCGCGAGGACGGCCGGTACGAAGGCCATGCGCACGACGAACGCGTCGAACAGGACGGCGACGGCGAGCCCGAAACCGATCATCTTGATCATGGATTCGCCGGCGCCGACGAATCCGGAGAACACGGCCATCATGATGAGCGCGGCGGCCACCACCACGCGGGCACTGTGGCGGAACCCGGACTCGACCGCCTGCCGGGGCTGCTCCCCGTGAACGTGCGCTTCCCGCATCCGTGAGACCAGGAACACTTCGTAGTCCATGGCGAGTCCGAAGACGATGCCGACCAGGAAGATCGGCATCATGCTCATGATCGGGCCGGTCTGCTGCACGCCCAGGAGGCCGGCGAGCCAGCCCCACTGGAAGACCGCGACGACCGCGCCGAGGGAGGCCAGCACCGACAGGAGGAAGCCGGCCGCCGCCTTGAGGGGGACGAGGACCGAGCGGAAGACGATCATCAGGAGCAGGATGGCCAGGCCGACCACGATGGCAAGGTAGGGGATCAGCGCGTCCTGGACCTTCTGGGCGACGTCGATGTTCATCGCGGTGGTGCCGGTGACCTTGAAGGTCGCGCCGGTCGACTTCTCGGTGGCGGAACGTTCCGTCCTGATGGTCTTGACGAGATCCTTGGTCTGTTCGGCGGTGGGGCCGGTCGAGGGCGTCGCGGAGAACATGGCCGTGTCACCCGCGTCGTTGAACCGGGCCGGGGTGACGGAGACGATCCCGTCGGTGTCCTTGATCTCCTGGCTGATCGTGGAGACGGCCGCCTTCGCGTCGTCGGCTCCCCGGGCGTCCACGACGATGGTCAGAGGTCCGTTGAAACCGGGGCCGAAGGCTGCCGCAAGGTCGTCGTAAGCGCGGCGCTCGGTGGTGGAAGTCGGCTGGGCCTCCGCGCCGGGCATGCCCAGTTGCAGATCCTTGGCCGGGATCGCGATCGCACCGAGCGCTGCGACGGAGGCGAGGAGGATCAGCAGCGGGCGGCGCAGTACGAAGCGGGCCCAGCGGCTGCCGCCGTTGTCGCTGCCGCCGTGATCGCCGATGCCGTTGTCCCTGCCGCCCTCTGTCGCCCGGCGGCCCTTGCGGGAACGGCGGGAGAGGACCGCGTTCGGCCAGAAGCCCAGAAGCGCGGGGACGAGGGTCAGCGCGATGAGCACGCTGACGACGATGGCACCTGCGGCGGCCAGGCCCATCTTGGTCAGCATCGGAATGCCGACCACCGAGAGCCCCGCCAGGGCGATCACGACGGTCATGCCCGCAAAGACCACGGCGGACCCGGCGGTGCCGGCGGCAAGGGCCGCCGCTTCCTGTGGCACGTGCCCCTTGGCGCGCTCCTCGCGGTAGCGGGACACGATGAACATCGCGTAGTCGATGCCGCAGGCCAGGCCCAGCATGCTGGCGAGGGTGCCGGTGGTGGCGGACAGGCCCAGCGCGCTGCCCAGGGCCATGACTGCGGCCGTGCTCACGCCGACGCCGAGGACCGCCGTCAGCAGCGGGAGCCCGGCGGCGGCGAGCGAACCGAAGGTGATCAGCAGGACGACGGCAGCGAGGACGATACCGATCACCTCGGACGACCCACCGGCCTCGACCTGCGCCGACAGAACGTCTCCGCCCGCCTCGACGCTCAGGCCCGCGTCCCGGGCGTCATCGACCGCATCCTCAAGAGCGGTCCTACTGGCGTCGCTCAGGTCGGAAGAAGCCACCTTGTAGGTCACGGTCGCGTACGCGGTCGACCCGTCATCGCTCACCGTGCCTGCGGCAAAGGGGCTCACCGCCCCGGAAACCTGCGGGGAGCTGTGGGCCGCCTCATCGACGAACGCCGTGATCGCCGCCTTGTTCGCGGCGGCGGTGACGTTCTGCCCGTCAGGGGCCACGAACACAATGCGGGCGCTCGCCCCGTCGGCCGCCGTGCCGGGGTAGCGCTGCTGGATCAGATCGAACGCCTGCTGGGCCTCGATGCCGGACATGCCGTTGGAGTCGTCGGGCGCGGCGGGCGCCATCACGGCGCCCACACCGACGGCTGCCAGTACCGCCGCCCACGCCAGGGCGAAACGCCACCGCCGCCGGAAGGCCAGCCGGGCCAGTCGATAGAGGAAAGTAGCCACGGGGAAATGTCTCCAGGGTCGGCGTCGAGGGATTCCGGTCTCCTCGACCCTCCCCGACCACCCGCCTCACGTCGTTGCCCCAGCGCAGACATCCGTATCTACTACGACCGCATCCGCGTCTACTGCGACCGCAGCAGAAGAACGGTCCGGCGGCGGCCGGCGCACCGCCTCGCCGAACAGCCGGTTCGGCGGCACGTCAGCGCCCAGTGCCCCTCAGGAGTGCCGGTGATACGCCTTGTTGGAGATGCGCCAGCCGTCGTCGACGCGGACCAGCAGGAAGATGTCCGTGAAGGTGTCCGCGCCGTGCGAGAGCGTCATGGTCGCGGTCGCGACGGTGCCGTGGACGTCGACGGTGTCGATGCGTCGGGAGCGGGCCGGTTCGTCCGGGGCCGGCCGGCCGTGGAAGAGGGCGCAGTACTCGTCCAGGGGCCACGAGACGAATGCGCCGTCCCGGATTCCCTCGATGTGGGCGGTGGGCAGGAACGCGTCACGGAAGTGGGTGGGGTCGCCCGTGGCGTGTCCGCGGATGTAGGCGCGGAGCGGTTCGAGCACGGCGTCCTCCACAGCGGGGACCGTGGCGGCAACGGCGATGTCGGCCTCAGGGCCGGCGGGGGTGTCGGCCAGGTCGGCCGCGCTGCGCAGGGGGGTGTTCGACGCGGCGGCCAGCAGAGCCATGTCCTTGGCCAGCGCACCGGTCGTGAACTCGGCCGTGGCAGCGGCCGACTGGCCGGCGAGGAAGGTGCGTTTGCGGGCCACGAGCCCGCCGAGCTGACCGAGTTCGAGGATGTCCAGCACCAAAGCCCGGGGCAGGCCGAGGGCGTCGGCCTGCCGCAGGGAGTCACGCAGCGCGAGGACGGCTCCGGCGAGGCTGCTGTTGGCGATCAGCTTGAGCGCGGCGGCGGTGGCAGCGTCGTCGACGCGCCGCACGGTGCCCAGCGCCTCCAGCACCGGTCGGACCCGATCGAGCGCTTCCTGGTCGGCGGCGGCAAGAATCCGCAGGGCACCGGCGGCGGCGGTCGGCACAGAGCCGAGTACGGGCGCGTGGACGTAGGACGGGCCGAGTCGCCGGGCCAGCTCCGACGCCTCGGCGGGGGCGATGGTGCTGGTGTTCAGCACGATCGTGTCCGCTCGCAGCGTGTCCCGGACGCCGTCGAGGACCTGCCGGCAGGCCGGGCCGTCGAACAGTGCCAGGAGCACGACGTCGGCCTTCGCCACGGCGTCGTTCGGGTCACCGGTCGTCTCGACGGCGCCTGATGTGCGCCCTGAACGTGTCCAGCCGACGACGTCCCAGTCCTGGTCGGCGAGTCGTGTCGCGATCGCGCCGCCCATGCGCCCCAGGCCGAGGACGGCGATCGTGTGCGGTGTGGTCATGTGCGCCAGAGTGGTGCACCGTGAGGGCTGCGACAAGCGCAGGTTTCGCAGGACAGCCCTGCGGTACGCGCATACCGGCCGGTCATACTGGCGCCATGGACCTGACGGTGTGGCGAACCTTCGTGACCGTGTGCCGACTCGGGTCGCTGTCGGCGGCGGCTGCCGAGCTCCATCACACGCAGTCGGCCGTCTCCCGGCAGATCGCGGGGCTGGAGCGGCAGATCGGCGTGCCCCTGATGGAGCGCCATGCGCGCGGTGTGCGTCCGACGCCCGCCGGCGAGGTGTTCCGACACCATGCCCTGGCCACGCTCAACGAGGCCGACCGCGCCGTTCGCGCCGCACGGGACGTTCGTGACGGAACGTCCGGCCGGCCGCTGGCGGTCGGTGCGACACCCTCTCTGGCCGCGGGGATCGTCCCCCAGGCGATCCGGGGCGTGCTGAGGCAAGCGCATCCCGGCTCCATCCGGTGGAGCCTGCTGCCCGGCCTGAGCGAACAGCTGCACCACCGCGTGACCACCGGCGATCTCGACATCGCCGTCGTCACCGACGCACCGCCGGGGCTCCCCCACGACCCGCGGATCGACCGACGGTTCCTCGGGCTGGACGCCATGGTCGTCGTACTGCCCGTCGACCATCCGCAGGCCGGGCGCGGCCCGGTGCACGTGCGGACGCTGGCCGACCAGACCTGGGTCGAGGACAACGACGGCTCGGCGGCACTCCTGCGCCGGCACGCCGCCCGCGCCGGAGTCAGCGCCCGCATCGACCTCACGGCGGCCGATCTGCCCGGCAAGCTGGCCCTCGTCGCGACCGGGCACGCCATCGCACTGATACCCGGGGTGCTGACGTGCGCGCTGCGGGGCGACGTGACCACCGTGGGCCTCGTCGATCCTCCGACTCGCGGTATCTACGCGATCACACCACGCCGCGACCCCCACCCCGCGGCAGCGCCCCTCCTCGACCAACTCGCCACGGCCTTCGCCCCAGTCCGGCCGCCCGAGACGGATACCCGCGCCGCCGTATCGCCGCTTCACGACGGCATCGCGGAAACGCCCCACGCCCAACCGAGTTCGCCGCATCGCCACACGCACCCCGCGCCCAGGACTCCCGCACAGCCCGGAGACGCAGAGGTCCCGCCCGACCAGAGCGATCGGACGGAATCTCCTGAACCATCCACGAGTTGACTCGCGAACGGCACCGCGGTCGGCTGTTCACGGGTACGGCCGAGGCGCACTGCCTCACCTTGGTGCGAGGTCTGTCGGCTGCTGATCCGAGAAGGCCGGCGTCCGCCGGATGCGTCTGCACGACACCCGGCACCCGTGCGGTTCGCTCCTCGCAGCCCTGGAGGTACACCCCCGGGTCGCCCTGCAGATCCTTCGGCACAGCAAGATCGCCGTGAACCATGGAGGTCTGCACGCACGTTCCCTCTGAGGCGACGCGGAAGGCGCTGCGGAAGCTCGGCAAGCACCTGGGTCAGCAAGATCCGAAGCAGTCGCTGTACTTCGCTGCTGTACGACAACTCAAAGCCCCCACCGGGTGAACCCGGTGGGGGCTTTGATGTGCGGTGGACCTGTGGGGATTTGAACCCCAGACCCCCTCGATGCGAACGAGGTGCGCTACCAGACTGCGCCACAGGCCCTTGCAACGAGTGAAACTCTAGCACCCCGGCGGGGGTGCTCGGAAATTCGGTCCGTGCTGGTCAGCAGAGTCACTGCCGCAGCGGGGACCGGACGCCTCACTCGTTGGCGGCGCGGGGGCGGTCCCCGTCCTCGTACTGGTCGAAGAGCGGGGTCCGGCCGCGCTCGCGAGAGCGGCGGGACTGGCTGGTGCGCTGACGCGGTGCCGGGTCCACGGAGGGCGGCACGGGGTGCGAGGTGCCCGTCTGGGTGGGCTCGGCGGTGCTGGAACGGGCCGCGCTCCAGGTCTCCGGATCGCCGACCTCGACGCCGCCCGTGGCGCGCGGGGCGACCGGCGCGGTGACGTAGGTCGGCAGAGGGACCGGAACCGGCTCCCAGCTGTCACCCCGGACCCGGCCGCGCTCGCGCTGCTGGTCGACCCATTCCGCGTGGTCCGTCTGCTCGACCAGAGCGCGGCGGCCGGCCTCCTGCGGGGAGACCGCCGGGACGGGCTCGGGCTCCGGACGGCGCGCTTCGGGCTCCTCGTCGGCCTCGGCGGGGGCCGCCGCGGCCGGCTGGTGCCTGCGGGGGCGGTTCTCGCGCAGATGCTGCGCCGCCACCTCGGCCCGGCGCCGGTCCATGGTGAAGGCGAACCGGCGTCGCTCCTGGGTGCGCAGATGCACGATGTACGTGCTCAGCAGTACCGCCGGAACCCCGGGCGCCCACAGGAACCCGAGGCCGCCGACCGCCGCGACGATCGCGCCGAGGGTGAAGCCGAGGAAGAGGACGACGGTGGTACGCCGACGGCGCGCGAGGACCTGGAGGCGCTGGGCCCGCCGGACACGCTCGGCGTCCTGTCCGTCGGCGCGCGGGCGCACGCGCCGCGCGGGGCCGGATTCGGGGCGCTCCCGGTCGACGCGCTCACGGTCGGCGCGCCCGGACGGGCGGACCGGATCGTGCACCCGGGCTTCCGTATGCGCCTCGGGCGCGGCGAAGGCCCGGACGTCCACGGAATCCGTTCGGTCCGTGACGACGTCCGGGTCGGCGTCGGGCGCCGCCTCCTCGGCGGTGCGTTCCCGCAGCTCCTTGGCGTAACGACGCTCCATGGCCGCCCGTCCGGACAGCAGCCGGATGGCGGTGCTGAAGCGTTCCGTCGGACGCGCTTCGTTGAGTTCGTCCTGCCTGCGGAGCCACATCGGCACCAGGTAGGCGGCCCAGGCCCCGACGATGACTGCGTAGATGAGGCCGCTGCTGCTCACGTCTCACACCGTAGAGGGGTTTGCGCGGAGGCATCCGCCAATTGGCCCGGTGTGTCGCACGATCCGGCTGATATCAAGGACTTTTTTTGTGATTGTTCGGATCAGTGGTGAGGGTTTGTGCGTTCGTTTCCGGCCACACGGCGATCGATATCGAACACTTATTTGATTTCTCGTGGTGTGCCGGGTCGTGCCTGGTGCCAGCGCCGAAGAAGCCCTTCGGGTACTTCCTCCGCGGTGAGCGCGTAGATCAGATGGTCCCGCCACGCACCGTCAATGTGGAGATAGCGCGGGCGCAGACCTTCCTCACGGAATCCGAGTTTCTGGACGACCCTTCTGCTGGGCCCGTTCTCCGGCCGAATGCACACCTCGATGCGGTGCAGTCCGACCACCCGGAAGCAGTGGTCGACGGCGAGGGCGACGGCGGTCGGCATCACACCACGGCCCGCCACGTCCTGGTCGACCCAGTAGCCGACGTGGCCCGAGCACATCGAGCCCCAGGTGATCCCGGCGACCGTCAACTGACCGACCAGACGGCCCTCGTACTCGATGACGAAGGGCAGCATCCGGCCCGCGTTGGCCTCGGAGCGCAGATGACGGACCATCTGGCGGTAGGTGGGGCGCTGGGCCGTCGGGGCGCCCGGGGCGGGCGGCGGAACGGTCGCCTCCCAGGGGCGCAGCCAGTCACGGTTGCGCCGGTTGACCTCGCGCCACACGCGCTGGTCGCGCAGTTTGATCGGACGGAGGGCGATCTCGCCGTCCTTGAGGACCACCGGCCAGGTCGGGACGTTCAGCTCGGGCTCCCCGGTCGGGGGTGATCGCCGCCGCGAAGCTGGTCGACGGCGTGCACCAGAAGACGTGTGAGGACGGCGAGGCCGTCGCGCACCCCGCCGGTGGAGCCCGGCAGGTTCACGATGAGTGTGTGGTCCGCGACGCCCGCGAGACCGCGGGAGAGCGCGGCGGTGGGCACCTTGTCGCGGCCCTCGGCGCGGATCGCCTCGGGGATGCCGGGGACCTCGTGGTCGAGGACGCGGCGGGTGGCCTCGGGGGTGCGGTCGGTGGGCGAGATGCCCGTACCGCCGGTCGTGACGATGACGTCGTACCCGGCGGCCACCCCGTCGCGCAGCGCCTGTTCGACCGGGTCGCCGTCCGGCACGACCTGGGGGCCGTCGACGGCGAAGCCGAGCTGCGTGAGCGCTTCGGCGATCAGGGGGCCGCCCTTGTCCGGGTAGACCCCGGCGGCGGCCCGGTTGGACGCGGTGACGACGAGGGCGGCGTACGGGGCGGTCAGCGCGCCGCCGAGCGGACGTCCGGCCGCCCCACCGTCACCGGGCTGCCCGTCGCCGGGAGCCGTCGCACGTTCACCCGCTCCTGCGCCGGGGGCCGTCCCGCGATCGCCTTGCCCTGTGCCGGGGGCCGTCGCGCCTCCGCCCCCTCCCGTGCCCGGCGCCGTCACGCGTCCGCCCCGTCCGGTGCCTCCGGTACCGCGCGCCGGTAGTCGCCGGACGTGCCGCCCGACTTCGACTCGACGCGCACGTCCGTGATGACCGCCGCCTTGTCGACCGCCTTGACCATGTCGATCACGGTGAGCGCGGCGACCGAGACGGCGGTCAGGGCCTCCATCTCCACGCCGGTGCGGTCGGTCGTCTTCACCGTGGCGGTGATCTCCACCGCGTCGTCGGCGACGCCCAGGTCCACCTGGACACCGGAGACGGCGAGCGGGTGGCAGAGCGGGATCAGGTCGGGGGTGCGTTTGGCGCCCATGATCCCGGCGATACGGGCGGTGGCGAGGGCGTCGCCCTTGGGGACTCCTTCGCCGCGGAGCAGTTCGACGACGCGCGGCGAGACCAGGACCCGGCCGCTCGCGCGGGCGACGCGCGCGGTGACGTCCTTCTCGGACACGTCGACCATGCGGGCCGCGCCCGCCTCGTCGATGTGCGTCAGCCTGTTCTGCGTACTCAACTCACTCCGCCTCGCGGTAGGGCGCCGGGGGTCCGCTCGGCCCGCACCGGGGTGCGGGCCGGGGCCCGGGGGTGTCCCCGGGACGGCACAGCGGCAGATACCGTACCGCCACCGCCCGGGGATCAGCGGAGCAGGATCACCTCGGTGTCCGCGCCGGGCTCGGCGGAGGTGACGTCCTCGGGCAGCACGATCAGCGCGTCGGCCCGGGCGAGCGCGGCGACCAAATACGATCCGGAGCCGCCGACCGGAGTGACGGTGCCGGCCTCCGCGTCGTACGTGCCGCGCAGGAACTGTCGCTTCCCGGACGGCGACGTGAGTGCCTTTTCGCTGCTGAGGGTGGCCCGGACGGTGGGGCGGTTCACGTCCTTGAGACCCATCAGGGCGCGGATCACGGGCCGTACGAACAGCTCGAAGGAGACGTACGACGAGACGGGGTTGCCCGGGAGCGCCAGCAGCGGCGTGTGTTCGGGGCCGATCGTGCCGAAGCCCTGCGGTTTGCCGGGCTGCATGGCGAGCTTGCGGAAGGCGATGCCGCTGCCGGGCTCGTCCTCGTCGTCGCCCACCGACGACAGGGCTTCCTTGACGACGTCGTACGCGCCGACGCTGACGCCGCCGGTGGTGACGACGATGTCGGCACGGATCAACTGGTCCTCGATCGTGGCCCGGAGCGTGTCCGCGTCGTCGGTGACGGCGCCGACCCGGTAGGCGATCGCTCCGGCGTCCCGGGCGGCGGCCGTCAGCGCGTAGCTGTTCGAGTCGTAGATCCGACCGGCGGTCAGCTCCTCGCCCGGCTGCACCAGTTCGCTGCCGGTGGAGATGACGACGACGCGCGGCCGGGGCCGCACCCTGACCGTCGAACGGCCGATCGCGGCGAGCAGCCCGATCTGCGGCGGCCCGATCACCGACCCGGCGCTCAGGGCCAGGTCGCCCGGCTTCACGTCGCTGCCCCGGGCCCTGACATGGGCGCGGGCCTCCACGGAGCGGTGGACGCGGACTTCGCCGCTCGCCCCCTCGGGGGCGTCGCTGTGGGCGCGCATGGTGTCGGCGGGGCCGCCGCCCGTGCCGCCGTCGGTCCACTCGACCGGGACCACGGCCTCGGCACCGGCCGGCAACGGGGCACCGGTCATGATGCGGGCGGCCTCTCCCGGGCCCACGCTCCGGTCGCCGGGCAGCCCCTCGCTGCCGGCCGCGACGTCACCGATCACGGCGAGCACCGCGGGGAACTCCTCGTCGGCGGCCTCGACATCGGCGACGCGGACCGCGTACCCGTCCATCGAGCTGTTGTCGAACGGCGGCAGGGCGACCCCCACGACGACGTCCTCGACGAGGACGCAGCCCTGGGCGTCGTGCAGGTGCAGCTCGATGGGTTCGAGCGGCCGCACCGCGCCGAGAATGTCTTCCAGGTGCTCGTCCACCGACCAGACCGTGCTGCTCAAGGTGCTACATCTCCTCGGTGACGTAACTGCGGAGCCAGGCCCTGAAGTCGGGGCCCAGGTCTTCACGTTCGCACGCGAGCCTGACAATGGCACGGAGGTAGTCGCCCCGGTCACCGGTGTCATAGCGGCGTCCCGTGAAGACGATGCCGTGCACGGGGCCGCCGACCTTCTCGTCCTCGGCGAGGAGTTGCAGGGCGTCGGTGAGCTGGATCTCGCCACCGCGGCCCGGTTCGGTCCTGCGGAGTATGCCGAAGACCGCGGGGTCCAGGACGTACCGGCCGATGACGGCGAGGTTGCTGGGCGCGTCGGCCGGGTCGGGCTTCTCGATCAGACCGGTGACACGCACCACATCGCCCTCGCCGGTGGGCTCGACGGCCGCGCAGCCGTACAGGTGGATCTGCTCCGGCTCGACCTCCATCAACGCGATGACGCTGCCGCCCTCGCGCTCCTGGACGTCGACCATACGGGCCAGCAGCGGGTCGCGCGGGTCGATCAGGTCGTCGCCGAGAAGGACCGCGAACGGCTGGTCGCCGACGTGCGGTGCGGCGCACAGCACGGCGTGGCCGAGTCCGCGCGGGTCTCCCTGCCGGACGTAGTGCATGGTGGCCAGGTCGCTCGATTCCTGGACCTTCCGCAGCCGTTCGGCGTCTCCCTTGCGGGTGAGGGCGGACTCCAGCTCGTAATTGCGGTCGAAATGGTCTTCCAGTGGACGCTTGTTGCGACCGGTGACCATCAGTACGTCGGAGAGCCCCGCGGTCACCGCCTCCTCGACGACGTACTGGATCGCGGGCTTGTCGACCACAGGCAGCATCTCCTTGGGAGTGGCTTTGGTGGCCGGCAGGAAGCGGGTACCGAGCCCTGCGGCCGGAATGACAGCCTTGCTGATCCTGGGGTGCGACTGAGTCATGCGCAGAACCATAACCGGCGCGTATGGGAGAAAGATGAGACTCCGGTTAACTTTGTACGGCTATATGCACATACACGAGATCCAAGGTTCCCGTTGAATACCGACATGTCCCAAAAAGCGCTTCTGAGACGCGAACTACTGGCCGCACGACATCATCTGACCAGGGAAGACGTGGAGAACGCCGGGACGGTTCTGTCTCGGGCCGCATTGAGTCTTCCGGAGCTGTCCGAGGCACGCACCGTCGCCGCGTACGTCTCGGTGGGGAGCGAGCCGGGCACCCGCGCCCTGCTGGACGCGCTGCGCGAGCGGGGCGTACGGGTGCTGCTGCCGGTGCTCCTCGCGGACAACGATCTGGACTGGGCGGTGTACGAAGGAGCCGATCGCCTGGTCCGGGCCGGTCGCGGGCTGCTGGAGCCCGGCGGGGAGCGGCTCGGCCCGGACGCGGTCCTGGACGCCGACGCGGTCCTGCTGCCGGGTCTCGCGGCGGACCCGCGCGGGATGCGGCTCGGCCGCGGCGGCGGAAGCTACGACCGGGTGCTGGCCCGGCTCGCCGCGGCGGGGGCGCACCCGGCGCTGGTCGTGCTGCTGTACGACAACGAGGTGGTCGCGCGGGTTCCCGAGGAACCGCACGACCACCCCGTGGACGTGGTGGTGACACCCGCCGGCGTGCGCCGGACCGGCCCGGACCGTGGGGCCGGTCCTACGGTTTGAGGGTCAGGGTGTCGGTCGTCGACTGACCGACGGCGTTCGTCCCGAAGGACCAGTCGAGCAGTTCACCGTTGACCCACTTGTCGGTCTGATCGGTGTAGTGCGCGCTGAACGCGTGCCCGGAGGCGCCGGTGAGGTTGATCCAGCGGGACTTGTCCCAGTCCCCGACGTTGACGACCATCCTCATCGACGGAACCCAGATGACGTCGTACCCGCCCGCCGCGTTCCAGCCGCTGGCGTTCACCGCGGCCTCTCCACCGCCGAGGTTCCACGGCCCCCGGTTGAGGACCCGCTGGAGCAGACCGGGGCCCTCGGTGCCGAGGGTCTGGTTCTTCAGCGTCAACTGGTGCAGCCGGCCCCAGTTCCAGCTGGTGATGTCCTTGCCGAGCTTGGCGGTCAGCTCCCAGCGGGCGTCCTTCATCGCGCGGGCGAAGAGCTGGTCCTGGTTCTCCGTCGCCGTGTCCCGGCCGTTCCTGGGCGACTTCCACCACTCGCTGTCCGGGTCGTCCAGCAGGTTGGCGACCACCTGGTACCAGCGGTCACCACCGTCCGGCTGCGCCGTGTCCGCGTCGCGCTGGCCGCACTCGCGCACCAGCTTGCCCTGCTCGTCGACCGGGCCCGAGGTGTCGGCCCGGGTCACGTTGAGGCACTCGCCCTCGACCCGGAGCTCCTTGGGCAGCTTGTCGCCGAAGGCCAGTTTGAGGATGTTGCGCCAGACCGCGTTGAAGTACGCCGCCGCGGCCGAGTCGGATTCCTGGGTGTAGTCCCAGCCCTCCAGCAGCTTCTGCGCCTCGCGGATGCTCTTGTCAGAGATGTTGATCTTCAGCAGCTTGGGCACCAGCAGCGCGGCGATCTCGCTGGTGTTGTCCATCTGCATCTTCTGCATGTCCTCGGTCGAGATCTTCCCGCCGCCCTTGATCTTCGACTTGATGAGGTCGTTGATCCGCTGGCTGCGGGTGCCGTAGCCCCAGTCCTCGGTGAGCAGGTGGGCGTAGTCCTTGCCGATGACCGCCTGGTTGGCGGTGACGATGTAGCCGCGCTCGGGGTTGTACTCGTAGGGCAGCTCGTCGAACGGGATCGGGTCCTTCTCCCAGCCGTACGCCGAGGACCAGCCGGGGCTGGGCATCGTGCCGTCGCCCTGGAGGCGGACCGGGATCTTGCCGGGGGCCTGGTAGCCGATGTTGCCCTTGGTGTCGGCGTAGATCAGGTTCTGCGAGGGGACCTCGAAGTGCGCCGCCGCCTTGCGGAAGGACGCGAAGTCCTTGGCCCGGTTCAGCTCGAAGACGGCGTCCATGGAGTGGCCGGGATCCAGCGCGGTCCACTTCAGGGCGACCGCGTAACCGTCGGCCCGGTCCGGGGCCGCGTTGGTGACGGGGGCCTTCTGGCCGACCTTCTCCAGTTCGCTGCTGCGGTCGGAGACCAGCGGACCGTTGTTGGTCTCGCGGATGGTGATCTTCCGGCTCTTCCCGCCTGCGACCTTGATGGTCTCCTCACGGACGGTGAAGGGCTTGACCTTGCCGTCGTACAGGTAGCCCTCGGCGGAGACCTTCTCCAGGAAGAGGTCGGTGACGTCCGCGCCGAGGTTGGTGAAGCCCCAGGCGACGTCCTGGTTGTGGCCGATGATCACGCCGGGCATGCCGGAGAAGGTGTAGCCGGCGGTGTCGTACTGGCACTTCGCCGAGATCTCGCGGCAGTGCAGCCCCATCTGGTACCAGAGCGAGGGCAGTTGCGGCGCCAGGTGCGGGTCGTTGGCGAGCAGCGGCTTACCGGTCGTCGTGTACGTGCCGGAGACCACCCAGGAGTTGGACCCGATGCCGTTGCCGTTCGGGCCGAGCAGGGCCGGGATCTCGTCGAGGGTCTCGGAGAGCGAGGCGAGCTGGGTGTTCAGGCCCTCGGTGGCGCCCGCCGCGGTGTTCGAGCCGACGGTGCCGGACGAGGTCGCCTCCGGGTCGAACTTCCCGGTGACCGTGGAGATCCCACCGCCGCTGACGATCGGGTCGTGCTTGCTGTACGGGTACGCCGGGTAGAGGTCGTCGATCTGCTTCGCG
This sequence comes from Streptomyces sp. NPDC058051, assembly GCF_042885475.1. Lineage (NCBI taxonomy): Bacteria > Bacillati > Actinomycetota > Actinomycetes > Kitasatosporales > Streptomycetaceae > Streptomyces > Streptomyces sp. NPDC058051. The sequence continues at coordinate 252,776 of NZ_JBHVRW010000009.1, forward strand.
TCGAGCCTGCTGGTCATCAGCGAGCGGTCGATCTCGTCCTGCATGTTCCCGCGCAGGTCCCAGGCCATGGCCTTGAGCCAGGCGACCGAGTCGACCGGGGTCCACTCGGTCGGCTTGTAGTCGTTGGTGAGGCCGAGGGCGGCGTACTCGACGGAGATGTCCTTGCCGTCGCGCCCCTTGAGGTAGGCGTTCACGCCGTCCGCGTACGCCTGGAGGTTCTTCTTGGTCTCCTCGGACAGGACGTCGTCGTACTCCTCCTGCGCGACCTTGCGCCAGCCGAGCGTGCGCAGGAAGGAGTCCGTCTCGACCTGCCCGGAGCCGAACATCTCGGAGAGCCGGCCCGCCGTCATGTGACGGCGGACGTCCATCTCCCAGAAGCGGTCCTGCGCCTGCACGAAGCCCTGGGCGCGGAAGAGGTCGGCATCGGAGTCCGCGTACAACTGCGGGATTCCATAGGCGTCGCGCTTGACGTCGACCGAGCCGTCGAGGCCGTCGAGCGTCAGGGAGCCGGTCGTCTGCGGGTACGAGGCCCGCACGGTCGATACGGACCAGAACGCGCCGTAACCGATACCCGCGACAAGCGCCAGCACCAGGACGATCACGATCAGGCGGGCACGTCGCCCCTTCTTCCTGCCGGTCTTCCCACCGGCGGACCCGGTAGTGCCGGAAGGGGCGGTTGTGTTGGCGGGCATCGCTGTCCTTCGAGGGGCAGGTGGTCCTGGGAGTGCAGGAGCAACCATAGGCGCAGCGGCCGGGCGGCTCCGACGCGGCATCGTCCTGATTCGAATTGCCCAGCGATCGTACGAATACTCGAACGCGTCAAGAAAGCGTTAAAGATTAGGTAAGGTAACGAAGTACCGGCCGTCCACGGCCGATGCCGAGGATGGATTCGGCAGGCGCACGCAGGGAAGGAACGGCCACTGACTGTCCACACGCTCAACGAGCTCCTGCTCGTCTGCTCACTCGTCCTGCTCGTCGCCGTGGCGGCGGTGCGTGTCTCCTCCCGCAGCGGACTGCCCAGCCTGCTCCTGTACCTCGGCATCGGGGTCGTCATGGGGCAGGACGGCATCTTCGACGTCAAGTTCAACAATGCGGAACTGACGCAGGTGATCGGTTATGCCGCACTGGTCGTGATCCTCGCCGAGGGTGGCCTGGGCACGAAGTGGAAAGAGATCAAGCCCGCGCTGCCGGCCGCGGCGCTGCTCTCGACCGCCGGCGTCGCCGTGAGCGTCGGCGTCACCGCGGCCGGCGCGCACTATCTGGTCGGTCTGGACTGGCGCCAGGCACTGATCATCGGCGCGGTGGTCTCGTCGACGGACGCCGCCGCGGTCTTCTCCGTGCTGCGCAAGGTGCCGCTGCCCGCCCGGGTCACCGGTGTGCTGGAGGCCGAGTCGGGCTTCAACGACGCCCCCGTCGTGATCCTGGTGGTGGCCTTCTCGACCAGGGGGCCGGTGGAGCACTGGTACGTGCTGATCGGTGAGATAGCGCTGGAGCTCGCGATCGGCGCGGCCGTCGGTCTCGCGGTCGGCTGGCTCGGCTCGTTCGGACTGCGTCATGTGGCGCTGCCCGCGTCCGGCCTGTACCCGATCGCCGTGATGGCGATCGCGGTGTCCGCGTACGCGGCGGGCGCCCTGGCCCACGGAAGCGGCTTCCTCGCCGTGTACCTGGCCGCGATGATCCTCGGCAACGCCAAACTGCCCCACTGGCCCGCCACCCGCGGCTTCGCCGACGGGCTCGGCTGGCTGGCCCAGATCGGCATGTTCGTGCTGCTCGGACTCCTCGTCACCCCGCACGATCTGGGGGACGACTTCTGGCCCGCGGTCATCGTGGGGCTGGTGCTGACCGTGGTGGCCCGTCCGCTGGAGGTCTTCATCTCGCTGGTGCCGTTCCGGCTGCCCTGGCAGGAGAAGGCGTTCATGTCATGGGCGGGCCTGCGCGGCGCCGTACCCATCATCCTGGCGACCATTCCGATGGTGTCCGGGATCGAGGGCTCCACCCGGGTCTTCAACATCGTCTTCGTTCTCGTGGTCGTCTACACGCTCATCCAGGGACCGACCCTGCCCTGGATGGCGAAGATCCTGAAGATCGCCGACGATCCGGCGGAAGCCGCCGACCTGGGCATCGAGTCCGCGCCGCTGGAGCGGCTGCGCGGCCATCTGCTGTCGGTGGCTATCCCTCCGAAGTCGAAGATGCACGGCGTGGAGGTGGCGGAGCTGCGGCTGCCCGCCGGAGCGGCGGTCACCCTGGTCGTGCGGGACGAGAAGAGCTTCGTGCCGGCGCCGTCGACCGTGCTGCGGCACGGCGACGAACTGCTGGTGGTCACCACCGATCCGGTGCGCGACGCGGCGGAGGAACGGCTGCGCGCGGTCGGCGAGGGCGGCAAGCTCGCGGGCTGGCTCGGCACGAGCGGCAGCGGCGGCGAGAGCCTCGCCGGACAGCACGTGGCACAGGATGTGGCGCACGCGCTGAAGTCCGTGCGGCGTACGGGGAAGACGGACGGGCCGAAGGCGCATCGCTGACACCGGCTCACCGCGCAGGACGCGGGGTGCGGCGTGCGGTGGGCACAGTGCGGGCGGCGCGGTGTGCGCGGGCGGGCTGCGCGGTGTGCGGGTGCGCGGTGCGGGCGGTCATTGCCGTGTGTGGCGGGTGGCATGGGATGCCACCCGCCGTGCACGACGTGCTGTGCGTCGCATGTCGCATCACATGCCGCATGGAGTCGATTGCTGTCGATCCGAGGCAGGAGCGCGGGTCCTGCGCACATTCAGAGGTGTGCGGGAAGGACTGCCTGTATCATGAAGGAGATTTGGCCGGTCTCCGCGTCGAGGCCGGCCGACCCGATCGACCCGATCGACCAACCTGAACGACCAACTCTGCCTGAAGCAGAGCTGGCGCGACCGTATGGCGGTCGTGGCGTCCTCCGCCTCTGCTGAGCGCCCGGCATCTACCGCAGTTCCGCGCGAAGAGGACAGCTCTCGGCACAGCACCCGCACGAGCCCGCACCACCCGTGCCGGCCCGGACCGGGAGCTCGGCCACCAGGCGGCAGAAAGGCATGGACCGTGGCGCCCACGGTCTCCGACCGCCCCGGTTACGGGCAGTTGCTGCGCACTCCTGGTGCGTGGACGTTTCTCCTTCCGGGCTTCGCCGCACGGCAGCCCTTCGCGATGCTGACCATCGGCATCGTGCTCCTGGTGCAGCACACCACCGGCTCGTACGGCAGCGCGGGCTCCGTCGCCGCCGTCACGGGTGTCTCCATGGCCCTGTTCGCGCCGCAGACCGGCAAGCTCGCCGACCGTTTCGGCCAGCGCGCCGTGCTGCTGCCCGGCGTCCTGGTGCACACGGTCTCCGTTTCGGCGCTGACGGCGCTGGCGCTGGCGGACGCGCCCCTGTGGGCCCTGTTCGCGGCGGCCGTGCCGACCGGGGCGTCCGTCCCGCAGATCGGGCCGATGGTACGGGCCCGCTGGGCGGCGGTACTGGGCGCGGCACCGGGCCGCCCGGCCTCGCCGCTGATGTCCACCGCGGCCGCCTTCGAATCGGTGACGGACGAGTTCACCTTCGTCATCGGCCCGGTGCTCGCCACCGCGCTGTGCACCGGGGTGCACCCGGCGGCAGGTCTGCTCACGGAGGCCGGGCTGACCCTGGTCGGCGGGCTGCTCTTCGCCGCGCAGCGCCGCACCCAGCCTGTGGTGCGCGGCACCGCGTCGGGCGCCTCCGAGCGGCGCGTGTCCGCCCTGTCCGTCCCGGGTGTACGGGTGCTGGCGGTGGCCTTCCTGGGAATCGGCGCGGTCTTCGGCGGCATGCAGGTCTCGCTGACCGCCTTCGCCGAGGAGATCGGCCGGCCCGGGGCGAACGGTCTGCTGTACGGGGTCTTCGCGGCCGGCAACATGCTGGCCGGGATCGCCTGCGGCGCCATCGCCTGGAAGAGCGGGCCGCGACGACGGCTGATCGTCGGATACACGGCGCTCACCCTGACCGCCTCCGGACTGTGGGCGATGCACTCCGTGCCCCTGCTGGCCGGGCTCGGACTGCTGGTCGGCCTCTCCATCGCTCCGGCCCTGATCAGCGGCTACACGCTGGTCGAGGCACTGGTGCCGGGATCTGCCCGGACCGAGGCGTTCACCTGGCTGACGGGCTCGGTCGCCCTCGGCCAGGCAGCCGCCGTGACGGTCGCCGGGCAACTCGCCGACGCACACGGTGCGAGCACCGGATTCGTCGTGCCGCTGGTGGGAACCGTACTGGCGCTGACCACCCTGGTGGCGCTGCGTTCCCGGCTCGCACCCCCTGCCCCGGGACGGACCGTGGCACGTGGTATCGGTCACCGCGAGCCGGTCACAGTGGACTGATCCAGCGGAATACGTCAGTATGGAGCGTCGTTAGCACTCATTGAGTCAGAGTGCCAGGAGGAGCAAGTGCCGACCTATCAGTACCAGTGCACCGAATGTGGCGAGGGCCTTGAGGCGGTGCAGAAGTTCACCGATGATGCCCTGACCGTGTGCCCGAGCTGCGAAGGACGCCTGAAGAAGGTGTTCTCGGCGGTCGGTATCGTCTTCAAGGGTTCCGGTTTCTACCGGAACGACAGCCGTGGCTCCTCGTCGAGCAGCACGTCGGCGTCGTCCTCGACGAAGGCATCCGGTTCCGCTTCGTCCGATTCATCATCGTCGTCGTCGGGTTCGGACACGAAGTCGTCCGCTTCTTCCTCGCCTGCCGCCTCCTCTTCCGCGTCCTCCTCGTCGTCCTCGACGAGTGGTTCGTCGGCCGCCTGAGCCGAACCGCTCTTCCCCGAGGACCCCACCGAGAGGATCGGCGGGGTCCTCGGTCTTTTCTGTACCGTTGGCTTTCTGTGCCAGTGGACTTTCTGCGCCTCCGCCTTTCTGCACTCCTGACTTTCTGGGCCGCCGGCTCTTCTGCGCCACTGGCCTGAGCGGCACTTCCGCACGCCAGTACTGTGACCGCATGGCGAACGCAGAGATCGGTGTCATCGGCGGCTCGGGCTTGTACTCCTTCCTGGAGGACGTCACGGAGGTGCGTGTGGACACCCCGTACGGACAGCCGAGCGACTCCCTTTTCCTCGGTGAGGTGGGCGGTCGCCGGGTCGCCTTCCTGCCCCGCCACGGACGCGGCCATCATCTGCCGCCGCACCGCATCAACTACCGGGCCAACCTGTGGGCGCTGCGCTCCGTGGGCGTGCGTCAGGTGCTCGGTCCGTGTGCGGTGGGGGGCCTGCGTCCGGAGTACGGACCGGGCACCCTGCTCGTGCCCGACCAGATGGTGGACCGCACCAAGGCCCGGACGCAGACGTACTACGACGGGCAGACCCGGGCCGACGGGGCAGAGCCGAACGTCCTGCACCTGGGATTCGCCGACCCGTACTGCCCCGAAGGACGCAGGGCCGCGCTGGCGGCGGCTCGCGCGAAGAACTGGGAGCCGGTGGACGGCGGGACGCTGGTGGTCGTCGAGGGGCCACGCTTCTCGACCCGGGCGGAATCGCGCTGGCATGCGGCGATGGGCTGGTCGGTGGTCGGGATGACCGGGCACCCGGAGGCAATCCTCGCCCGTGAACTGGGCCTCTGCTACACGACGATGACACTGGTGACGGATCTCGACGCGGGCGCGGAAGCCGGAGAGGGCGTCTCGCACGCGGAGGTGCTGAAGGTGTTCGCGGCCAACGTGGACCGGCTGCGTGCGGTGCTCTTCGATGTGGTGGCCGGTCTCCCCGCAGAGGCGGACCGCGACTGCCCGTGCTCGCATGCGCTGGACGGGATGGAAACGGGGATCGAGCTTCCTTAGCGGCGGCGGGCGGGTGGGCCCGGGCTGGCGGATGAGCGCGCGGGCTGGCGAGCGGGTGAGCGCGCGGGCTGGCGGGTGAGCGCGCGGGCTGGCGGGTGAGCGCGCGGGCTGGCGGGTGAGCGCGCGGGCTGGCGGGCGGGTGAGCGAAAGTGGCGGGGGGTATGGGGCTGTGAGTCAGGCGTGCGGTGTGGGTGGGTGACGGGGATATCCACATTCCCGCGGCCGTCCACAGGCCCCGGCGGGATACGCGTGGACGGTGGATCGTGAGGGGTGTCCGTCCGGAACTCCTCACGGTAGGTGGTGTCGACCATGTTCCCGTCGTCCAGGCCGTCTCGGTCTCAGTCCGCGTTCCCGTCGCCCGGGCTGCTGTCTCCGTGGCCTTCAGATCCTCCGGGCCGTCCAGAGCCTCCGGGGCTTCCGGGACTTCCGGGACTTCCGGCACCTCCTGAGCCTCCAGGTCATCCGGGGCTGTCGGCACCTCCAGGGCCTCCAGGTCGTCCAGAACCTTCCGGGCCCCCGGGGTCTCCGGGCCATCCAGAGCCTCCTGGACCCCCAGGGTCTCCGGCGTCGGCTCCCCCGCCCTGCGGTGTGCCCTTGTTCGAGCCGCTGCGGGTGCGCGGCTGCGGCGGACACCGACTGCGGCAGGCACTGTGGCGGCAGCGCCGCGCCCTGGCCGCCGGGCTGGCTCTGACGGCTGCCGGCCTGGCCGCGACGGGTGTGGGCGCCGACGGCGCGGGCAGCAGCGCGGCACATGGGGCAGGGGCGGGGGGTACGAGCGGGGTGGCGTCCCAGGTGGCGCGGCGGCCGGTTCCGTTGGTGTCGGCGCCGGTCCGGATCGCGGATGCGGGGACGGTGCGGTTGCTACGGCCGGGCGACCGAGTCGACGTGATCGCTGCCGACGGGGCCGGGGCTGCGGCCCGGGTAGTGGCGAAGGGGGCACGGGTGGCAGACGTACCGCAGGCCGTGGTCGAAGGTCCCGCGGAGGGCGGTGCGCTGATCGTGCTGTCGGTCCCCCGTGGCACGGCCGCTTCCCTGGCCGGTGCGGGCATGTCGACCAAGCTGGCGGTGACCCTGTGCTGATCCGTACTGATGAGCTGTCACACCACCGACCCGAAGGCGGGCGAGGCCGACCGGAATCTCGGTCGTCGAACCCTCGGTCGTCGAACCCTCGGTCACCGGAACCTCGGTCGCCAGAACGCCGGTCGGCCGAGGTCGCGGCCAGGAGCGCGATACGCGAAAACAGGAGGACCGCAGGAGGACTGCAGGAGGACTGCAGGAGGACTGCAGGAGGACTGCAGGAGGACTGCAGGAGCAGCACCGCAGGAGGACCGGCAGCAGCCTCGTCGAACCACCACCGAGCGGGGACTCAGATGTGGTGGGGCGGCTTCTCGTCGAGGAAGCGCGCCAGATCGGCGGCGCTGCCGCCGGCCGGGGCCCGCTCGCCCCACCCTCGGTCCGTATCGTCCGCGGACTGCTGGTCCAACGGATCGTCGAAGACCAGGGCCGGTTTCGGTTTCGGCTGTTCCGGCTGATTCGGCTTCGAATCGCGCGGGCCGGGGGCGGGGGCGGTGCTCATGACTCCAGGGTACGGCGGTGGTCATCGATCCCTCGGGTCGAGCGCCCACAGCCCGAGGACGACGAGGAACGACAGACAGAGGAAGCCGGCGCCCCACCAGGCCGTGCCGGTGTTTCCCTCCATCCACGCGTCGATGACGACGGTCAGTCCCCAGAGCTGTCCGATGACCACGGTCATCGCCAGCGCCAGCCGGGCCGTCAGTTTCGAGGAGCGTTCGGGTTCCTGTTCGGCGCCCGCCCCCGGACCGGGACCGGTGTGGCGGACCCGGGGGTCGCCGTAGCCGCTGGTGGCACGGATCTGTGGATAGCGCTCGTGGACGGGGCGGTTGAGTTCGGGTCGGGCGCTCCCCGGGTGGTAGTCCGGGTACGTGGGGGACTCCTGGTCGCGGGGCTGCCGGGCGTCGGTCATGTCCGCCTGCCGGGGAGCTCGTTCTCCGCTGCCGCCCGGGAACGGGGCGTACCGGCTCCTGGGCCTGCGGCACCGGACGCCGCGGGTGTCCGCGTGGCGGCGGGGGCCTCTGCGCCTCCACCCTTCACCGCGGGGCAGCCGATGCGGGACGCGAGATCCGGACGGTCGGTGTTGAGCTGGCGGCACAGGCCGTGCTCGATGCTCTCGCCCGACCGGGTCGTGCCGACCGCCCAGACACTGCCGTCGGCCTGCTCGGTGAGCACCACCTTGGGCAGTGCCCGGGGCGGTGGCCCGGCAGTGACCTCGCCGGTGCGGGCATCGAAGATTCCTTCGTGGCAGGGGCAGTACAGCTCGCCCTCGGATCCGCGGTCCTTGCGCCAGAGCACGGCGCACGCCAGGTGGGTACAGATGGCGGAGTAGCCGACGAGCGAGCCGTCGTCGAGCCGGACGGCAACCGCCCGATCCTCTTCCTCCGGGTAATCGAAGGCGATGGACTCGCCAGGAAGGAGCTGAGCGGTGATCTTCTTCGGAGTGGGCGCCTTGGCGTCCTCGGTGTCTCCGTGACGTGGAAGGATTCCGGCGGCCACGCCGAGGCCGCCGACGGCGAGTCCACCGGAGACCGTCGTGACGATCCGGAGATAGTCGCGCCGGGTGGTGAGGGAATCAGCGGCGATCCGGTCGTGCAGGGCTTCGCGCGGATCCCCGGAGGGAGGCTGGTCGGTGACGCTCATCGGCGGACGTCCTTCCCGTTGATCTCGACGACGGGAAGGCCGCCGGGCACCGGCCACTGGACCCTGTCCGCGGGCACGACCATGGCGACGCCGGTGCGGACCTCGCTCCGGCCGAAGACGAAGGTGTCGGCGACCTGGACGCCGGGGCGCTCGGCCTGGAGTTCCTCGACGGTCCCGTAGAACAGCGCTCCCGTCGGGCAGACGGTCGCGCACATGGGGGCGAGACCGTAGGCGGTGCGGTCGTAGCAGAGGTTGCACTTCATCTGCAGCTTCGCCTGCAGATCGATCTTCGGGACACCGAAGGGGCAGGCGTTGACGCAGTTGGCACAGCCGATGCACCGGGTGGTGTCGGCCTGCTGCACCACACCGTCGGCGGTCACCAGGATCGCGTCGGCGGGACATACCTCGGCGCACGGGGCGACAGGGTCCTCGCAGTGCATGCAGACCGTGGGGAGGGAGGCCACGGACCGGCCCTCGTCGGTGTAGTCGAGGTGGATCATCGACTTGCCGCGGTGCGAGTCGCATTCCCGGCAGGCCGAGACACAGGCCTGGCAGCCGATGCAGCGGCCGGGGTCGATGAAGATCGTTCTGCCCATCATGCGGTGATCAGCCCCTCTCCGAGGTGCCACGGCCCTGGGGCGACGTGGGTGGCAGCGGGTCGGTTCGGGAGACCTGGGTCTCCGGGTAGGCGACATGGCCGGGTGCGACCGGGGGTGCGGGAACCTCGTCGATCGAGCCGGCGTGCTCGATGCGGCAGGCGCACACCTTGTACTCGGGGATCTTGGAGCGGGGGTCGAGGGCGTCGATGGTCAGGGCGTTGGCCGCGGTGGGGACGGGCCAGTGGTACGGGATGAAGACGGTGTCGGGGCGGATCGCCTCGGTGACCAGGGCGGGGAAGACCTCGCTTCCGCGCCGGGTGACGACGCGGACCGGTTCGCCGTTGCGGAAGCCGTGGGAGGGATGAAGCTCGGCCCAGGGGCGGGGGGTCTGTTCGACGAGGGCGCCCAGGCGTCGGGTCTGGTTGCCGGAGAGGAAGTGGGCGACGGTGCGTCCGGTGGTCAGCGACATGGGGTGCTCGTCGTCGTACGGGTCCATCGGCGGGTGCCACTCGACGACCTGGAGGTGGATCTTGCCGTCGGGGTGATAGGTCTTCCCGTCCTCGAAGAGCCGGGGGGTTCCGGGGTGGTCGGTGGAGGGGCAGGGCCACGCGATGCCGCCGGTCTCCTCCAGCCGCTCGTAGGTGATGCCGTAGTAGTCGTTGACGGTGCCGGCGGAGGCGATCCGCAGCTCGTCGAAGACCTCGCGGGAGTCCGCGAAGGCGAACTTGTCGCCCGCGCCCAGGCGCCTGGCGAGTTCGCACATCACCCAGGTGTCGGTCCGTACGCCGGGGGGCGGGTCCTGGGCCTTGTTGTGCTTGACCACCCGGGCCTCGGCGTTGGCCATCACCCCTTCGTCCTCGGCCCAGGTGGTGACGGGGAAGACGACATGCGCGTTGGCGGCGGTCTCGGAAAGGAAGAAGTCGAATTGGGCATGGAACTCTGTGGCGTCGTAGCCCTCCTTGACCACCTTGTAGTTGGGGAGGGAGACGAAGGGGTTGTTGCAGATGCCGATCAGTCCACGGATCTCCTGGCGCTGCATCTGCCAGACCATTTCCATCATCGAGGTGCCGGCGGGAGGGAGTTCGGACTCCTCGATGCCCCAGATCTCGCAGATCTGCCTGCGGTGCTCCTCGTTCATGATCGAGCGGCCGCCGGGAAGAAGATCGGCCTTCTGGCCGTGCTCGCGACCGCCCTGCCCGTTGCCCTGGCCGGTGAGGGTGCCGTACCCGGCGCCGGGCTTGCCGATGTTGCCGGTGGCGGCGCACAGGTTGATCACGGTGAGGCAGTTCTCGACGCCCTGCGAGTGGTGTTCGATGCCACGGGCGTGCCAGGCCATGGCCTTGGGGGCGCGGGCGAAGACGCGGGCGACCTGAACGATCTGCTCGGCGGGCACACCGCAGATCTCGGCGGCGCGGGACGGCGGGTACGCGGCGGCCTTGGCCTTCACCTCCTCCCAGCCGGTGGTGTGGGCGGCGAGATAGGCCGCGTCGGTCAGGCCCTCCTCGATGACCACGTTCAGCACGGAGTTGAAGAAGGCCGAGTCGGTACCGGGTTTGAGTGCGACATGGATGTCGGCGGTGCGGGCGATGGCGGTCTGCCGCGGGTCGATGACGATCAGGCTCGCACCGCGGTCCCGGGCCCCCCACACGTACTGGGTCATCACGGGGAAGCACTCGCCGACGTTGGAGCCCGCGATCAGCAGGCAGTCGGTGAGCAGGATGTCGGAGAAGGGGTTGCCGGCCCGGTCGATGCCGAAGGCGAGCTTGTTGGCACCGGCGGCGCTCACCATGCAGAGTCGGCCGTTGTAGTCGACATGCCGGGATTTGAGGGCGACCCGGGCGAACTTGCCGACCAGATAGGTCTTTTCGGAGAAGAGGCTGGCGCCGCCGAGGAGCCCGAAGGCGTCGTTCCCGTACGTCTGCTGAATGCGCTTGATCTCGGAGACGGTGAAGTCGAGTGCCTCGTCCCAGGACACCTCGCGGAAGTCCTCGTCACGGGTACGGCGCATGAGCGGGGCGGTGAGCCGGTCGGGGTGGTTGACCTGCTGGTACGCGTTGATGCCCTTGGGGCACAGCCGCATCCGGTTGATGTCGTGGTTACGGGGTTCGACGCCGAAGACCTTGCCGCCTCGGTCGACACGCAGGTACATCCCGCACTGGACCCCGCAGAAGCAGCAGTGGGTGGGGACGAGCGTCTCGCCCTCCTGGTCGGCGTGCCAGCGGTCGGCCGGGATACCTCCCGCGTCCCGGAAGGCGCGGGTGCCGGGCGGTGCGAGGGAAGGGTCGAGAGGAACGACCATATGGGGATCTGCACGTGGATCTGCACGTGGATCTGCACGTGGATCTGCACGTGGATCTGCACGGGCATCCGTACCGGGATCCGTACGGGAATCTGCCGCTCGCGGTTCCGAGGTCACTGGAAGCCCTTCTTCACCTGGGAGAGGTAGGCGCTGCCGCGCAGCACCCGCTTGCAGCGCGGGCAGTATTCGGCCCACTCGTCGAAGTCGAGGCTGAGGTCGCGCATGGTGCCACGGAGGTTCTGGACGTACGGCCCGGTATCGATGGGCTCTTCGCAGCGGCGGCAGGCGAAGACCTCCTGGCCCTGCCGCGCCGTGTATTTGAACAGCTGCATGCCGACCGCGGCCGGGCGCTGGACGATGTGGAAGAACTTCCCGAAGGGGATGTAGATGAGGGTGAAGACGACCGACACCATGTGCAGGATCGCCAGGAACTGGTAGCCGCCACCGTGCAGGAAGATCGACGAGAAGGTGAGCAGCAGGCCGGTCACGGAGATGACGATCAGAGCGATCAGCGGCACCAGGTCGTAGGCGAAGCGCTGACCGGTGATGGCTCCGCGGTCCTTCATCCGCCGCCAGAGGAAGTACGCGGCGCCGGGGATGACGAGCACGGCGGCGATGTCCAGTCCGTGGAACATCAGCCAGCCCAGGATGTTCAGGGAGTCGAATCCGATGATCTTGAAGCCCCAGATGCGCATCTCGTATCCGGGGCCCGAACCGGAACCGGAGGTGAAGGTGAACCAGCCCCAGGTCAGGGGGAAGGTGATCAGGGAGGCGAGAATGCAGCCCCAGAAGATCAGCTGGTGGGCGGCCCAGCGGGCATGGGAGCGGGCTCCGAGGAATTTCTGGAAGCCCAGATAGGTGGCGATCATTCTGGGCAGGGCGGTCGGGGCCTTGCGGAAGTTGGCCACGGAGAAGAAGCTCCGCCACCCCTGCTTGAACAGGCGCCGGGCGCCGGGCGCGGAAACCCAGACCGTGTAGCGGTAGGCGACGCCGAAGGCGAGGAAGACGGTGGCGACGGCGTAAGGGAGGAGGGCGGAGTCGAAGTTCTCCAGCAGGCGGCTGCCGAACACGATCGCGAGGATCAGCAGGGCGGAGACGAGCGCGCCGGCCGCGGTCGCACGGGCGGTGACGGAGCGGGGTACCGCGACCGGGGATCCGGTGGCCCCGGCAGGCGGCGGGTTGCCGGGCGCTCCGTCGGAGCCGGTGCGTGCACCGGGGGCGGGCTGCGCGACTGCGGCGGATGCGTCTGTTGGCTCGGTCACCCAGCCACCGTATGGCCATATGGGACATTTGGTCCTGTTTTGCGGCTCCCAGGGTGAGCCGCTCACCCGGCCCTCCCTCAGCGCGTCGGGCAGCCTGCGGCGCACCGGCGCGTGGGGCAGCCCGCCGTGCGCCAGCCCGTAGGTCAGCCTGCCGTGCGCCAGCGCGTGAGACACGCCCGCCGTGCGCCAGCGCGTCGGGCTGCCCGCGGTGCGGCGGCCCTTCGCGGTGCGTCAGACCGCTCGCAGTCCGCGGGATGCGAAGATCTCGCGGGCCGAGGCGACCTCTTCGGGGGTGGGTGACGGGGTGTCGTGCAGGGTGAAGGGCTTGCCCAGTGCCTGCCACTTCGCCTCGCCGAGCTTGTGGAAGGGCAGGACGTCGACGCGGGAGACATTGCCGAGGGAGGCCGCGAAGGAGGCGACCCCGTCGACGTTGACCGGATCGTCGGTCAGGCCCGGCACCAGCACGAAGCGGACGTGCACCTCTTTGCCGAGCTCCGCCAGGCGGCGGGCGAAGTCCAGGGTCGGCTCCAGCGGACGACCGGTGACCTTGCGGTAGGTGGCCCGGTCCCACGACTTGATGTCGAGCAGGACCAGATCGACATCGCGCAGCAGGGCGTCGGTGGCGCGGGCGCCCAGGAAGCCGCTGGTGTCCAGGGCGGTGTGCAGCCCGAGCTCGTTCTTGAAGCGGTGGAAGAGCTCACCGGCGAAGACCGGCTGGAGCAGGGGTTCGCCGCCGCTGATGGTGGCGCCGCCGCCTGCGGCCCGGATGAAGGTCGTGTACGTGCTCGCTTCGGCGATGAGGTCGTCCGCCGACGTCCGGGTACCGCTGCGCATCCTCAGGGTGTCGGGGTTGTGGCAGTAGAGGCAGGCCAGCGGGCAGCCGGCCAGGAAGGTGACGAAGCGGGTTCCGGGTCCGTCGACGCCCGTCGACAGATCCCAGGAGTGGACCGACCCGGAGATCGGCCGCCGTGTCGCCGCGCCCGCCGGAGTGACGGGGGTACCGACGGTGTCGACGCAGTCGGTGGTGTCGAAGTCGATGTCGTCGAGGAGTGCGGCCATGGCAGGGCCTCCTGTGCGGGGCGGGTCGTTCGGTGGCCGGGTTCGGCAGGAGTGGAGCGCGCGGCGCCGGGGCCCCACGGGGGATGGGCGTCCGACGCCGCGCGGTTCGGGGGGCTCGGAACGATCAGGACGGGTCGGGTCGGGTCGGGACGGGTCGGGACGGGTCGGGACGGGACGGGACGGGGCAGGTCAGGTCAGAACGCGTCAGGACGGATCAGGACGGATCAGAGCGAGCCATGGAAGGTGCGGTTGATGACGTCGAGCTGCTGCTCACGCGTCAGCCGAACGAAGTTGACCGCGTATCCGGAGACCCGGACGGTCAGCTGCGGATAGTCCTCCGGATGCTCCATGGCGTCTTCGAGAGTCGCCTTGTCGAGCACGTTGACGTTCATGTGGAAGCCGCCGCTCTCCGTGTATCCGTCCAGGACACCGGCAAGGTTGTGCACCCGCTCCTCGGGGGTGCGTCCGAGCGCGTCCGGCGTGATGGTGTTGGTCAGCGAGATGCCGTCCTCGGCGTCGTCGTACGGCAGCTTGGCGACCGACAGGGCGGAGGCGATGTAGCCGTGCTCGTCGCGCCCGTTCATCGGGTTGGCGCCCGGGGCGAACGGGGTGCCGGAGCGGCGGCCGTCTGGGGTGTTGCCGGTCTTCTTGCCGTAGACGACGTTGGAGGTGATGGTCAGCACCGACTGGGTGTGGACCGCGCCCCGGTAGGTCGGGTGCTCACGGACCTTCTCCATGAAGTCGTGGACGATGCCGCGGGCGATGGCGTCGGCACGGTCGTCGTTGTTGCCGTACGCCGGGTAGTCGCCCTCGATCTCGTAGTCCGTCGCAAGGCCCGTCTCGTCCCGGATCACCCTGACCCGGGCGTACTTCATGGCGGAGAGCGAGTCGGCGGCGACGGACAGGCCGGCGATGCCGCAGGCCATGGTGCGCAGGATCTCCTGGTCGTGGAGGGCCATCTCCAGACGCTCGTACGCGTACTTGTCGTGCATGTAGTGGATGACGTTGAGCGCGTGCACATACGTCCTGGCCAACCAGCCCAGCATCGCGTCGTACCGCTCGGCGACGGTCGCGTGATCGAGGTACTCGCCGGTGACCGGTTCGAAGCCGCTCACGACGAGCTTGCCCGTCCTCTCGTCACGGCCGCCGTTGATCGCGTACAGCAGCGCCTTGGCGACGTTGACGCGGGCGCCGAAGAACTGCATCTGCTTGCCCATCGCCATCGCGGAGACGCAGCAGGCGATCGCCGTGTCGTCGCCGTACTTCGGGCGCATCAGCTCGTCCGACTCGAACTGGAGGGCCGAGGTGTCGATCGCGACCTTCGCGGCGAACTCCTTGAATCCGGCGGGGAGTCGCCGCGACCAGAAGACCGTGAGGTTCGGCTCGGGGGCCGGGCCCAGGTTGTAGAGGGTCTGCAAGGCCCGGAAGGTCGTACGGGAGACGAGCGGACGGCCGTCCTCACCGATGCCGGCCATCGACCAGGTGACCCAGGTCGGGTCGCCGGAGTACAGCTCGTTGTACTCCGGGGTGCGCAGGAAGCGGACGATACGGAGCTTGATGACGAAGTCGTCGATGAACTCCTGTGCCCGCTCCTCCGTGATGAGTCCGCGTTCGATGTCACGCTGGAGGTAGATGTCGAGGAAGTTGTCGATGCGGCCGATCGACATGGCCGCGCCGTTCTGCTCCTTCACGGCGCCGAGATAGCCGAAGTACAGCCACTGCACGGCCTCGCGGCCGGTGCGGGCGGGTCCGGCGATGTCGTAGCCGTACGACAGCGCCATCGCCTTGAGCTCATCGAGAGCCTTGATCTGTTCGGCGATCTCCTCGCGGTCCCTGATGACGTGCTCGGTCGGCCACTGCTCACCGAGGGCGGTCTTGTCGGCCTCCTTGGCCGCGATGAGCCGGTCGACGCCGTAGAGGGCGACGCGCCGGTAGTCCCCGATGATGCGACCGCGACCGTAGGCGTCCGGCAGTCCTGTGATGATGCCGGAGGAGCGGCACGCCCGGATCTCGGGCGTGTACGCGTCGAAGACACCTTCGTTGTGGGTCTTGCGGAGACGGGTGTAGATCTCCCTGACTTCCGGGTCGGCCTCGTAGCCGTACGCGTTCAGGGCGCCCTCGACCATCCGCCAGCCCCCGTTCGGCATGATGGCGCGCTTGAGCGGGGCGTCGGTCTGGAGCCCGACGATCAGATCGCGGTCGGCGTCGATGTAACCGGGCCCGAAGGCGTCGATCCGGGACGGGGTCCTCACGTCGACGTCGTGGACGCCTCGGGCGGTCTCGTCCGGGAACATCGTAAGGAGCCTCCGCCACACCTCGGTGGTCCGGGCGGTCGGACCGGCGAGGAAGGAACTGTCGCCCTCGTACAGGGTGTAGTTCCGCTGGACGAAGTCACGGACGTCGATGGCGTCGCGCCACAGCCCGCCCCTGAAGCCTTCCCAGGCCCCACTGCCCGTCGTCGCCCCCGCCGCAGGCACCGTCTCTGCCGCAGGCATCGTCCCTGCCGTAGGCGTCGTCCCTGCCGTAGGCACCGTCCCCGCCGCTGGCACCGTCTCTGCCGCACTCGCCGTCTCCACCGCAGGCACCGTCTCTGCCGCACTCGCCGTCTCCACCGCAGGCACCGTCTCTGCCGCAGGCATCGTCTCCGCCGCACTCGCCGTCATGGTCCGCACCGCACCTTCCGGGATCGTCCGTGCTCCCCATCGCGTCATTGCGCTTGCGTCCATTGCACTCCCGATTTCCGCGATCGCGGGCCCGCGATGGTCCCTGCTGAAGGGCCCAAGGTCCCGTCAGACGGCGGCAGCATGCGCACACAGCGGCGCTGACCTGTGGTTTCCGTAGGGACTTTGGACCCTCATACCCTTGTGAACACATTCACAAGAATTTTCCGGATCACGCCCGGGGCGCGTCCCCGAAGGCCGCCGACCCCTCTGGTGTGCTGATCCCCATGGCCAGAATGACTGCCCGAAGCCGCACGGAGAAGCACCGCGCGTCGACTCCGCTGGAACTCTTCTTCGACCTCTGCTTCGTCGTCGCCGTGGCCCAGGCCGGCAAGCGACTGCTGCCCGCCGTCGCCGAGGGCCACGCCGCCACCGGAATCGCCAGCTACGCGGCCGTGTTCTTCGCGATCTGGTGGGCCTGGGTCAACTTCACCTGGTTCGCCTCGGCCTACGACACCGACGACCCGATCTACCGCGTGGTCACGTTCGTCCAGATCGCCGGGGTGCTCATCCTCGCCGCCGGGGTGCCGCGCGCCTTCGACTCGGGCGACTGGACGGTCGGCCTGGCCGGCTATGTCGTGATGCGGCTCGCCATGACCAGCCAGTGGCTGCGCGTCGCGTACCGCACCCGGGGTTCCGAGCGGCGCGTCGCGGTGCGGTACGCCGTCGGGATCGCCGTGGTACAGCTGGGCTGGATCGGCATGGTGGCCCTGACCGGCGACAAGGGCGAAGCACGTGCCGCCGCCTACGTCGTGCTCGTGCTGGCGGAGCTCTCCGTCCCGGCGTTCGCCGAGCACGACCGCGCGACGAGCTGGCATCCGCACCACATCGGCGAGCGCTACGGCCTGTTCACGATCATCGTGCTGGGCGAGACGGTCGCGGCGGCCACGGTCGCGGTCCAGGAGGCGCTGGACGAACATGAGGCTTTCGCGGAGCTGCTGCCGATCGCCGCGGGCGGGCTGCTGATCGTCTTCTCCGCCTGGTGGATCTATTTCGCCGTGCCGATCCATGATTACCTGCGCGGCAGCAGGGAAGCGTTCGTCTGGGGATACGGGCACTTCCTGATCTTCGGTGCCGCTGCCGCGATCGGCTCGGGCATCGAGGTCGCGGTGGAGGAGGCCGTGGGCCAGGCCCACGTCTCGGACACGGTGGCTGCCGCCGCGGTGACCGTTCCCTCCGCACTCTTCCTGCTGACCGTGTGGGCGCTGCACGTCCGCCATTTCAAGCGCGATCTCGCCGAGCAACTGCTTCTCCCCGTGGCCTCGCTGGCCATCCTGGTCTGTACGGGCGCCGGGGGGTGGGCGGTGTTCGCGGCGGGCCTGGTGGCGGCGGCGACCGTGGCCGTGGGGGTGACGTTGTCCCGACGGCCCGCTCCGGCACGGTGAGCACGCGGGCGGGGATCAACGCGGCAGGCGGCGGGCGGTGTGCGACACGTGACGGGCGGCATGCCGTGTACGGCACGTGGAGAGTGGCAGGGCGCGTGCGGCACGTAGAGAGCAGCAGGGCGCGTGCGGCACGTGGAGCGTCGCACGGGATGAATTCGGTGAGGAGCACGTGATGGCGAGAGATCCGCAGAAATCGACCGGCCCCTCCACACCACCGCATGCCACTGACCAGCATGCCACCCACCCGCTCGACCCGCTCGACGCGCTGACCGATGCCTCGGAGCCACTCGACACGCCCACCGACGCCACGGGACCACTGGACGCGCTGACCGACGTCGCAGGACCACTGGACGCGCTGACCGACGTCGCGGGGCTGCGCGTCGGGCACGCGCGGGTGGCGGGCGCCGGGGCGCTGAGCGGCACCACCGTCGTTCTCGCCCCCGAGGGCGGCGTGATCGCGGCCGTCGACGTCCGCGGCGGCGGCCCCGGCACCCGGGAGACGGACGCCCTCGACCCACGCAATCTGGTCCAGCGCATCGATGCCGTCGTCCTGACGGGCGGCAGTGCGTAC
The DNA here is from genome assembly GCF_042885475.1 of Streptomyces sp. NPDC058051. Lineage (NCBI taxonomy): Bacteria > Bacillati > Actinomycetota > Actinomycetes > Kitasatosporales > Streptomycetaceae > Streptomyces > Streptomyces sp. NPDC058051. The sequence continues at coordinate 271,171 of NZ_JBHVRW010000009.1, forward strand.
GGCCTGGATGCGGCGTCGGGCGTGATGGCGTGGCTGGAGGAGCGGGGGCGCGGGGTGCGGGTGGGCCCCGACCCGGCGCAGGTGGTGCCGGTGGTCCCCGCAGCGTGCGTCTTCGACCTGGGCCGGGGCGGCGACTGGAAGGCCCGCCCCGACGCCTCGACCGGCCGCGCCGCGGTGGAGGACGCGGCGGGTACGGAACCGGGGGCGCCGGTCGTCGAGGGGAGTGTGGGCGCCGGTACGGGCGCGGTGGCCGGACAGCTCAAGGGCGGAGTGGGCACGGCGAGCGTGCGGCTGCCGTCCGGGATCACGGTGGGCGCACTCGTCGTGGTGAACGCGGCGGGTTCGGTCGTCGACCCGCGTACCGGAACGCTGTACGGGGAGTACGGCGCCGCCGAACCGCCGGTGCGCCCCGCGCCAGAGGTCCACCGGGCGGCGCAGCGGCGCCTGGCCGAGGTACGGGAGGCGGACGCGCGGCCTCCGCTCAACACCACGCTCGCTGTCGTCGCCACGGACGCGGATCTCACCCGGGCCCAGGCGCAGAAGCTCGCGGGTACGGCGCACGACGGGCTGGCGCGCGCCGTCCGCCCCGTACATCTCCTGACCGACGGGGACACCGTCTTCGCCCTCGCCACCGGCACCCGGCCGCTGGATCCGCGGAACCCGGTGGCGCTCAACGGTCTGCTGGCGGCCGGCGCGGAAGCGGTGAGCCGCGCCATCGTGAAGGCCGTCCGGGCAGCTCAGAGCGTCGACGGCTGCCGTTATCCCGCCTACAGCGATCTCTACGACGCGCACAGGCCGCCGTAACGGCCGCCGCCACCGAGCCACCCGGACCCCGACTCGCCTGTCCGGTAAGGAAGTTCGGGCGAATCGTCAGGAACCATCCGCGTACGCCAAACGTTTTCCTGAACCCCGGTCACGATGTCCGACCCAGGGACTACGTTAAGCACGCACCTAGTAACACGAGGCGACGGCCTGGAGACAGCACCTTGAGCGATCCGTACGAGACAACCGAGCAGCACCTCGAGCGACTCCTGCGACGCGCACTCAACTCTTTCGACCTGCCCGACAGCACGGTCGAGAGACTCGGTACCGCACTCGCCCACAGCAGTTCCCTGCACTCCTCGCACCACAGTTCCGTACTCCACCGCGAGACCTACCGGCATACATATCTGCTGACCGACGGCACCCCGCTCACCTTGTGGGAGCTGGTGCACGGCGGTCAGCGGAGTGCGGAGGAGCAGCGTCCGGGGACGAGGCCCGTCCTCCGGCACCACGAGCTGTACGACGACGAGGCCGACGCCCATATCGCCGCCGCCAGGTTGACCGGCGGCTTCGGCGAGGTCCCCGTGTTCGGGGACGACGGGCCGCAGGCCGACCTGGAGATACTCACGGTCCTGATGGCGGCTCCCCCGGCCCCGCTGCCCCGTATGTACGCCCCGGACAACTCCGCCGACCACGCCCGTCGCGTCCTGCGCCGCGCCGAGAACAGCGACGGGCCCGGCGAGGAGACCGCCCGGCTGCTGCGCGCCGCCTTCGCCCACCACATCACCCAGGTGTTCGGCCGGCAGTGCCGGGTGGACGGGCGGGACGCCGGATTCACACTGTACGAGCACGCCTTCCTCCTCCTCGACGGCAGCGAGACGAGCCTGTGGGAGGTCGAGCACACGGCCACACCGGACGGCCGCCACATGTGTGAGGTGTACGGCGACGAGGACTCCGCGCGCGGAGCCATGGAGAGCCGCACGCGCATCTGCTGACGGGACCGAAGGCAGGCCGGGCCGGACCTGAGGCAAACCGGGCGGGGGCCAAACCGGGCCGGACCTGAGGCAAACCGGGCCGGACACCGATGGCCGGAGACACACGCGACGGTGCCCGCACCCCATCGGGGGTGCGGGCACCGTCGCACACATCACACGTGATCAAGACGTCGTCACGGGCGTCACGGCGTCAGCGCGGGCGCCACGGCGTCGTCACGGGCGTCACGGCGTCAGCGCGGGCGCCTTGCCCAGCTCGGCCCCGGGCCCACCCGCGGTGTCCACCGACTCCGTCCGCGCGGACGCGGCGTCCACACCCTCGCCGCCGCCCTCCACGTGCTGCCTCGACCGCGCCGGAAGCGCGAACATCAACAGGAAGATCACTGCGAGCACCCCGGCCACCCACCACAGCGCGTGCTGGAACGCCTCCACATACGCCGGGCCCACTTGCTGCAGCGTCAGCCGGTCCGCGATCGAGCCGAAGAAGACGACCGAGACCAGTCCGAGTCCGAGCGCATTGCCCATCTGCTGCAGGGTGTTGATCAGTCCGGACGCCGAACCCGAGTGCTCCTTCGGCACCTCGGACAGCACCGCGTCCGTCAGCGGGGCCACGATCAGCCCCATGCCAATGCCCATGACCAGCAGCGGCAACGCCATCTGCCAGGACGTGATGCCCATGCCGTAACGGTCGGACTCCCAGATGTAGAGGAGCAGGCCGGCGACCATCAGCAGCGCGCCCGCCTGGAGAACCTTCCGCCCGAAACGGGGCACCAGCTTCTGTACGGAGATACCGGCGGCGAACGAGACGGCGACCGAGAACGGGATACCGGTCGTACCGGCCCGCAGCGCGCTCCAGCCCAGGCCCACCTGCATGTAGAGCGTCCAGACCAGGAAGAAGGTACCGAGACCGATACCGAAGGTCAGCTGCACGGCGATGCCGGCCGCGAAGCTCTTGACCCGGAACAGCGACAGCTCGATCAGCGGCGAACCGTCCTTGTGTGCCTTCCTCCGCTCGAACACGACCAGCACCAGGAACACCAGAAGGCTGCCCGCCATGCACACATGGCCCCAGACCGGCCAGCCCAGCTCCCGCCCACGGGTGAGCGGGTAGATCAGCATCAGCAGCCCCAGCGTCACCAGGGCGACACCGGTCAGGTCGAGCCGGAGCGCCTTGGGGGCCTTCGACTCGGTGATGAACCGACCGCCGAGGATCAGGCCCGCGATACCGACCGGCAGATTGATCAGGAAGATCGGCCGCCATTCGAGACCGGCGATGTTCCACTCGGTGAGCAGCGCGCCCAGCAGCGGCCCCGAGACCGCGCCGAGGCCGACTATCGCGCCGAAGAGGCCGAAGACCTTGCCGCGCTCGTGCGCCGGGAAGGTGGCGTGCACGATCGAGAGCACCTGCGGAACCATCAGCGCGGCGGTCCCGCCCTGGAGAATGCGGGAGGCGACCAGCATCTCCGGGTTCGCGGCGAAACCGCAGAGCGCGGAGGCCAGTGTGAAGCCGCCTATTCCGATGAGGAACAGCCGCTTGCGGCCGTAGATGTCGCCCAGGCGACCACCGGTGATCAGACCGGCCGCGAAAGCCAGGGCGTAACCGGCGGTGATCCACTGGATCGAGCTGAACGAGGCGCCGGTGTCCCGCTGAATGCTCGGGATGGCGACGTTGACGATCGTGACGTCGACCAGGTCCATGAAGGCCGCGGTCATCACGATGGCGAGCGCGAACCAGCGTCGCCGGTCCGACGGTTGCGAGGACACCGCGGGCCCGGATGTCGTGGACGACAGAGAGGGGGAGGAAGTCATGAAGAGAAGATAAACAGCCATTAGGTCAGTTCATGACCTAATGAAGAGGCACCCTGAGAGGGAGATGACCGAAACCCCGACCCAGGGGCCTGACACCCATGACCGAGACCCGACCCAGGACCCTGGCGCCCATGGCCGAGACCCCGGGAAGAGGTCGATACCCATGGCCGAGACCCAGAACCAGAACCAGAACCAGACCCGGACCCAGACCCAGACCCGGACAAGAGGCTGGCACTCATGACCGACACCCCGGCACGACTGCTGAATCTTCTGTCGCTCCTCCAGACACCGCGCGAATGGCCGGGCAGCGAGCTCTCCGAGCGGCTCGACGTCAGCCAGCGCACCATCAGGCGCGACATCGACAGGCTCCGCGCGCTCGGCTATCCGGTCGAGGCGTCGCGCGGGTCGGTGGGCGGCTACCGCCTCGTCGCGGGCACCGCCATGCCGCCGCTGCTCCTCGACGACGAGGAGGCGGTGGCCATCGCGGTGGGTCTGCGAGCGGGCGCCGGCCACGCCATCGAGGGGGTGGACGAGGCGTCCGTCCGGGCTCTGGCGAAGCTGGAGCAGGTGCTGCCGTCTCGGTTGCGGCACCGGGTCTCGACGCTGCAGAACGCGACGATGCCGCTGACCCGAGGTGACGGCTCGACGGTCGACCCGCACACGCTGACGGTGATGGCGGCGGCGGTCACCGGGCGGGAGCGCCTGCGGTTCGCGTACCGGGCGGGTGACGGCGCCGAGACGAAACGGGAGGCCGAGCCGTACCGGCTGGTGAGCACGGGGTGGCGCTGGTATCTCGTGGCGTACGACCTGGGACGCGAGGACTGGCGTACGTTCCGGGTCGACCGGGTCACCGAGCCGTTCGCGACCGGGGCGCGTTTCACCCCGCGTGAGCTGCCCACGGGCGACGCGGCGGAGTTCCTCAGCAGTTCCATCGCCCGACGGCAGCCGGAGCGGGCTCTGGCCCTGGCTGTCGAGGTGAGCTTCGCGGCCCCGGTCGACTTCGTGTCCGCGCGGCTGCCGGCCTCGATCGGCCCGGTGGAGGGGACCGGTGAGAACAGCTGCCGGCTGCGGGCCGTCCTGTCGGACTCGCTGGAGTGGGTGGCCGTGCGACTGGCACTCGTGGACTGCGAGTTCACCGTGCACGAACCGCCGCAGCTGGTGGAACACCTGGGCCGTCTGGGCGCCCGCCTGAGCCGCGCGGCAACCCGCTGACAAGCAACCTGCTGACACACCCGGCAGCACCACCCCCACCACACCAGCCACCGCCAACACACCAGCGCCTCAGCACCCCAGCACCCCAGCACCCCAGCACCCCAGCACACCGTCACCCGAAATGCGGCACCGCCAGAAGAACTCCCCCTGGCACCGGAAAGAACCCGAACAACGCCGGCCCGGCACCGGAAAAGAATGAGCCCCGGCGCCAGGGGGGGGTGGGCGCCGGGACTCAGCTCGGGGGTCACACGAAGCGACCTATTTCGGAGGTTACTGGACTCGCGCTCACGCCGCAGCGTCAAAACCCGTGTCGTGAGCCATTCGCTTCAGTTCGAGCAGCGCGTGCTTCTCTATCTGGCGGATCCGCTCCCGGGTCAGCCCGTGCTGCTTGCCCACCTCGGTGAGGGTCCGCTCACGGCCGTCCTCGATGCCGTACCGCATGCGGATGATCGACGCGGTGCGGTTGTCGAGCTTGCCGATCAGGTCCTCCAGCTCCTCGCTGCGCAACAGCGTCATCACCGACTGCTCGGGCGACACCGCGGAGGTGTCCTCCAGCAGATCGCCGAACTGCGTCTCACCCTCGTCGTCCACGGACATGTTTAGGCTGACCGGGTCACGGGCCCAGTCCAGGACGTCACCCACGCGCTCCGGTGTGGAGCCCAGATCGGCGGCTATCTCCGCGTGCTCCGGCTCGCGTCCGTGCTCACGGTTGAACTCGCGCTGGACCCGGCGGATCCGGCCGAGCTCCTCCACCAGGTGGACGGGGAGCCGGATCGTACGGGACTGGTCGGCTATGGAACGGGTGATGGCCTGGCGGATCCACCATGTCGCGTACGTGGAGAACTTGAAGCCCTTGGCGTAGTCGAACTTCTCGACCGCGCGCACCAGACCCGCGTTGCCCTCCTGGATCAGGTCGAGCAGGGGCAGCCCGGCCCGCGGGTAGCGGCGGGCGACGGCAACGACGAGCCGGAGGTTGGATCGGATGAATATGTCCTTGGCGCGCTCGCCCTCGGCGACCAGCGCCTCCAGCTCCTCGCGCGCGGCTCCACCGGCTTCGCTCTCCACCACACCGTCGAGAATCTGCCGCGCGAAGACACCCGCTTCGACGATCTGCGACAGCTCGACCTCCTTTGCGGCATCGAGCAGCGGTGTACGCGCGATCTCGTCCAGGTACATGCCGACCAGGTCGCGATCGGCGATCTCTCCGCCCGCTGCGCGAACACTGCTTGCCCGGCCGGTCCCACCGGTGGCGGACGAACGACGGGCGACGGCACGGGTTGCCATGCGTGCTCCCTTGCTGAGTAGGTCGCGACACCCTCTCGGGTGCCCTGCATCCGATGGAAACAACGACTGGAATCCGGACAGAATTCCCATGCCTGGCATTCATTTTCGCGATCATGCAGTACCCTGTTCCGCCGCGAAGGGAGCGATCATGCCGAGCATCCGCTCAGACGTGCAGGTCAGGCCGGGGGCCGCAGGTGATTTGGTGGCGCTCACCGACATCTACAACCATTACGTCCGTGAGACCGCGGTCACATTCGACACGACCCCCTTTACACCTGAACAGCGGCTGCCGTGGCTTCGTTCCCATCCCGAAGACGGCCCCCACCGCCTCCTGGTTGCTCAGGATGTCCGCATTGTCGGCCCTTCTTCAGTTCTGGGGTTCGCCACCAGCAGCGTTTTTCGGCCCAAGGCCGCGTATTCGACCTCGGTCGAGGTGAGCGTGTACTGCGCCCCGCAAGCCGTCGGCCGCGGCATCGGCACGCTTCTCTACTCGTCCCTGTTCGACGCGTTGGCCGACGAGAACCTGCATCGCGCGTACGCGGGCATCACCCAGCCCAACGACGCCTCCGTCCGGCTGCACGAGCGCTTCGGTTTCCGCCACGTCGGAACGTACGCCGAGGTCGGCCGGAAGCTCGACACGTACTGGGACGTGGCCTGGTACGAGAAGCGACTGGGACCACAGTCCTAGGGCCCGGTGTGGTCGCGACATAGGTCCGCGGCCCGTTACGCGCCGCGGGCGCCGCGCCTAGCGTTCTGCCGCATGAGCGATGCGACGAACGGGAACGGGAACGGCACACCTGGCAGGAACGAGAAGGCAGGCGGGAACGAGAAAGCCGGCGGGAACGGGAAGGCCGTCACCGACAGCACGGCGGACGGGGACGGCAAGGCCGCCAACGACAGCACGGCGGACAGGGCCCGGACAGCCGGCGACGGCACGGCGGACAGGGCCCGGACAGCCGGCGACGGCACGGCGGACAGGGCCCGGACAGCCGGCGACGGCACGGCGGACAGGGGCGCCGACGACACCACGGGCACGCTCGACGAAGCGCTGGAACGCCTCCACGCCGCAGGTCCCGAACGGAACGGCTGGCTGAGCAACCACGGCCCGATGGCCGTGGAGGCACTGGTCCGGCACGGCCAGGCACCGGCCGTCCACCGATGGCTCGACTACTACAGCGGCAAGCTGGAGGACATGCCGGACACCACGACGCGGGTGACCGCCGAGAACTGGCGCGAGGCCCTGGGCGACCCGCGCCGTATCGCGGACTGGACGGTGTACTTCGAGCGGGAGACGGCCGAACGCCCCTGGCGCGACGTCCTGACCGAGTGGTGGCCACGACTGCTGCCCGGCATCGCGGCGGGCGCCACCCACCCCGTGATCCGGGTCGGCCACTCCGTACGCACCCTGCTCGTCGGCGAGGCGAGCGCGCCGCGCGTCACCGAGCTCGCCCACGGCCTCGGCTACTGGGCCGCCCGCCACCAGCCGCTGCCGGCGCTGACGCCCCTGGCACCCGCGCCGAGCGCCGCGGACGCACTGGCCTCCGTTCCACCGGTGCCCGAGCAGAGCGGCGGCATCCGGGACCGACTGGCGCAGCTCACCGCGTTCCCGGTGTGGCCGCAAGGGTTCACCGACGACCCGGACGAGGCACGGGCCCGGCTGGTGGAGCTGGTGCGGGCCGCCGTCCATCGCTACGCCACACACGGGTACGGCGAACCGACCATGCTGGTGCACGCCGCGACCGCGCCCAACGCCGTACTGCGCACGCTGCCCGCGCTCCCCCGCGCCTTGTGGGCGCCGAGCCTGACGGCCGCCTGGGCGGCGAGCGCCGCGGTCACCGCCGCGTACGACCCGACCGAGCCGGCCCCGTACACACCGACGGCGGCGTCCGCGGAAGAGCTCTTCGCACGTGCGGCTGCGCACGGCGACGACCACACGATCAAGTTCACGGACACCGCGCTGGACATCGGCGACGCGACGGCCCTCGCCGCCGCACTCCGTTCGATCGAGCTGAACGCGCCGGCCCTGTAAGCGCCGCAGCAGTCCCTGGCCGGACGGCCTCGATCCGCATCCCAGCCGAACCACACCTGTCCTCAGCCGAGCCCCGGCCACCCCCGGCCGGACCGCGCCCCCGGCCTCAGCCGAACTGCACCGACCGCTTCGCGAGCCCCATCCAGAAGCCGTCGATGACACTGCGGCCCTGGTCCAGCTCGCCCTCCGAGGCGCCGAGCGTCACGAAGAGCGGTGCGAAGTGCTCGGTGCGGGGGTGGGCCAGTCGGCCGGCCGGGGACTTGTGCTCGAAGTCCAGAAGCGCGTCGACGTCCCGGGCCTGGAGCGCCCGGTTCCCCCAGTCGTCGAACTCGGCCGACCAGCCGGGGGTGCCGCCCGCGTGGCGCAGGGCGGCCAGGTTGTGGGTGAAGAAGCCGCTGCCGATGATCAGGACGCCCTCGTCGCGCAGGGGTGCGAGTTTGCGCCCGATGTCCATCAGCTTCTGCGGGTCCAGCGTCGGCATGGAGATCTGGAGGACGGGGATGTCGGCGCCGGGGAACATCTCCACCAGCGGAACGTATGCCCCGTGGTCGAGCCCGCGGTCCGGGATGTCCTGCACCGGCGTACCGGCTCCGCGCAGCAGTTTGCGTACGTTCTCCGCCAGCGCCGGGGCGCCCGGGGCGGCGTACCGCACCTGGTAGTAGTGCTCGGGAAAACCCCAGAAGTCATAGACGAGCGGAACCGCCTCCGTCGCACCGAGGGCGAGCGGAGCCTCCTCCCAGTGCGCGGAGACCATCAGGATCGCGCGGGGGCGGGGCAGGCCGGCGGACCAGGCGGCCAGTTCGCCGGGCCAGACGGGGTCGTCGGCCAGCGGCGGTGCGCCGTGGGAGAGGTAGAGGGCGGGCATGCGCTCCGCGGTGACAGTCATGGCACTCCCCATCCGCTGCTGCTCAAGGTATGTCTTCTAGTGGTCCGTATTGAGAAGGAAGCATTCTTTAATCTTCAAGCTCCTACTCCCAGAGACCTTAGCTCTATCTAGTTAAACTTTCAAGAAAAGGTCGTACAGTGGAGTACATGACCACGGCACCCCCCGGCGAGCCCCGTTGGCTCTCCGACCAAGAACAGAGCGTCTGGCGTGCGTATCTCCACGCCACCACGCTCCTGGAGGACCACCTCGACCGCCAGCTGCAGCGCGATGCGGGCATGCCGCACATCTATTACGGGCTGCTCGTCCAGCTCTCCCAGGCGCCGCGCCACCAGAAGCGGATGACCGAACTGGCCAAGGACGCCAAGATCACCCGCTCGCGGCTCTCGCATGCTGTGGCACGGCTGGAGAAGAGCGGCTGGGTGCGTCGCGAGAACTGCCCGTCCGACAAGCGCGGCCAGAACGCGGTCCTCACCGACGAGGGCTACGAGATGCTCCGCCGGTCGGCGCCGGGCCACGTCAGTGCCGTACGCCAGGCGATGTTCGACCGGCTCACACCCGAGCAGGTGCGCTCGCTCGGCGAGATCATGCAGGTCGTCGCCGCCGGACTGCAACCGGAAGGCACGGACGCGGACCTGCCCTGGCTGCGCTGAGCCGCGCACCGCGCCCGCGCAGACACCACGTACGCACCCGCGCACATCCCGTACGCGCACGACCCACGCAGCGCGTACGCACTGAGCACCAAGCGCACCGAGCACCGAGCGCGCACGACACCGACGCGGCTCTGCCCCGGTTCCGTCGAACGGAACCGGGGCAGAGCCGCGTTCACCTCGCTTCACGACCACATGGCTTCACGTCACACCGTGTCTCACACCGTGTCACGCCACATGGCGCGCGTCAGTGGGCGACGACCGGGATCTCGAACTCGTCCTCGATACGGTCGGCAGTGCCCGAACCGGAGGTTCCGGTCGTCGTGGTCATCGAGGGACGTCCGGCGTTGATGAAGGTCACAGCGATCGCGGAGGCGGCCACCAGGATGCCGACGGCCCACCAGATGGCACCGGTGAAGCCGTGCACCATCGACTGGAGCTTCAGCAGCTCCGGGTCGGTGGCACCGAGCGCGGCGTGCGAGGTGGCGTACGCCGTCGCGGCGGACGCGGCGATGGTGTTCAGCAGCGCCGTACCGATCGCACCGCCCACCTGCTGCGAGGTGTTGACCATCGCGGAGGCGACCCCCGAGTCACGCGGCTCGACGCCGTGCGTGGCCAGCGACATGGCCGGCATGAACGCCGTGCCCATGCCCAGGCCCAGCAGGAGCTGCCCGGGCAGGATGACCGCGGTGTAGGAGGAACCGACCTCCAGCCGCGTCAGCAGCAGCATGCCGACGGCTGCGACCAGGAAGCCGGGGCCCATGAGCGCGCGCGCCGGAACCCGGGTCATCAGCCGGGCGCCGATCTGCGTCGAGCCGGTGATCATGCCCGCGATCATCGGGAGGAAGGCGAAGCCGGTCCTGATCGGCGAGTAGCCCTTCACGACCTGCAGGTAGTACGTGAGGAAGAGGAACAGCCCGAACATCGCGATGATGGCCAGCCCCAGCGAGAGGTAGACACCACCGCGGTTGCGGTCGAGCAGGACGCGCAGCGGCAGCAGCGGCGACGCGACCCGGGCCTCGATCAGGACGAACGCCAGGAGCAGCACGCCGGACGCGACGAACATGCCGATGGTCAGCGAGTCCGACCAGCCGGCGGACTCGGCACGGGTGAATCCGTACACCAGCGAGACCAGACCCAGCGCGGACAGGACGACGCCCGGGATGTCGAGCGACGAACGGTTACGGCTGCCGGCCGGCTCACGGATCACGAAGTACGCGCCCGCCGCCGCGATGATCGCGAACGGGATGTTGACGAAGAACGTCCAGCGCCAGTTCAGCGCCTGGGTGAGGAAGCCGCCGAGAATCAGGCCGACGGCGCCACCGCCACCGGCGATCGCACCGTAGATGCCGAACGCCTTGGCGCGCTCCTTGGCATCGGTGAACATCACGGCGAGCAGCGACAGGGCCGCGGGGGCGAGCAGCGCGCCGAAAACGCCCTGGAGCGCGCGCGAGCCGAACAGCATGCCCTGGTTCTGCGCCGCCCCACCGAGCGCGGAGGCCAGCGCGAAGCCGATCAGGCCGACGACGAAGGTCCGCTTGCGGCCCCAGAGGTCGGCGATCCGGCCCCCGAAGAGCAGCAGCCCGCCGAAGGCGAGGGCATAGGCCGTAATGACCCACTGCTTGTTGGCGTCGGAAATCCCCAGGGCTGTCTGGGCGTGCGGCAGTGCGATGTTCACGATCGTGGCATCGAGCACGACCATCAGCTGCGCGAGGGCGATGAACGCCAGCGCTTTCCAGCGACTGGGGTCCGGAAGTCGTATATCGGCTGTTTTTGACATGGAGGTATCCACCTAAGGACGCGCAGGGGCGCGCGAGGTCGTGAACCGAGAGATCGGTGAACGGGCGGTCGGTCGAGGACGGTCGACAGGACGACGGTCGATGTCGGCGGTCGGCGGTCGGCGGTCGGCGGTCGGCGGTCGGCGGTCGGCGGTCGAATGTGTGGTGAAAGGGAGTGCGGTGAGAGGGACAGGGGTGGTCAAGGCGTGGCGGCGGCGCGCTGCCGCGAGCCCTGCTCAAGGGCCCGGTCCGGCGCGTGCGTCATGGCCGACGCCGCAGATCCTCCAAAGTCGCCGCCGTTCCGGGAAGTTGTGACCGGGCCGGAGCCTCCAGCCCGTCCAGGAACAGCTGTAGATGGCGGTGGGTGAACCGGTCGATGTCCAGGCAGCCGATGCCGGGCAGCGGCCGGGTGAGCTGGGAGAGGGCGACCACTACGTCACCGACGGCGATGTCGGTACGCAGGCGCCCTGCGGTCATGGCACTCGCCACGAGCCCCTCGACGGCCTCTTCGAGGCGTCGGCGCTCGGCGAGCAGTTCGGGATGGTCCTTGTCGAAGCCGCCGGACAGCATCGGGCACAGCGCACCGATCCGTTCGTCGGCCGCCGCGTGCACGAAGCGGCTGAGAGCGGCGAAGGGGTCGTCCTCTTCGGCCGCCGCCTCCCGCGCACGGTCGGTGGTGCGGGAGGTGACCGAGAGCACGACCTCGTGCGTCAGCGCCGCCCGGTCGGGGAAGTTCCGGTAGAGCGTGGCATTGCCGACGCCGGCGCGGCGAGCGACCTCGTCGAGCGGCACATCGGGCCCGAACTCGACGAACATCTCTCGCGCGGCCGTCACGATCCGCTCCCGGTTGCGCAACGCGTCGGCCCGCGGACGGGTTGCCCGGGTCTGCGCTGCTCCCGTGGTGGTGCGGGTGACGGTGTCCACGACTGCTGCCCCTGCCTTCCGGCTCTTCCGGTCCTCGTTGCGACGCCCCCGGTCCTGGCGACGCCGTTTGTTCATCGTGGCTCCCCCATTCCGTAACCGGGGAACGCCTCCCCGCTTTCGCGGAGACACAGGTTCAAACGGGGAAGGGATCCCCGGTTATTTCTCACCACCATGTGACCTGGGACACATGCCAAAAACAGGAAAACCAACCGATTGGCGCACCCAACGAGCGGTGCCGCACCACCCGCCACAGGCTGAGCCGCAGAGGGCAGTCCGGGCCGGCGGACTGCCGCGGACCCCGAGGCGCCTCTATGCAAAAGCCCCGCCACCGGATACGCCGCCACCCGATCGCTCTCGGCTCGGCAACAGCCCTGTTCATAGCCGTCACCACCACGGCCAGCGGCAATCTGCCGATACCCAGCCGGGCCACGGCCGGCCCGACGTCACTGGCCCGTACGGTGGGGATCGCGCCGTGCCGAATAGCGGCGACGATGGGCGTGCAGATGTCGGAGGGCATGCCGACTCCGGCCCACTACGCCCGCTCCACCGGCAAGGTCCACGCCCTCAACCTGATGATCGACTTCCCGGACGCACCCGGCACCGAACCGGCGATGGACCGGTACGACGAATTCTTCCCGCAGACCGCCAAGTGGTTCCGGACCTCCTCGTACGGGCGACTCACCTACATACCCGACGCCCCCGTGAAATCCTGGCTGCGGATGCCGATGCCGTTCTCGGACTACGGGATCGACCGCGGATCACCGTACGAGCCCGGCTACCGCCAGCTCGTCCAGGACATCGTCGCCACCGCCGATCCGAAGGTCGACTTCAGCAAGTACGACCTGGTCAACATCCTGGTCACACCGAACGCCGGGCCTTCCGCCCTGGACACCGTCCTGTCCGTGACGTTCTCCGGCAACGACGACGCCCCACACGCGGACGGTGTGCCGCTCACCAACGCGTCCTTCATCTACAGCCGCCAGGACGACGGCTCGGGATCGTTCGAACAGACCGGATACCGCGTCCTGCCGCACGAGAACGGCCACGTCTTCGGCCTTCCCGACCTCTACACGCTGGAGGGCGGGGGCTCGGTCGGACACTGGGACATCATGTCCGAGGACTGGGGCGCCAACAACGACCTGCTGGGCTGGCACAAGTGGAAGCTCGGCTGGCTGGACAACAAGCAGATCAGCTGCGCCGCCAAGCCCGGCACCAGCGACCACGTCCTGAGACCGCTGGCCACCAAGGGCGGGACGAAGCTGGCATTCATACCGCTCAGCAGCGAGTCCGGCTACGCGGTGGAGGTACGGACCCGGGCAGGCAACGACCAGGCGGTCTGCCGGCCCGGCGTACTGATCTACAAGGTGAACTCGGACGTAGACACGGGCCAGGGTCCGGTGTCGGTGGTGGACAGCACCAAGGGCAGCAGCGGCTGCACCCGACTGCCCAATGTGCACGCCGAGCTCTCCGACGCCCCCTACCAGCCCGGCGGAACCTTCACCGACCGGACCCACGGCATACGCATATCCGTGGTCGACAAGGACGACAAGGGCGACTACCGCGTCCGCATCACCCGCCCCTGATACCCCTGATACCTCTGATCACGCCGGGCCACCGACATCACCACGCCATGTCCATAGCCCAGCCATCAACACCACCACGCCATCCTCATCGGCATCGGCGTCGGCATCGGCATCGCCACCCTCCTCGGCATCGGCATGGTCCCGCGGCACGGGCCCTGGCCTCCATGCGGTACACGCCCTCGCCGCCGAGATTCGCCACGCACTCGACCCGGTCGACGCCTCCGACCCGCCCGCCGCGCGCCCGCCCAAGATCACCGTCGTACACGACCGCGAGATCACCGTCGCACACCCTCGGGAGATCGCCAGGGCTTTGCCCCCGCAGCCCCTCACCAGCGAAAGCCCCGCTCACAAGCCTTCGGCGCCGCCCCAGTTGACGGCGCATCCGGTCACACGCCACCACCGGCTCCCCCTTCTGCCGTCTCCTTCCTCGCGGCGGGCCGGGCATCTCGACGTCGGCGAAAGAGGCCCCAACGGTCCAGGAACCGAATCCCCGCCCTCCGGTACAGACCCCACCCACCCGCTACACTGTTCGCGGCGGCCCGGCCCTCACCAGCCAGGCCACCCACACCCTGTCGGCAGCCCATCCGAGACCCACAACCCACCCGGGCCCGGTTCCGGACACGTTTCCGACAGATCCCCGCCTTCGTAGCTCAGGGGATAGAGCACCGCTCTCCTAAAGCGGGTGTCGCAGGTTCGAATCCTGCCGGGGGCACCAAGAAACACCTGGTCAAAGGCCCTTCCGTCCGATGGACGGGAGGGCCTTCTTCCTCGCAGCACACATATGGCACACATGTGGCTGCGGGCAGAGGTGGGGAGCTGTGCGAATGCCTGCGAAGGACGAGCTGGCCCGGCGCCGGTACGAGAAGCTGGTCGACCGCTTGGAGAGCCTGATGCGGGCTTCCCTGAAACCTCGTTACCAGGGCCACCACGGGCAGCTGATCCTGAGCAGCGGCGATCTTGAGGAGACGGGCGAACTGAAGGACGTCCGCCGTGCCGCACGCGAGGCGGGCCGCCGACTCGGCTGGCACCCGAAAACCCACATCGTCGACGCAAGACTCTTCGTGTACGACGACCGCGAGGTCCCTGGTGAGATCAGCGAGCTAGCCGCAGAGGATGCCGCTGCCGCCATCGACGCAGAACTCCGCGGCAGCGAGTAGAAGCGGGTACGGCTGGCCGTCGCCGCCCGGCCTTTACTGAGGAGGAGCCTGCGCAGCAGCCGGAATTCTGCCGCCCCCGCCCCTGCCATCGCTCTACCCTTCCCGCATGGCGATGGCCCATGGAAAGACCTCGTATGTTTGCCTGCCCTGCCGGGCCTCGTACAAGCAGCCCTTCCCCGGCCACCACGACCACGACCGGGTCTGTCCACGCTGTGCCGAACCACTGATCCACGCCGGCTCGGCCTTCGCGACACCCAAGAAGCGGGACACCGCCGCCTGGCGCACCCTCTCCGTGCTGCTCCACGCCGGTGTGCGCTTCCACAAGAACTGCTGCGGCGGCCCCGGCTACCGCCCACGCACCCTCAGTGAGGTGCGCGAGCGGATGGCCCATGCCCGGGCCACCGGAGAACCATTCGCTCGGGCGCTGGTCCGCCGCGACCTGCCCTAGGGAATGTGTTGAAAGTGGATCAAGCAATCGCCGACTCAGCGAATCAGGGGCAGCACGTATCCTCAAGGCCCTGATCATTTGCGCTTGGAGGAGTCGTATGAGCTTGGATCTGGTGCCCGTCGACCGCGAGTCGGCCGCCGGGGCTGTCCTGCTGACCGGCATCCCCGGGAGTGGGAAGTCGACGGTGGCCGCTGCGCTGGCCGGCCGGTTCCGGATGTCGGCCCATATCGAGGTGGATGCACTCCAGCAGATGATCGTCAGCGGTGGGCAATGGCCCTCGCCGACCGCGAACGCGGAAGCCGACCGGCAGATTTTCCTGCGGGCCCGCAACGCGTGCCTTCTGGCGGACAGTTTCGTGCGGGCCGGTTTCATCCCGGTGCTCGATGATGTCGTGGTCCGTCGTTCCCACCTTGACTTCTACCGCACGACGCTGGCGGCCGTGCCACTCCACATCATCATCCTGGCTCCGGGCCCGGCAGAGGCATGGCGGCGCAACCAGGCTCGGGAGAAGGCCCTGGCCACGGACTGGTCGCCACTGGATGAGGCGATGCGCTCCGAGCTCGGGCAGCAGGGCACCTGGATCGACAACGCTGCGCAGACAGTTGAAGAGACAGTCGAAGCGATCCTGACTGCGACCAGTCTGGCCTCCAGTTCTGAGGTCGATCAGCCTCTGCGATGATCGCCAGGTGGCGCGTGGAGATCTGACGGATACCCAGTGGGACCGGCTGGCGCCGTTGCTGCCCGGGGGCAAGAAACCGGGACGTCCGCCGATATGGACAAGACGGCAGCTGATCGACGGCATCCGGTTTCGGACCCGCACTGGCGTCCCATGGTGAGATGCCCCGGAGAGGTACGGCCCCTGGGGCCGGGTGTGCGACTTGTTCCGCCGCTGGCAGCGGGACGGGACCTGGCAGAGCATCCTTGCCGAACTGCAGGCCCAGTCGGATGCCAAGGAACTCATAACCTGGGACATCAACGTCGACTCCACCGTGCACCGTGCACCGGGCCCACCAGCACGCCGCCGGGGCGCGGAAAAGGGGATCTACAAGAGGAGCCGCCCGGCGGTGTCGGCACGGCGGAGTCGGACGACCACGGCCTTGGACGCTCGCGCGGCGGCCTGACGACCAAGCTGCATCTGGCCGTCGAGCAGGCCAGAAGCCGACGTCGATCGTGATCACTACCGGACAGCGAGGGGACTCTGCGCAGTTCGAATCCGTCCTGGAGAAGATCCGCGTCTCCCGTCCCGGTCCGGGCAGACCACGCACCCGTCCGAATCGGGTCCGCGCCGACAAAGCGTACGTCTCCCGAAAGAACCGCGCCTATCTGCGCAGGCGCGGTATCCGCTGCACGATTCCAGACAAGGCGGACCAGGCCCGGAACCGCAAGAACCTCGGCTCGCACGGTGGACGGCCGCCGGAGTTCGCCAAGATCGACCACCGCGAACGCCACGCGGCTGAGTGCGGTATCAATCGCCTCAAGCGACACCGGGCCGTGGGTGAGGTCGACTCGGGGCGCCCTGCCGATGTCTCCACCAGCGGGTTTCCCCGAGCCGCCTCCCGAACCCGGCGTGCCCGTCTCCGGGCACCGGG
>NZ_JBHVRW010000010.1:0-268865 GCF_042885475.1 Streptomyces sp. NPDC058051
GGGTCCGTACTCCATCGAGTACGGACCGGCCGCACCTGTCCCTCGGACGCCGACCGATACGCAGGTCCGCCGACCGCGACGCAGGTCGGCTGGACGGGTGCGTGCCTGTCAGACCGGGTGCATGCCTGTCAGACGCCGACCGCGATCGCCGCGGTGCGCCGTCCGCCCACGGTGACCCGCGCGATCATCCAGCCCGGCGGGTCCTCGGCCGGTGCGGCACCGGTGCCGACGTAGTCGGTGGCCAGTCCCCGGCTCAGGCCCGTGCCGAGTCCCTTGAGGTACGCCTCCTTGCGCACCCAGGTCCGGGCGAAGGCCAGCGGCCGCTCGCCCTCGGGCAGGGCCACGAGCTCGTCCCGCTCCCGGGGATGCAGGTGAGGGATGAGCCCGTCCACGACGTCGGGCGGCGGAATGCGCTCCATGTCGACGCCGACGGGCGTGTCGGCCACCGCGACCAGAGCGAGGTCGTCGCTGTACGCCAGCGAGAAGTGCGGGCTGCCGCCCACGACCGCGGGCCGGCCGTGCGGGGCGCCGCACACCGGGCACCGCTCCCGGGTGAGCGCCACCTGCGGGGGCGGGACACCGAGCCGCGCGGCGAGGTGACGGCGCAGCGCGGTGTGCGCGGCCACATACCGGTCACGCTCCGTCACCCCGGCAAGGGTGCGGGCCCTGCGCCGTTCACCGGCGTTCAGAGACGTCGGCGGAACCGGGGGATCGGCGCGTACCAGCCACAGCACGGCCTGCGCGGTCATTCCCCCATCACCGCCTCCACCAGGTCCAGGCCCAGGTCACGGGTGTCGTGGATCGGCAGGCCGTGGTCGGTGAACCAGTCGTCCACGGCCTCCGGGTGCGGCCCGGTGACCGCCACGCGGCCGCTGCCGAACCGGGTCACGAGTGCGGCGGGGGTGCCGTTGTCGTACGTGGCCAGGACGGTCGCGTCCGCGTTCTGGTCGAGGACGAAGAGGGGGCCGTCCTGGAAGAACACGGTGCGCGGCCGGCCCCGCCAGGTCACCTGCACCACGGTGTCGTCCTCGTTGTCGACGCTTGCTCCGAGGGAGGAGATGTACCGGGCGGTGTCGCCGGGGAGGAGGCCGAAGCCCGGGGTGGCCCCGGCGAGATAGCCGCCGAGGCAGAAGCCCAGATAGCGTCCGCCGTCGCGGACGTAGCGGCGGATCGCCCGGCGCTGCCACCGCAGCTTCCGGTAGGCGGAGGAGAGAGTGCCCCCGCCGGGCTGGGCGTACAGCACGGCGCGGGACAGGGAGTCGGCCGACAGCGGAATTACCTCGTCCGGGCCGGTGAAGCGGACCTCGAAAGGCCACGGGCCGGACCGCAGGAGACCGGCGACGGCCTCGGGACATCCGGGCAGCGAGGCCGGTCCGCGGTAGACGAGTGCGAGGGGGTGGCGCCCGGTGGACGTCGGGGAGTGTGCCATGGCTGCCTCACTGCGTGGACTTCATCGGTCCGGCGGGCGCACGTACCCCGGCCGTCGTGGCGAGTCCTTCGGCGGGTAGCCCCTGCCAGCTCGTTCCCGGTGTCAGCCGCTCGCCCTTCATGACCAGCGACAGTGCTCCGAGCCGGACGTCGGCGCCCACCACCGTGTCGTAGAGCACGACCGACCGGGAGCCGATGCTCGCGGCGGCGCCGACGGACAGCGTGGACATCTTCATCACACGGTCCTCGAAGAGATGGGACTGCAGCGAGACCTGCATGCCGATCGCGGCGTCGTCGCCCACCTCCACCAGGTCGAACTCGGTGAGGTACGTGGTTCCGATCCAGGTGCGCCGTCCGATACGGGCACCGAGCAGGCGCAGCACCGGCGGCAGGAACGGCGTCCCCACCATGGCACCCACGGCCGCGGGGACCGCAGCGGCCTCGAACAGGCCGGTGACGAACTCCGTACGCCTCACGAACAGGCTCCACAGGGGCTCGACGCGCGGCCTGTACTTCCCGACGACCACCCACTTGGCCAGCGCGCAGTACCCGATGACAGCCACCGACGCGCTCATGGCGAAGAACGGCGACACGAGCAGCGTCACCAGCGGCTGCGTCATGCGGGCGACGCCGGACAGAGCCAGCAGATACAGGTAGGCGCTGGTGGTGAGCACCGAGGCGGGCATGGCGGCGCGGAAGAACTCGATGGCGAAGCGGCCGAGCACGGCGCCGCGCGTCGGCCGGAAGGTCAGTTCCTCCGGGAACGACCCGCTGTCCTGACGGACGGGCAGCCGCAGCGCCGGCGATCCCAGCCAGGTGCTGTCCCCGGGCACACGGTCCGTGGGCGGCACCGTGCCCACACCGATCAGGCTGCCCGAGCCGATGCTCGATCCGGCCGGAACGAGCGCCGAGTTGCCCACGAACGCGCGCTTACCGACCTCGGTGGGGGAGAACGCCATGCGGTCGCCCGCATAGGCGGCGACACCGACGCCGGCCAAGTCGGCGACGAAGCTGCCGTCGCCCAGCGTGAGCAGGTCGGGGTCGATGTGCGCCGCGGTGGAGACCTCGGCGTTCCGCCCGATGCGAGCGCCGAGTGTCCGCAGCCACGGGGCGGTGTAGAGCGTGGCGTAGAGCGAATTGGTCAAGGTGAGGCTCTGCTCCAGCAGCTTGTCCGCGATCCACTTGCGTACGCCGAGCGCCGAGCGTGCCGGGTGGATTCCCGGGGGTGTTCTCGGCAGGACGGCCCGCTTGCCGACGGCGGTGATCAGACAGACCGTGACCACGAAGACCGGGCCGGACAGTGCGGTGGCGGCCAGCCCGGCGGCCATGCCGCCGTGCAGCCAGGCCCACCAGAACAGGACGACACTCGGCAGGGCCGAGGCGATCGCGACCGTTTCCAGGGCGAGCAGGCCCAGCACGGCGCCGACCAGGTGCCGCGGCTGCCAGCGGTCCGGTTCACCTCGGCGCCGCAGCATCGTCTCGACGGCCGGGGACAGTGCGTCGACCGGGCGTGCGGGCGAGCCGGCGCGCCGCCCGCCGGCCGGAACGGCCTCGTCCGGGCCCGCGACGGACTGCTCGCCGAGTGCCGAACCCGGGCCGAGGCAGGCGCCGGGTTCGAGGACCGCGTTGGCGCCGACGTACGCCCGCTCGCCGACGGTGATCGGGGCGACCGTGACCCAGCCGTCGGCGACCTGCCAGGGGCGCAGCGTGACGCCGTAGCCGATCGTGGCGTCGGCGCCGACCCGCAGCAGTGCGGGCAGGCCGACCAGGGCGCTCGACAAGGTGGTGCGGGGGCCGATTCGCGCGCCGAGCAGCCTCAGGTAGGGGCCCATCAGCGGGGAGCCGCTGAGCATCCGCAGCGGGCTGATCCAGGGCAGCAGCATGTCCAGCACCCAGATGCGTACGTAGACCGTTCCCCACAGCGGGTACCGGCCGGGCTCGATGCCTGCCGCCAGCGGTCGTGCGAGGGCGACGGGGAGGAGCCAGCGAACGGCGACGTAAGCGCCGAACACGGCGATCGTCGGCATGATCTGTCCGCCCGATGTGCGGCTGTGGAGCAGCGCGTAGGTGACGGCCACCGGTCCGGTGAGGAGGAAGAGCATTCCGTAGAGCGCCGCGGCCTGGGCCAGACCCGCGCGCGCGACGCGTGCGCTGCCGTGGCGGATGGGCGCGGGGCGGGGCCGCTCCCGCGTGCGGGGGGTGTCCGCCGAGGCGCGCAGCCGTGCCGCGAACGTGCGGACGGTCGGGTTCTCGTACAGGTTGCGCAAGGTCGGGCCGCTCCCGCCGCCGTTGTCGCGCAACAGCGACACGGCGCGGGCGGCGAGCAGGGAGTGACCGCCGAGGTCGGTGAAGAAGTCGGCCTCCGCCGACAACTCCTCCGGGGCCATCCCGAGAGCCTGCGCCCAGGCGTCCCGCACCCCGGTCTCCAGCGGTCCGCGCGCCGGCACCACGCGGTCGGTTCCGGTGAGCCGGCGGCCGCTCGGCGCGGGCAGTCGTGCGCGGTCGACCTTGCCGCTCGGCATGACCGGCAGCCGGTCCAGGAAGTCCAGGGCCGACGGCACCATGTAGGCGGGCAGCGAGCGGCGCAGACGCGCGCGCAGGTGGGTGACGAGGGCGTCGTCGGAGACCGTGCCGTCCCGGGTGGGCACGACGTAGGCCGCGAGGACGTGATCGTCGTCGTGCCCGTTGCGGCGGGTCACGAGGGTGGTGGCCGCCTGGGCCACGCCCGGCTCCTCCAGCAGCACGTTGTCGATCTCGTCCAGCGACACGCGGTAGCCGCGGATCTTCACCTCCGCGTCGGTCCGGCCGAGGTACTCGATCTCCCCGTCGTCGGTCAGCCTGCCGAGGTCCCCGGTGCGGTAGAGGCGGCCGTCGCCCGGCGCCATGGGGTGTCCGACGAAGCGGTCGGCGGTCAGGTCCGGTCGGCGCACATAGCCACGGGCGAGGCCGGGGCCGCCCAGGCAGATCTCACCCACGGCGCCGTGCGGCACGGGGCGGAGGAGTGCGTCGAGGAGGACGACCGAGTACGTCGGCAGCGGGCGGCCGATGGTCACCGGGCGGCCCGGCAGAAGCTCCTGCCAGGTCGCCGTGACCGTGGTCTCGGTCGGCCCGTACGTGTTCAGGATGCGCCGTCCCGGCCTGCTCCACCGCTCGACGAGCGAGGCGGGGCACGCTTCACCGCCCACCACGACGCTGCGTATCCGCGGGAGCTCGCGCGGGATCGTCGCCAGCAGCGTCGGCACGCAGTACAGGACGGTGATGTCGCGCTCCTGGAGGAAATCGGCGAGTTCGGCGCCGAGCCGTCCCGCGCCGGTCCGCCCGGCGACGAGCGTGGCACCCGCCGCCCAGGTGGGCCAGATCTCCTCGATGGAGAAGTCGAACGAAATGCTCATGCCCTGGTACACCCGGTCCTGCGGGCGGACGTCGTAGACCGGCGACACGACGCGCAGAAAGTTGCAGATGCTCGACTGGGCGATCTCCACACCCTTGGGCCGGCCGCTGGATCCCGAGGTGTAGATG
The DNA here is from genome assembly GCF_042885475.1 of Streptomyces sp. NPDC058051. Lineage (NCBI taxonomy): Bacteria > Bacillati > Actinomycetota > Actinomycetes > Kitasatosporales > Streptomycetaceae > Streptomyces > Streptomyces sp. NPDC058051. The sequence continues at coordinate 4,948 of NZ_JBHVRW010000010.1, forward strand.
ACGTACGCGAGCGGATCGTCGTCGGGGCCGTCCCGGTCCGCGGCGTCCTGACGCGAGGACGGCAGCCGCGCGAGGTCTCCGGCGCACGTGTCCACATCGATCACCGGGCACACTCGGCCCGGCCCCGCCCAGGAGGCGCCGGCCGAGAGGGCGGACGTGGTCAGAAGCGCGGCGGCGCCCGCGTCACGGAGTATGAAGTCGACCCGCTCGGGCGGCGCTTCGGGGTCGATCGGCACGAAAGCCGCCCCCGTCTTGCAGACGCCCAGCAGGCACGCGTACATGTCCGGGGACCGGGGCATCAGGAGCGCCACGCGGCTTCCCGGGCCCATGTGGAGGCGGCGCAGACGGTGGGCGACCTGATTGGCCCGGGCGTCGAGTGCGGAGTAGGTCAGCCGGTGCGATCCGCATTCGACCGCCACGGCGGAAGGTGTGCGGTCGCAGGCGTTCTCGAAGAAGTGGTTCAGCCTGCCCACGGTGCCCGCGATGCCTCGGGCGGTATGACCGCCGGACTGAGGGGCGGGCAAGGTGACGGTATGGGAGGCCATGAAATCCCCCTTTTCCCAGCGTGAAGGCTCTCTTTTCCCGATGCGGAGGCGCTTGGTCGTCCCCGGTCACACCACCAGCCTGGGCGGGCACCGCTGAGAGGATGCTGAGAAGGGAGCCGTCGCTACGTGACGGGCCGTGTGGTCGGGCCGTACGGGCGGGTTGCGGCGACGGGCTGTGCCGCCGGGCCGTCCGGGCAGGTCGGGGCGACAGGCCGTATCGGCGGGTCGAGGCAAATCCGCGCGCGTGGCCGGGCGGCAAGCGCGTTTCCCGCTCGCGCGGGTCACACCAGGCGATGCGGATTCCCGGTGGAGCGCTCCCGCCCGCTTCTGGCTACAAGGGCTGTCCCGTCATCACTGGTGGATCAGCGTGCGGCGTCAGACGCGGTGCCGGGGCGCTGCGTGTTCAGCCGCGGCTTGCCGCCCGTTCCCTGGACCACGCGGTGGCGTCAGCTCCGTATCGAGCCAAGAGGCGTGCGAACTGGATCCGCTCCTCCGGCGACCAGGCGGCGGTGATCTCCTGGAACGCTTTGCGCTGTTCCGCGGCGAAGCGGTTGCGTTCGGCCTCGCCGTGTTCGGTGAGTTCGAGCACGGTGCGGCGTCCGTCGGACTGGGACGCCGTCCGGCGCAGCAGCCCCTCCTCTATGCAGGCAGCGACGGTCCGGCTGGCCACCGGCTGGGCGACGCCCATCTCGGCGGCGAGGCCACCGACGGTCGTCTCGCCCGGCGCGTCGGCGATCACATTGAGTACAAGGTTGCGAGAGAGGTCCTTGCTCGATGCCGGTGCGCGTCGTCGCAGACGTGACAGCGCCGGGCCGATCTGGTCCAGCGCCAGGTCGTCGGAGGGCTGCTCGGAAAAGGATGCGCTGCTCATGCGGCCGAGTCTAGGCCGGGTCTGCGCATTTGCATACCATCCGATAAGTGCATAGCATCAGGTATGTAAATCTTGAACGAGTGAGGAAAGAGGCGGCCCGCTATGGCGCTCACCGCGATCACCAACGCGCAGATCTTCGACGGAGAGAAGACGGTGGGCGTGCGCACCGTGGTCATCGACGGCGGGAGGATCGCCCGTATCGGTGGCGACGCCCCTCGTGACAGCGAGATCGTCGACGGCAGCGGCGCCACACTGCTGCCGGGACTCATCGACGCCCACGTTCACTCCGCCCCGGGTTCCCTGGCGCTCGCCCTGCGGTTCGGGGTGACGACCGAACTGGAGATGCAGGGGATGAACACCCGGGAAAATCGGGGGCTCATCACCGACGACGACACCCTGGCTGACGTCCGCTCCTCCGGCTTTGCCCTCACACCGCCCGGTGGTCACCCGAGCGAGCTGATGCCCGAAGGCTTCCGGCCGAAGTGGGATCTCCCCCCGGTGATGCCCCTGATGCCGTTCTCCTCCACCCCTGAGGAAGCGGCCGCTTTCGTGCCCCAGCTCCTTGCCCGGGGATCCGACTTCATCAAGTTCATGATCGACGACGGCAGCGTGGAAGGGCACCCCGGGCTGCCCGCGCTCGACCAGGCCACCGTGAACGCCGGTGTGGCCGAAGCCAAGAGGTACGGCGCCCTTACCGTGGCCCACGCGCTGACCGTGGAGGCCACCAGGATGGCCGTCGAAGCCGGCATCGACGGCGTCACCCACGTGTTCATGGACCAGCCGCACACCGCCGAGATCATCGGTCTCATCAAGGACGCGGGCATGTTCGTCATTCCCTGCATCACTCTCAATGCCTCGATGACGGGAATCACCGGCAGCGAACTCGCCGACGACCCCCGGGTCGCCGCACGCCTCGACAGCAAGTGGGACCAGACCCTGCGCTCCAGCTACAACCGCTACCCGCAGGGCAAGCTCGACGACGTGTACGCCACCGTGCGCGCACTGGACGACGCCGGCGTCGACGTGCTGGCCGGCACCGACGTCTCCATGCCCGAGACGTTCTTCGGGGGCCTGGCACACGGAGCGAGCCTGCACCACGAACTGCAATACCTGGTGGCAGCCGGCCTCACACCTGCTCGGGCCCTGCGCGCGGCCACAGCGACCACAGCCCGCCGCTTTCGCCTCAGCGACCGGGGCCGCATCGCCGAGGGACTCCGCGCCGACCTTCTCCTGGTCGACGGCGACCCGACCAGCAACATCAGCGACACCCTCAACACCCGCGCCATCTGGCGCCGCGGCACCCGCCTGGCGGCATGACCACAGCACCGGAAGGGGCGACCGGCGGAACCACTCCGGCATCCACCGCAGGCATGGCCTGCACTTCCTTGCTCTGACCGACGAGAAAGGTTGCCTGATCCGGATATCGGCCGCCCGGCCCGGGCGCACCCACGACAACACCGCTGCCGTCACGACCACATCCTGGCTCACCGCGGGCCGCCGGCCTCGGCGCCCTGGCCGACCTGGGCTTCCGCGGTCTGGACAACGACATCCACGCCCCCGTGTACCCCAAGGATCGAGCACACCAGCCGTTTGACCTGGGCCTTCAAGGTGGCGAGGGCTCAAGGCGGAGGAACGTTCGCATACTGGGAGTATGCGGGCGTCCCGGCGGCGCGGCGAGGTGCCGTAGCTGTCGTCGCACGCCCGCCAGGGATTACGTGACGGCCCTTGAGCTCGACGAGGGGCCGATGATCCGATCGACGGAGGCGCTCATGAGGACGATGCTCGAACCGCGCGACGTGGCCCCGCGCCTTGCCACCGGTGCGTTCATCCTGAACTCCGGCCTGGGCAAGCTGAAAGCGGACGAAGAGACGGCTCAGGGCGTGCACGGCATGGCCTGTGTCGCCTACCCGTTCCTCAAGAAGATCGAGGCGAGGCGGTTCACCCGGCTGCTCGCCCTGTCGGAGATCGCGGTCGGCACGACCCTGCTCGCCCCCTTCGTGCCCACCCGGGTGGCCGGGCTGGCGCTGACCGGGTTCTCCGGCGGCCTGCTGGGTCTGTACCTGCGGGTTCCGGGAATGCGGGAGTCCGGCAGCCTGCGGCCCACCCAGAACGGCATTGCCCTGGCCAAGGACTCCTGGATGCTCGGGATCGGGCTCGGCTTCCTGTGCGCGGACGCCCGCTGGGCGGGAGCGCCCTCGTCACGGTGTTCCCGGCGGTGTCCATGGCGGCGGTCCCGGAGCTGACGGCCGGCGGCCGGCGCAGGCAGGCGATACCCCGGGACCGGCAGGCATTTCCCCAGGACGGGAGCACGGCGAGCGCCCACGTCAGCCGCATCCTGCCTACTCTGGAGGGGAAGCCGCGTCCGAGCGGCGTCGGCCACACCGAACGCCGGTCCGGTGGAGGTTGCCCTGCGACGCAGGGCGCAACGGTGGGTGACCGCCCGGAGTACGCCGCTCGCGTGCGCCGGATGTGCGGTGGGCGCGCTCCGCCCGCAGACCCAAGGAGTGATCATGAGCGAGTCAGATGAATATCGCGGTCGCGTGAGGGAGATGCGTGCCAAGGCGAAGGACCTCAACGAAGCGGCCGAGCGCACCACCGACCCCAAGGAACGTCAACGCCTGAAGGACAAGGCCCGCAGGATCGAATCGGAGAGCGAGCAGGTCAGCTGCATGGCGAGCGGGGACATCTACCCCATGCAGTAGTGCCGCAGGGTCGGGGACGCACGCCCCGCCGACTGCACTTCGCGGCCGTGAGCGCGCAGCCGACACGCAGCCCCTGAGCGACACCGCCCGGGGGTTGCGCATGTCGACTCCGTGGCGGCCGGGGGAATCATGGCGCGGGCCGGACGTTGAACAGGGGTGTGAGTTCTGTGATCGCGTCCACCCGGTTCTCCGTGCTCGACCGCTCCCGTACCCGTGAGGGGTACGACGCTCCCGAGGCACTGCGGGACACCGTGCGCCTCGCCCAGGAGGTCGAGGCGCTCGGCTATCACCGGTTCTGGGTGTCCGAACACCACAGCGTGCCCGGCGTCGCCGGCTCGGCGCCGACCGTGCTGGCCGCGGCTGTCGCCGCGGCCACGTCCACCATCCGGGTCGGCACGGGCGGTGTGATGCTCCCCAATCATCAACCGCTCGTGGTGGCCGAGCAGTTCGGGGTGCTTGAGGCACTGTTCCCGGGCCGGATCGATATGGGTCTCGGCCGCTCGGTCGGATTCACCGACGGCATCCGCAGGGCACTCGGCCGCGACAGGTCCGACGCGGAGAACTTCGCCGCGCAACTCGCCGAGCTGCTCGGCTGGCTGGACGGCACGCAACGTGCCCACCCGCAGGTCCATGCCCGGCCCGCCGAGGGCCTGCGCATCCCTCCCTTCGTGCTGGCCACCGGAGAAGGGGCCGGGATCGCCGCGGCGGCCGGGCTCCCGCTGGTCGTCGGGGATCTCCGCAGCCGTGACAAGCTGCTGAGGGCGGTGGAACGCTACCGCCGGGAGTTTCGTCCCTCGCCCTGGGCCGCAGGACCCTACGTGGTCGTGTCGGGCACGATCGCGATCGCCGAGAGCCGGCACGAGGCCCGGCGTCTCCTGATACCGGAGGCGTGGTCCATGGCGTACTCCCGGACCCATGGCGTGTTCCCACCGCTCGTCCCCGCCGAGCGGGTTGAGGCATTGACCATGACGGAGAAGGAGCGCGGCCTCTACGAGAACGGATTGCGCGGCCACCTCCACGGCACGGAGGACCACGTGCTCACGGCGCTCGGAACGGCCATCGAGGAGACCGGAGCGGACGAGGTGCTGGTCACCACGAGCACCTACGACCGCGCGGCCCTGCTGGACTCGTTGCGCCGACTGGCCCGGATCGCGGAACTGACTGCGTGATCGCCCCTCTGTCTCTCTCGGCCCTGTCCGCGTGGCGACGGCCAGGACAGCGTGAGGTCCACGGAGCGTGACGGCCCCGGAGGAGCGTGCCGTCAGCCGACGTCCCACCCCGCGTTCGTCGGGCGTGACGCCGAATTGCCCAGCGCGGCAGGGGCGGTGACCGAATGCCCCGTCGGCTGCGGCGCGTGTCGATGGCGGGCGGGAGGCGCGAGAGCGGAGAAGGTTGAGTGCATGAACAGTGCTGACCTTTTGACGGACGCGTTCACTCGCGTCCAGGAGACGGTGCACTCGGCGGTCGAGGGCCTCTCGCCCGCCGACCTCCACGTCCGCCTCGACGGCGGAGCGAACACGATCGCGTGGCTCGTGTGGCACCTCACTCGGATCCAGGACGACCATGTCGCGGACGCGGCAGGAATCGAGCAGGTCTGGTTCACACGGGACTGGGCCTCCCGCTTCGACCTGCCTTTCGCGAAGGACGCCACCGGGTACGGACACAGCAGCGCGGATGTGGCAGCCGTGCGGGTGGGCTCGCCCGAACTGCTGCTCGGCTACTACGACGACGTCCATGAGCAGACGCTCGAATTCATCAGTGATCTCGACGGCAGAGCGCTGAACCGCATCGTCGACGAGGCATGGTCGCCGCCGGTCAGCCTCGGGGTCCGACTGATCAGCGTCATCGCGGACGATCTGCAGCACGCGGGGCAGGCGGCCTTCGTCAGGGGCGCGTTGGAGCGCCGGTAGACCAACCCGTCCTCGAAGCGGGCCCGTTGTCTCTCCGGGCGGAGCCGGACAGGCTCCCGTACCCGGTACCCGTACCCCGTGCCCGTGCCCCTTCCAGCCGGTCCTTCGGAACCGAGGTCGCGAACCGCACCCCGGCTCCGGAGGACCCCGGTCGTCTCAGACCTTGAGCGCGACGCCGCTCACCGCATGGCCCTGCAGGGAGTCGGTCGGGTTCTGGCCGGGGTCGGGGCGCCAGGCCGATGTCCTGACGACACCCGGCTCCACCAGCTCCAGACCGTGGAAGAAGTCGGCGATCCGTTCAGGACTGCGCAGGTGATACGAGCTGGCCGAGTTCACGTTGTACGAGGCGACCGCCTGGTTCAGCGAGTCGCTCGTGTTCGTGCCGTCGCTCAGGGCCAGGTAGCTTCCTGCCGGGAGCGCGGCCACCAGCCGGTCGACCAGCGCCCACGGATTGTCCTCGTCGGGGAGCTGCCCCATGATCCCCAGCATGGTCAGCCCGATCGGCCGGCTGAAGTCCAGCGTCTCGGCCGCCCGGGCGAGGATCGCGTCGGCGTCCCTGACATCGGCGTCGATGTACGCGCAGGCGCCCTCCGGGGTGCTGGTGAGCAGGGCACGGGCATGGGTCAGGACCAGTGGGTCGTTGTCGACGTACACGATCCGGGACTCCGGTGCCACGCGCTGGGCCACCTCGTGCGTGTTGTCGGCCGTCGGCAGACCCGTGCCTATGTCGAGGAATTGACGGATGCCCGCCTCCGCGGTCAGGAAGCGCACCGCACGGGAGAGGAAGGACCGTTGGAGCCGGGCGATGGCTGCGAAGTCCGGGAACGCCTTCAGGATCATGTCGCCCATCTGATGGTCGACGGCGTAGTTGTCCTTGCCGCCCAGGAGATAGTTCCACACGCGTGCCGAGTGCGGCTGGTCCGTCTGGAGTCTGTCGGCCGGCGACTGCGAAGAGGTACTCATGGCCAGATCTTCACCTATGCCATCCGCAATCGCTCAAGGTGTTGATCAACAACGAGGGTTCGCACGGGAAGGTGTTTCCTGGCGGAGGGGTGTGCGGGTCGGGAAGGTCACGGACGGTCGGTCAACAGCGAAACGGCGTAACGGATTTGGTGGTTCCGGTGTCTGTGCCTCCTGTACGAGGGCGACCGGCGCGTGCGACGCCGACCCGCGCCTCCTCGCACGCGCCGGACAAACCAGATGCAGCCCCGGCAGCTGCGGTGGTGGGATGGCACGATGCGACGAGACGCGCCGGACATCGTGGACCGCGGCCAGTACCCGGACGCGGTGACTCCCTGGGAACAGGAGGAGTGGCGGGAAGCAGCCCTCGGGTGGGTGCGGCACGGCCTCGCCGCGCAGGGGCTGCGGGGGACCGGGCAGCGCAGGGTGAGGCTCCGGCCGTGGTCCGTGCTGGTCCGGACCCCCGTCGAGGGGCGCGACGCCGTCTGGTTCAAGGCCAACTCGCCTGCCGGCGCCTTCGAGGCGGGACTGACCGAGGCCTTGGCCCACTGGGTACCCGAGTACGTGCTGAAGCCGCTCGCCGTCGACACCGGCCGCGGCTGGTCGCTGCTCCCGGAGGGCGGCGCGCTCTTCAGGGACGTGCTCAACTCGGTTCGTGCCCCGGTCGACCCGCGTGCCTGGGAAGAGCCGCTGCGCCAGTACGCCGGGATGCAACGCACACTTCTGCCGTACACCGGGAGCATCGAGCTGCTCGGTGTCCCGAGCGCGCGCACCGCCGTGCTCCCCGAGATCTTCGACCGGGTCGTCGACGGGAACACCGCCCTCGATCAGGCGGGGCGCCAGGCGCTGCACGGGTTGCGGCCACGCGTCGTGGAGTGGTGCGAGGAGCTGTCGGCCGTGGGCATCGCCGATGCGCTCGACCACTCCGACCTGCACGACGGCCAGCTCTTCGCGCCCGCGCCGGGCCGCTTCACGTTCTTCGACTGGGGCGACGCGCTCATCACCCATCCTTTCTGCAGTTTTCTGGTCCCCGCCCGTGCGGCCCGCGAGCGGTTCGGGCCCGAGGTGCTGCCCCGGCTGCGGGACGCCTACCTGGAACCGTGGGAGGAGAACGGCCGCACGAAGGCGGAACTGCGGCGTGCCGTGGGTCCGGCGTGGCGGCTCGGCGCTCTCGGTCGCGCCTGCTCCTGGGGGCGTCTCTTCCCCGGAGCGTCGGACAGTGTGGGCGGGGCAGGTGAGGCGGAGAGCGCCCGCTGGCTGCTGGAACTCCTCACCGAGCCACCGGCGCAGTTGTTCTGACGCAGAGCGTGCTGTGATCCAGCGGGCCCTCGGGGTGACGTCGACGAGGTCGACGACCCACCCCTCGGCGAAGGTACGGACACGCGGATCCGTCCGGCCCCGGGCGGGCACGATGATGAAAGAGTTCTCGCAGCAGCCGGACGCACCGACTCCCGCGTGTCCGCCTGTCCGCGTGTCCGAACACCCGTGTATCCGAAATTCGACGATGGGACAGATGCCATGCCTCTCCAGGGTGAGTACGAGCCGAGCCCCGCACAGTGGGTCCGCGATCAGGTCGAGCTGTTCGAGAGTTCCGGCGGTACGGAGGGGACGACGATGCGGGGGATGCCGGTCATCATCCTGACCACCCGAGGGGTCAAGAGCGGCAAGATCCGAAAGACCCCGCTCATGAGGGTCGAGCACAACGGCACGTACGCCGTGGTCGCCTCGCAGGGTGGTGCTCCCAAGCACCCCGTCTGGTACCACAACATCGTGGCCGACACCAGGGTGGAGCTGCAGGACGGCCCGCTTCGCCAGGACATGAACGCCCGCGAGGTCACCGGCGAGGAGAAGGCGGTGTGGTGGCAGCGCGCGGTCGAGGCGTTCCCCGACTACGCCGACTACCAGCGCAAGACCGACCGGAAGATTCCCGTCTTCGTCCTGGAACCGGCGGCCGAGCAGCACTGACGGCCGTCCGGGAGGCGCGGACCGGATGCACGGCCGCGCCTCCCCGGGCTGGTCCTCGCCGTTCCGATCGGGCCCGTGGCGCGCCGCCGGCGCTGGGGGAAGGCCCGGTGCTCGGCGGGACGACCGTTCGCCGCGCGGTGTGGTCGCTCGTCATGCGATCGCCGCTGCCGGAAGAACGGCGACGCCGCCTCAGCCCGGCGCGTCCCCGGAGGGAACACGACCGGAGGACGGGATCCCTCGCGAGGTCAGGCCGTCAGCTTCCCGGGCAGCCAGCCCAGTTGCGCGGCCTGCTGGAACGGCCCGCCGCCCTCGTGGTCGTTGAAGTCGTACACCTCGATGGCCTTGTCCTGGTGGGCGTAGGCGTTGAAGGCGGCGAAGACGGTCGAGGGCGGGCAGGTCATGTCCTCCAGGGCCGTCGAGAAGAGCGCCGGTGCCCGGCCGCGCGCCGCGAAGTGCACCCCGTCGAAGTACGACAGCGTGGCCCGGGCCTGCTCGGCCCGGCCCCGGTGCGTCTTGAGGTAGTTGCCCACCTCGCGGTACGGGTCACGGTTGGTGACGGTGAGTGCGCGGGGGAAGTCGCACAGGAACGGGACGTCCGGCGCGATGGCCGCGAGATCCGGTATCAGCCCGCCGACGGCGAGCGTGATCCCGCCACCCTGACTCACACCGACGGCCGCGGTGCGCCCGGCGTCGGTCAGCGGATGCGAGCGCGCCGCCTCCACCGCACGGACCGCGTCGGTGAACACCCGCCGGTAGTAGAACGCGTGGGGATCCTCGATCCCCCGGGTCATGAATCCGGGAAACGACGGTGCGCTGCCCACCGGGTCGGCGGTGTCACCGGCGAGCCAGCCACTGCCCTGTCCCCGCGTGTCCATCACGAAGTGGGCGAAACCGGCGGACGCCCAGAGCAGATGGGTGTGGGCCAGGCCCCGCCCGCCGCCGTAGCCGATGAACTCCACGACCACCGGCAACGGTTCGGTAGTGCCCGCCGGGATGACGAACCAGCCCTTGACCGGGTGCCCGCCGAAGCCCGCGAACGTCACGTCGTAGACGTCGACGGTCGTCAGCCCTGTGTCCGTGCGCAGCTCGAACCGGGCGTCGAGCTCGTGGCTGCGGGCTTCGTCGAGGGTCTTCGACCAGAACGCGTCGAAGTCCTCGGGCTCCACCGAACGGCTGCGGTAGTCGCGCAGCTCGTCGAGGGGCAGATCGAACAGGGACATGCGAAACCGCCTTCTTCGCAGGGGCGAGTGATCACCCACAGGGATGGTTGATCACACCGTACGGGTGCGGGCGGCGCGCGGACGAGGGCGTCTCACGCCCGGAGGGTTCCTGGACGGGGACTGGGCTGTCGGGCATCCGGCATCGGGCATCGGGAGGGTCCTGGAGGGCGGACCCAGCAGCGGGCAGCGGGCAGCGGGCATCCGGCCTGCGGACGCGGCGAAAACACGTTGCCCGCAGGCCGGGCGCATGCGACGCTGCCTGCCATGTCCGACAACGACGCACGCGGTTCGCACCAGGTCGCGGCGCTTTTCTCGCACGGCCGACTGACGGCGATCCCCCGTAAACAGGCCCGCCGTGAACAACTGCTGGTCCACCTCGCCGAGACGCTCTTCGAGCCGGACCGGGTCTACACCGAGCGTGAGGTCAACGAGGCTCTGCTCACGGTGCACGAGGACTGCTCGGCCCTGCGCCGCTACCTCGTCGTCGCCGGCCTGCTGGTCCGGCCCAAGGACGGCAGCAGCTACCGGCGAGGACAGTAGGGCAGCACCTGGCCGGAGGCCGCGGCGCGCCCCGCCCCTCCATGCGTCCATCGACCGCGCTCCTGCGTGAGACCGTCCCCGGGGCAGCGGGGCAGCGGGGCAGCGGGGCAGCGGGGCAGCGGGGCAGCGGGGCAGCGGGGCCGCATACGGGCCGCGGCCGGCCGTGTCGCAGCCGTGTGCTGAACTGTGCGGGGAACATCTGAACCAGGAGCACCTTGTGACCAGCTACCGGCACCCCGGCATCGTCTTCACCGACCGTTGTTTCACGGTCCCGCTCGATCACACCGATCCGAACGGTGAGCGGATCGAGGTCTTCGGCCGGGAGGCCGTGGCGAGCGGCAGGACCGGCGAGAAACTGCCCTGGCTGCTCTATCTGGAGGGTGGCCCCGGCTTCGGTGCCCGGCGCTTCATCGGCACGGAGGCATGGCTGGGGCGTGCCGTGCGGGAGTTCCGGGTGCTGCTTCTCGACCAGCGCGGCACCGGCCTGTCCACCCCGGCCAACCGCCAGACGCTGCCGCTGCGCGGCGGCCCGCGCGAGCAGGCCGACTATCTGGCCCACTTCCGCTCCGACAGCATCGTGCGCGACTGCGAGCTGATCCGCCGGCAGCTGACCGGCGGCGAACCGTGGACGGTACTGGGCCAGTCCTTCGGCGGTTTCTGTGCTGTCCGCTATCTGTCGGCCGCCCCCGAAGGGCTCAGCAAGGTCCTCATCACCGGTGGACTGCCCTCACTCGACGCACACGCCGACGACGTCTACCGGGCCGCCTACCCGCGGATCGAGCGCAAGGTCGCCGCCCATTACGCCCGGTACCCGCAGGACGTCGAGCGCGCCCGGGAGATCACCGCTCACCTCGCGGAGCACCGCCCGGAAAGCGCCGGACACCGTCTGACGCCCGAGGGGTTCCAGTCCCTCGGCATCATGCTGGGCAGCGGCAACGGCAGCCACCAGTTGCATTACCTGCTGGAGAACGCCTTCGTCCGCACGCCGACCGGCACCGAACTCTCCGACACCTTCCAGGAGGGCATGCGCACCGCCAACTCCTTCGCCGGGCATCCGCTGTACGCGCTGATGCACGAGGCGATCTACGGCCAGGGCGAGCAGCCCACCGGCTGGGCCGCCGAGCGGGTGCGTGCCGAATTCCCGCAGTTCGACGCGGCCGCGGCGCTCAAGGGGGACGGCCCCGTCCTCTTCACCGGAGAGAGCATCCACCCCTGGCACTTCGACGTGGATCCGGCGCTGCGTCCGCTGCGGGAGACCGCCGAACTTCTGGCCTCCCGTACCGGCTGGGAGCCGCTGTACGACGCCGAGCGCCTGGCCGCCAACGAGGTGCCGGTCGCCGCTGCCGTCTACCACGACGACATGTATGTCGACACCGGGCACGCGTTGCGTACGGCGGAGTCGATCCGCGGGCTGCGTACCTGGGTGACCAACGAGTTCGAGCACGACGGGCTGCGCGCGGGCGGACCTCGCGTACTGGACCGGCTGCTCGCGCTCGTCAGGGACGAACTCTGATCCGTTCCGGTCGAAACGAGGAGGCGGCCCAAACGAGAGGCCGTCCGAAACGAGAGGCCGTCCGAAACGAGGAGCCGGCCGAAACGAGGAGCCGGCCGCGCAGGTGCTCGGCCGGCTCCTCCCCTCAACGCGGCAGGTCAGCGCTGAAGGGTGTCGAGCGTCGCTGCCAGGTTCGTGGCCGTGTGCGGGGCCCGGTTGTACGGGAGCTTCGACAGGGCCGCCGCCATGCCGCACGAGTTGGTCACGGCGGAGAAGACGAGCCCGGCGCCGATACCTGCGGAGAGCCAGCGCGCGGCGGGGACGCGCACTCCGGTCAGCAGGCCGGCCACCACGAGCGAACCGGCGGCGAGCCGGACCTGACGCTCCATCGGCCAGGTCGCCCGGCCCTCGGCGGGACGGTCGAGATCGCGGCCCTCGCTCTCCCAGGCGGAGGTTCCGCCGGACAGTGTCACGGCCTCGATGTCCGCCGCTGCGAGAATGTCGCACGCACGGGTGGAACGGACACCGGAGGCGCACACCATGAGCAGCGACCCGCGGGCCGCAGCGGACTTCAGTGCGGGGACGGCCTCGCCGAGACGGTCGAGCGGAATGTTCAGAGCACCGGGAACGTGCCCGGAGGCGTACTCGCCGGGGGCCCGTACATCGATGACGGTGAATTCCGCGAGGCGGGCGGCAGCCTGGGCGGGGGAGAGGGAGGCGGGGCTGGTCACGAGGGGTGCTTCCTTTCGTTCACCGGGGGTGAGGAGGGGATGGGGTTCTCCTTCCCGATACGGGTAGAATACCCCTTGGGGTATCAGGAGGAGGATCTTGTGGAACTCGACATGGCGGCCGATGAACTGAAGTCGGTTCTCAACCGTCTTCGCCGCGCACAGGGCCAGCTCGCCGGGATCATCAGGATGATCGAGGAGGGCCGGGACTGTGAGGACGTCATTACACAGATGGCGGCCGTTTCCCGTGCGCTCGACCGGGCGGGTTTCGCGATCATCGCGACGGGTCTCCAGCACTGCATGGCCGACGGGGACAGCCGGCCCGCGGATCGCGACCAGATGCGGGCGCGACTGGAGAAGCTCTTTCTCTCACTGGCCTGAGCCGACGGCATCCGGTTCTCTCGTCGGCCTGAGCCGGGGTGGCGACGCCGTGGCTCAGGCCACGGCGTCGACGAGCATGAACGCCGCCACGACCAGCAGCACCGCACCGAAGATCCGCTGCAGTGCGGCCGTGGACACCTTCGCGGCCAGCCGCTGCCCGTCCCAGGCTCCGAGCACCGCCGTCGCCGTGAAGGGGGCGATCACCGCCCAGTCCAACGCGGTGGGCGTGGCGAGGCGGGTGACCAGGGCGGCCGTGGAGTTCACCGTGATGACCAGCAGGCTGGTACCGACCGCCGCGCTCATTGGGACGGCCACCACGGTGACCAGGGCGGGAACCGCGAGGAATCCGCCGCCGACGCCGAGGAACCCGGTCACGGCACCGAGTCCGGCACCCGCTCGCGCGACCCGCCCGCCGGGCACGCCGTCCGGTGGCGCGGACTCGGCCCGGGGCCGGATCATCCGCACCGCGGCGACCGCGGCGAGCAGGGCGAACGCGGCCGTCAGCACCCCGGACGGAATCCGTGCGGACAGGGCTCCGGCGACGGCGGCCGGCACGATTCCGGCCGCTGCGAAGAGCCCACCCGTACGCCACCGGACCCGGCCCTCCCTGGCGTGGGCGACCAGGCCGGTGAGGGACGTGACGACGACGATGAGCAGGCCGGAGGTGGTGGCGGCGGCCGGTGTGAAGCCGAGGAGATAGATCAGCGCCGGGACGGCGAGCACGCTTCCTCCGCCGCCCAGGCCGCCGAGCGCCAGACCCACCACCGCTCCGGCGGTCAGCGCCAGGACCAGCGTGGTCACGCGACGGTACCCGCCGCCCCGCGCCGGCCGCGCACCGGCAGCCCCGCGGCGGCCCATGCGGTCATGCCGCTCACGACATCGACGGCCAAAGACATCAGGGAAGACACGGAGAACGCTCCTCGGGTGCGGGTGCGGGTGCGGGTGCGGGTGCGGGTGCGGATGTGGATGTGGATGTGGGCGGCACGGGGTCAGGCCGCGGCAGCGGGGGAGGCGGACGGGTCGGGGGCCGTCGGGCTCAGGCCCGCTGCCACCGCCGCGCCGAAACCGTCGTCGACGGCCACCACCTCGCGTCCCGCCGCGTCCAGCAGAGACGCCGCGATCGCGGCCCGCATACCGCCCGCACAGTGCACCCACACGACGCCCGGCGGCACCTCGCCCAGCCGCCGGGGCAACTCGTGCACGGGGATGTGCACCGCTCCCGGGAGCACGCCGCCGCCGCGCTCGGCGTCCCTGCGCACATCGAGAACCACCAGGTCCTCGCCGCCCGCCCGGGCGGCGGCCAGACCCGCGAAGTCGGACCTGCGGAACGACCGTGGCCTGCCCGGCGCACGCACCCAGTCCTCGGGACCACCGGTGGCCGCGGCCACCGGCCGGTCGATGCCGACGCGCGACAACTCCCGCTGCGCGGACGCGAGCTCGGCGGTGGTGCTCGCCAGCAGCGTGACCGGCTTCCCCCACGGAATCAGCCAGGCCAGATACGTCGCGAGCCGACCGTCGCCCTCGAAGTTGAACGATCCGGCGACATGCCCCTCGGCGAACGCCACCCGGCTGCGCAGATCCACCACCCACTCGCCCGCGGCCAGCCGCCGGGAGATCTCCTCGGCGCCGGCCGTGCCGGGCGGGGTCAGATCGAGCGGAGCGGGTCCTGCCGCGTTGGCCGGTCCCATGTGCGTGTAGTAGGCGGGCACGTCGTCCAGACCGGCCAGCAGTTCGGCGACAAAGGTGTCCACGTCCTTGACCAGCGCGTCGTTGCGCGTGCGCTCGTCGCCGATGGTCGTCGTCGTGCCCTCCGCGGGTGAGGAGGAGCAGAAGCTCCCGAAGCCGTGTGTCGGCAGCACGGGAACGGCGTCTTCGAGCTCGTCGGCGAGCCGGTGCGCGGAAGCGTGCTGGGCGCGGGCCAGCCCGGCGGTGAGCCGGGGCTCCACCAGGTCGGGCCGGCCCACGGTACCGATCAGCAGTGAGCCGCCCGTGAAGGCGGCGACGGCGCGACCGCCCTCCTCCAGTACGTACGAGGTGTGGTGCGGGGTGTGCCCGGGGGTGGCCAGCGCGCGCAGGGTGAGACCGTCGTCCACCGCGGCGGTGTCGCCGTCGGCCACCGGAACCCGGGCGAAGGAGACCTCCGCGCCGGCAGGCACCAGATACCGGGCCCCGGTGACGCGTGCCAACTCCAGCCCGCCGGTCACGTAGTCGTTGTGCAGATGCGTCTCCACCACCAGGGCGATCCGCACGCCGCGCCGGGCCGCAGCTGCGACGACCCGGTCGATGTCGCGCGGCGGATCCACGACCGCGGCGGCCCGTCGCCCGCCCGCCAGGTAGCTGCGGTTTCCGAGACCCGCTGTCTCCATGGTGTCGACGAAGAACATGACACCGGCTCCTTCCGTTCAATTTACCCCGGGGGGTATCTGCTCCCTCAGGCTAACACCAATGCCCCCGGGGGTATTCAACCCTGCGATGCGGCGGCCGCCTGTACGCGTCGCCCGTGCAGGATTGCGGCTTCTGGATGCAAAGTCCCAGGTCAGCGTGTTGATGTTGTCCAGACCATTGACATGCAAGCGTCATGATGTTGAATTCGGGTTCGTTGTGTTGTGCGACTTCGGTGACATGAGTGATCAATGGAGGACCTGTGATGCCTCGCCCACCCCGTCTCACCGCGCTCGGCACGGCGGCGGCACTGCTCGCCGGCGGCCTGCTGGCCGCCGTGCCGTCCGCCCAGGCCGCCGACGGCACCCGGACCGCCCACCCGGCCGGGGCCGCGGAGGAGCGGACCCCCGTCGTCACGCCGACCCCGCAATCCCTGACGAGCCGGTCCGACCGGATCACCATCAGCCCCACCGTCACCCTGGTGGCGGGCGCGACCTCCGACGAGCCCTCCCTCGCGGTGGTGGAGAGCGCGCTGCGCCGGGCCGGTGCACAGCGCGTCGTGCGCAGTGACACGCCCGGCAGGAGCGGGCTCACCGTCCATGTCGGTGACTCCGCCGCGCTCGCCGCCCAGCACCTCGACGGCCCGTCCGCACTACCCGCCGACGGCTACGTCCTCGGCATCGGCGCCGGACGCATCGTCCTCGCGGGCAAGGACAGCACCGGCACGTACTACGCCGCACAGACCCTGCGCCAGATCCTGCCGCAGGCGAAGCATCCGGGCACCCAGGTGACCGGGCTGGCCGTGCGCGACTGGCCAGGCACCGCACTGCGCGGCGTCATCGAGGGCTTCTACGGCACCCCGTGGTCGCACGAGGCCCGGCTCGACCAGCTCGACTACTACGGCGAGCACAAGATGAACATCTACGTGTACTCACCGAAGGACGACCCGTATCTCCGCGCGAAGTGGCGCGACGCCTACCCCGCCGACCGCTTGGCCCAGATCAAGGAACTCGCCGACCGGGCCGTCCAGCGGCATGTCGAGTTCACCTACGCACTCTCGCCCGGTCTCTCGGTCTGCTACAGCTCGGACGCCGACGCCAAGGCACTCGCCGACAAATTCCAGACGATCTGGGACATCGGTGTGCGGACCTTCGCCGTGCCGCTCGACGACATCAGCTACACCGACTGGAACTGTGCCGAGGACAAGGCGAAGTGGGGGACCGGCGGCGGGGCGGCGGGCGCGGCTCAGGCCTATCTCCTCAACCGGGTCAACAAGGAGTTCATCGCCACCCACCCGGGAGCCCAGCCGCTCCAGATGGTCCCCACCGAGTACTACGACGTCTCCGCCTCGCCGTACAAGAAGGCGCTGTCCGAACAACTCGACCCTGATGTCCTCGTCGAGTGGACCGGCGTCGGCGTCGTCGCGCCGACCATGACCGTCGCGCAGGCCGAGGCCGCCCGCACGGTCTTCGGCCACCCGATCCTGACGTGGGACAACTACCCGGTCAATGACTACGCGACCAACCGGCTGCTCCTCGGTCCGTTCAACGGACGGGAGAAGGGGCTGCCCGGCAAGCTGGCGGGGATCACGGCCAACCCGATGATCCAGCCCTACGCCTCGAAGACCGCGCTCCATACGGTGGCCGACTACGCCTGGAACGATGCCGCGTACGACCCCCGCGCGTCATGGATCCAGGGGCTCAAGGAGTACGCGGGCGGCGACGCCCGCACCGAGAAGGCGCTGAGGGCCTTCGCCGACGTCAACTACAGCTCGGCACTCAACAGGGACCAGGCACCCGAACTGGCGGCGGAGTTCGCCGACTACTGGACATCCGGTGACGCGGCCCGGCTCGCCCCGGTGCTCGACGCGCTCGGCTCCGCGCCCTCCCGGCTGCGCAGCAGCCTCCCGGACCGGGGCTTCGTCGCCGACGCAGGCCCCTGGCTGGACGCCACCGAGTCCTGGGCGACCGCGACCCGCACCGCCCTGCGCATGGTCGAGGCGGCCCGCGCCGGACAGGGCGCGCGGGCCTGGGAGCTCCGGCAGCAACTGCCCGCACTGGTCGCCGCGGCGAAGTCCTTCACCTATACGGGCCTGGACGGCCGCGAGGTGCCGGTCGTCGTCGGCGACGGGGTACTGGACCGGTTCGTCGACGCGGCGAACGCCGACCACGACCGGATACTCGGGGTCAGCGGGCGCCCCTCCGCATCGACCAGTCTGGGCACCTATCAGAGCAACACGGTCGCGCGGATGCTGGACGGCGACGACTCCACCTACTTCTGGAGCGACGGGGCGCCCGCCGCCGGGGACCGGATCACCGTGGACCTGGGCCGGGTGCGGGACATCGGCGACGTCACCCTCGCCATGGGCAAGCCCGGCAGCGGTGACGACTATCTCCACGAAGGGGTTCTCGAATACTCGGCCGACGGGCAGAACTGGCAGCAGCTCACCGCGTTCTCCGGAAGGCCGGACGTCACCGCGAGCGTGCCCGCCGGGACCGAGGCGCGCTATGTGCGGGCCCGGGCGACCGCGAGCCAGGACTACTGGCTCGTCGTCAGGGAGTTCGGCGTCGCGACCGACGAAGGGGCGGTGGCCGGAGGACCGCCCGCCGAGGCCGGATCCTCGCTGCGGGCGGCCTTCGACAAAGACCCGGGCACCGTCTACCGGGCGGCCCGCGCTCCGGAGCCCGGGGAGGCGCTGGAGGCCGGGCTCCCCGATGCGCGCTCCGTGAAGTCCGTCACCGTTCTCCAGCCGACCGGTTCCACGGGCCGCGCCGATGTCCAGTTGCGGGCCGCGGACGGAACGTGGCAGACCATCGGCGCACTTGACGGCCCGTACACCGAGATCCCTGCGGCGGGGCGCACAGCCGACGCGGTACGCCTCGTCTGGAGCACGGGGCAGACGGCGCCCCGGATCGCCGAAGTGGTGGTGACCGGGCAGGACTGAGCCCGACGGGCGGATCGCGGAGGGAGGTCGCACCGGCCGCTTCCCGGATCGGCCTGTGGAACCGTCCCGCGCCCGGCCCGCTCCCAAGCACTCGGGGCGGACCGGGCGCACCCCTGTGCACGTCCCGGTGAAACCAGCACCCGCAGGTTGTTCCCAGTGAGGCAAGCGACCGCTTAGTATGCGCCGGAGCAGTGGTAATGCCGACAGTGTTGTGGAGGCCCCTCATGCAGGCATGGCGAGTGCACCGGAACGGCGAGCCGAGCGAGGTGATGCGTCTTGAGGAGTCCGACCGGCCCGCACCCGGCGACGGGCAGGTGCTCATCGAGGTGCTCGCGGCGAACGTCAACTTCCCCGACGCGCTGCTCTGCCGGGGCCAGTACCAGGTCCGGCCGCCGCTGCCGTTCACACCCGGCGTGGAGATCTGCGGCAGGACGCCTGACGGACGGCGGGTCCTCGCCACACCCGCCCTGCCGAACGGCGGATTCGCCGAGTACGTCGTCGCGGACGGGGCGGCGCTCCTGCCCGCCCCGGAAGCCCTGGACGACGCCGAGGCCGCCGCCTTGCACATCGGCTACCAGACCGGCTGGTTCGGCCTGCACCGCAGGGCGCACCTCAAGGCGGGGGAAACCCTCCTCGTCCACGCGGCGGCCGGCGGCGTCGGAAGTGCGGCCGTCCAGCTCGGCAAGGCCGCCGGAGCCACCGTCATCGGGGTCGTCGGCGGCCCGGAGAAGGCGAAGGCCGCCCGTGAGCTCGGCTGTGACCTGGTCATCGACCGCCGCAGCGAGGACATCGTCGCCGGTGTCAAGGAAGCCACCGGTGGACGCGGCGCCGATGTGGTGTACGACCCGGTCGGCGGCGACGCGTACGCCAAGTCCGTGAAGTGCGTCGCGTTCGAGGGCAGGATCGTCGTCGTGGGCTTCGCGAGCGGTGCCATCCCCGCCCCGGCGCTGAACCACGCCCTCGTGAAGAACTACTCGATCCTCGGCCTCCACTGGGGCCTCTACAACACCAAGGACCCGGCCGCGGTCCGGACCTGCCACGACGAACTCACCCGACTTGCCGCGCAGGGTGCCATCAAACCGCTGATCAGCGAGCGGGTCGGGATGGACGGGGCAGCCGCCGCAGTCCAGCGGGTCGCCGACGGCACCAGTACCGGCCGGATCGTCGTCCTCCCGACAGGAGCCGCCCGATGACGCCCCCTGACGCGGCGGAAATCCGCCGCCGTACCCAGGACCTGCTCGCCGCACACCCCCCGGCCACCACCGACCGCGTCGATTTCCTCAAGGCCCGCTTCGACGCCGGACTCGCCTGGGTGCACTACCCGGCCGGGCTCGGCGGCCTTGACGCGCCACGCTCCCTCCAGTCCGTCGTCGACACACGACTTGCCGCAGCGGGCGCCCCCGACAACGACCCGCGCCGCATCGGCATCGGCCTCGGCATGGCCGCCCCCACCATCCTCGGCTACGGCACCGAGGAACAGAAGCGACGCTTCCTCCGGCCGCTGTGGGTCGGCGAGGAGGTCTGGTGCCAGCTCTTCAGTGAACCGGGTGCCGGCTCCGACCTCGCCGCCCTCAGTACCCGCGCCGTCCGCGACGGCGAGGACTGGGTGGTCGACGGACAGAAGGTCTGGACGTCCAGCGCCCATCTGGCCCGCTGGGCCATCCTCATCGCCCGCACCGACCCGGACCAGCCCAAACACCGCGGTATCAGCTACTTCATCTGCGACATGACCGACCCCGGGGTCGAGGTCCGGCCGCTGCGCCAGATCACCGGCGAGGCGGAGTTCAACGAGGTCTTCCTGACCGGAGTGCGCATCCCGGACAGCAGGCGCCTCGGCCCGGTCGGCGAGGGCTGGAAGGTTGCCCGAACCACCCTGATGAACGAGCGGGTCTCCATCGGCGGAGCACGCATCCCACGCGAGGGCGGCATGATCGGCCCGATCGCCCGCACCTGGCGCGAACGCCCCGACCTGCGCACCCACGACCTCCACCAGCGCCTGCTGACCCTCTGGGTCGAGGCCGAGGTCGCCCGGCTCACCGGCACCCGGCTGCGCCAGCAGCTCGTCGCCGGCCAGCCCGGCCCCGAGGGCTCCGGCATGAAGCTGGCCTTCGCCCGGCTCAACCAGGAGATCAGCGGCCTGGAAGTCGAACTCCTCGGTCAGGACGGGCTGTTGTACAGCGACTGGACCATGCGCCGCCCGGAGCTCGTCGACTTCACCGGACGTGACGCCGGCTATCGCTACCTCCGCTCCAAAGGCAACTCCATCGAGGGCGGCACCAGCGAAGTGCTGCTCAACATCGTCGCCGAGCGCGTCCTCGGCCTGCCCGCCGAGCCGCGCAACGACAAGGACGTCGCCTGGAAGGACCTGGCCCGATGACCGCGACACCGACCGAAGAGCCCCAGACGCCCGATCTGCTGTACTCGGAGACCGAGGAGGATCTGCGGGCGGCGGTGCGCGCGCTGCTCGCCGACCGGTGCGACGCGCCGACGGTGCTCGGCCGCATCGAGTCCGACACGCCGTACGACCCGAGGCTGTGGAAGGCGCTCGCCGCGGACATCGGCACGACCGGGCTGCTGGTGCCGGAGAGGCTGGGCGGGCAGGGCGCCGGCCATCGCGAGGCCGCGGTGGTGCTGGAGGAACTGGGCCGCAGCGTCGCTCCGGCGCCGTATCTGACCAGCGCGGTCGTCGCCACCGAGACGCTCCTCGCGCTGGAGCCCGAGGACGGGCCGGCCGCCGCTCTCCTCGGCGATCTCGCCACCGGCCACAGGATCGCGGTTCTCGCCCTGCCGTTCTCCGCCTCGGAACCCGGCGCCGCGCAGCCCGCCGGTGTCGTGGCCGGCGCGCTGGAGGGCGCGGTGACCACAGTCGCCGACGCGCCCGCGGCCGATGTGCTGCTGGTGCCCACGACCGATGGCCTGTACGCGGTGGAGACCCGCTCCGAAGGCGTCGCCGTGGAGCCGCTCGTGCCGCTCGATCTGACCCGCCCGCTCGCCGACGTCACCTTCGCCTCAGCCACCGGAATCCGCCTGGCAGACGGCGCGTCCGCGGTCGCCGCGGTGCGCCGAGGACTGTTGGCGGGTGCCGGACTGCTCGCCTCCGAACAGCTCGGACTCGCCGAGTGGTGCCTGACCGAGACGGTTCGCTACACCCGCGAACGGCACCAGTTCAACCGGCCGGTCGGCTCGTTCCAGGCGCTCAAGCACCGCATGGCACAGCTCTGGCTGGAGGTCGTGTCGGCCCGCGCCGCCGCGCGAAACGCCGCGGACGCCCTCGCGACCGGCAGCCCCGACACGCCGCTGGCGGTCGCTGTCGCGCAGGCGTACTGCTCGAAGGTCGCGGTGCACGCGGCCGAGGAGTGCGTTCAGCTGCACGCCGGCATCGGCATGACCTGGGAGCACCCGGCGCACCTGTATCTCAAGCGCGCCAAGGCCGACTCGATCGCGTACGGCACGGCCGGACGTCATCGCGAGGTGATCGCCGACCTCGTGGAACTCCCCGCGCCGTAGAAGGCCCGGCCCTTCCCCGCGCCGTGGAAGGGCCGGGCGTACTTCCCCGCGCCGTGGGAGGGCCGGCGTACTTCCCGCTCCGTGGGTGGCCTGAGTGCTTCCGTGCCGTGGGCAGGTCCGGGGGCGGCGTGTCGCGCACCGGGATCCGGGAGCGGAGGTGTGGTGTGTGCACCTCCGCTCCCGTGCCGTCCTCCCGCGAGGTACCGCGCGCTCGCGACGGGCCTCGCCGGGGGAAGTTCGAGGACCGCCAGGGAGCCACGGGGCGGAGAAGCGGCGGCGCCCATGACGGCGCGCCCGTCGGCGGATCCGAGCCGCACGGGGACGTCCCGCCGCCGGCCGGCCCCGGCCCGGCACGGGGGAACGCCAGTCGACCAGCGGACGACGAATCCATCAACTCTTGTGCTGCGTATGCCCGTTGGGGGTGTGTCGACCGCATACTCGGTCGCGTCCGACCGTCCGATCCGCCCTCGCTCCCGGGAGAATCCATGGCGTTCCCCAGTCGCCGAAGCGTCGTCACCACCGCGCTCGCCACCGTGGCCGCAGGCTCGGTGCTGTCCCTGCAGACGGCCGTCGCGTCCGAAGCGTCCGCAGCCTCCTCGGCCGGATCCCGGCACCGTCCGCTGCGCCGGGCCCACGCGCACAACGACTACCTGCACCCGCACCCCCTCGACGACGCTCTCGCCCACGGTTTCACGAGCGTCGAGGCAGACGTCTTCCTGGTGGCCGGGGAGCTGCTGGTCGCTCATGAGATCGCCGGTCTCGACCCCACCCGCACCCTCGCCTCGCTCTACCTCGACCCGCTGCTGGCCAGGGTCCGGGCCCATCACGGCACGGTGCATCCCGGTGACCGGAACCCCGTGCAGCTGCTGATCGACATCAAGACCGACGGCGCGGCCGCCTACCAGGAGCTCGACCGGCAACTGCGACGCTACCGGCAGATGCTGACGGCCTATCACGACGGCCGGGTGCGGCCGGGCGCGATCACGCCCGTCGTCTCCGGCGACCGTGCGGCCCGCGTCCCGATGGAGACGCAGCGCACGCGGTACGCCTTTTACGACGGCCGGCCGGACGACCTCGGGACGGCGGCCACCGCGTCGTTCATCCCACTCATCAGCGCCAGTTGGAGCAGCATCTTCAGCTG
This sequence comes from Streptomyces sp. NPDC058051, assembly GCF_042885475.1. NCBI lineage: Bacteria > Bacillati > Actinomycetota > Actinomycetes > Kitasatosporales > Streptomycetaceae > Streptomyces > Streptomyces sp. NPDC058051. The sequence continues at coordinate 28,236 of NZ_JBHVRW010000010.1, forward strand.
GCAGGGGACCGGCCCCTTCCCCGCGGCCGAACGGGACAGGCTCCGCTCGTTCGTCGCCGCCGCCCACCGAGGCGGCCAACGCGTCCGCTTCTGGGCCACGCCCGACGTCGCGGGACCGGAGCGCGACGCCGTGTGGTCCGAACTGCTGGCCGCCGGGGTCGACCACCTCAACACCGATGATCTGGCGGGGCTCGAACACTTCCTGCGTACACATGACAGGGACGTCAGGACCGGGGACGTCCGCCTCGGCGGCTGACGGGGCACGGGCGCACCGTCCGGCACGTGACAGCCAGTCAACACCCGTATGGCGGACACGCCAGTCCGCCGGATGGCCTCTCCGCTACGCCACACTGGCGGCCGAATGCCGCATTCCGGCGCGGCGGAGGAGGTTGGCCATGGCCATTTCGATCTCACTGGTGCTGCTTCTGCTGATCCTTGCGGTGATCTTCCTCCGCAACGGGGGGCTGAAGATCTCGCATGCGCTGGTCTGCGCCATGCTCGGGTTCTTCCTCGCGGGTACGAGCATGGCGCCGACCATCCAGGACGGTCTGACGGCCACGGCCGACGTCGTCAGCAGCCTCAGGCCCTGACACCGGCGGCCCGTCCGGTGCACCGGGCCCAGCGCCGCCCGGGCCCCGGGCCACCCGCCCCGGTCGCGGCCACCGCGTACACGGCGATGCTGAAGCGCGGTCCGGCTCACGGCCCGACGAGCCGGGACCGGATCAGGAACCGCACCCCTTCCGGAGCCTCCAGGGAAAAGCCGCTGCCCCGCCCCTCCACCACATCGACGGTCAGCCGGGTGTGCGCCCACAGCTCGAACTGACTCCTCGACATCCAGAACGGGACGGGCTCCGCGACCCCGTCGACCTCCAGCGAGGCCAGCAACACGTCGGAGTCGCCGGTACGGAACTCCCCGTCCTGATAGCACATCGGCGCACTGCCGTCGCAGCAGCCGCCCGACTGGTGGAACATCAGGGGGCCGTGGGCCTCGCGCAGCCGGCGCACCAGATCGGCGGCTGCGGGAGTGAGCGACACGACCGCCGCTTCGGACGGGCTCATCGCAGCGTTCCGGAGCCGCCGGCACGCGGGGCACGGCGGATCGGCGGCAGGGTCTTCGTACCGCGTCGGTTCATGGACCAGTCCCTTCGACCTTGTGCGTGGAATGGTGCGCCGCCGGTGCGGCCGGACGACTACGGCACCGTACGCCTCTCAGTTCGCCTTCGCCCACGCGTAGCGGTGCTCGGGCCGGCCGGTGTCGCCGTACTTGAGACTGAGGCTGATGCGGCCCGCGCCCTCCAGATACTTGAGGTAGCGCTGGGCGGTGGAGCGGCTCAGCCCGGACCGGACGGCGACCTCATGGGCGGACAGCGGCTCGCCGGCGGCCGACAGGACATGACGGATGACGTCGGCCGTGGGCGCGGAGTGCCCCTTGGGCAGGGCCGCCGTGGAACCGGAACCCGCGGTGCGCAGGGCGCCGAAGATCTGGTCGACCTGTTCCTGCCCCGCCTCGCCGCGGCCACCTCCCACCCCTTCGAGGGTGCGGCGCAGAGCCGCGTAACTCTCCAGCTTGGACCGCAGACCGGCGAAGCTGAACGGCTTGATCAGGTACTGCAGGGCGCCATAGCGCATGGCGGTGCGGACGGTCGACACGTCACGGGCCGCCGTCACCATGATCACGTCGGTCGGATGACCGAGCTGGCGCAGCCGCCGGACGAGTGTCAGCCCCGTCTCGTCCGGAAGGTAGTGGTCGAGCAGGACGAGGTCGACATGCTCGCGCTCCAGGAAGGCGAGCGCCTGCGCCGCGGTGTGCGCACGCGAGACGACGCGGAAGCCGGGGACCTTGGCCACGTAGGCGGCGTTGATCTCGGCAACGCGGAAGTCGTCGTCCACCACCAGGACATCGATCATCGCAACTCTCCCACTTCGCACAACGGCCGGATACTCAGTGCCTCGGGCAGGACGACGGTGAAGACGGCCCCACCGCCTGCCCGGGCCGTGACGCGAGCCGCGCCACCGTAGCGCTCTGCCAGCCGGCGCACCAGCGCCAGGCCCAGACCCCGTTCGCGATGCGCGGGGGACTCCTTGGTGGTCCAGCCCTCGGTGAAGATCTGCTCGCGCATGCCGGGCGGCACCCCGGGACCGTTGTCGCTGACCCGCAGGACCGCGGTGGTGCCCTCGGCGAGAAGCTCCACCTCGATGAGCGAGGCGACGTCCAGCGCGTTGTCGATGAGGTTGCCGAGGACGGTCACCAGGTCGCGCGGATCCACCACCACGTCCGGGAGCCGGGTGGCGGGCGAGACGCTCAGCAGCGCGCCCCGCTCCGCCGCGATGGCCGACTTGCCCACCAACAGCGCCGACAGCAGAGGATCGTTGACGCGTTCCGCCACCTGTTCCGCCGATGCCCGGTGAGCATGGGTCACCTCCGCGACGAACTCCACCGCGGCCTCGTGCCGGCCCAGCTCCAACAGCCCGAGCAGGGTGTGCAGTCGGTTTGCGTGTTCATGGTCCTGGGCACGCAGCGCGTCCAGCAGGCCGTGGGTGGAGTCCAGTTCACGGCCGAGCAGTTCCAGTTCGGTACGGTCGCGCAGGGTGACGACGGCTCCGCCGTCACCGGTGGGCATGCGGTTGGCGATCAGCACGCGCCCGTTGCAGACGGTGATCAGGTTGTCGCCGTCGACCCGTCCCGCCAGCACCTCCGTCGTCCGGCCCGGCGGCAGCACCTCGCCCAACGACCGTCCGACGGCGTCCTCGTCCAGCTCCAGCAGCCGCTGCGCCTCGTCGTTGCACAACCTGATCCGGCCCCGGGCGTCGAGGGCGAGCACGGCCTCGCGGATGCTGTGCAGCATCGCCTCACGCTCGTCCAGCAACGCGGAGATGTCGGTGAAGGCGAGCCCATGGGTGCCGCGCTGGAGCCGCCGCGAGACGGCCAGTGCGGCCAGCACACCCGCGGCGAGCGCCGCCCCGGAGTAGAGCAGCAGACCGGGAATGGCACCGAGCAGCCGCTCATGGACGCTGTCGTACGCGATACCCACCGAGACGGCACCCACGATGGTGCCGCTCCTGTCCCGCAGCGGAACCTTGGCACGCGCCGAGCGGCCCAGCGTCCCGTAGTCGATCTGCATGATCTCCCGACCGCCGAGCGGCGTGCTGGGATCGGTCGAGACGTGTCGGCTGATCTGCGCGGTGTCGGTGTGCGACCAGCGCACACCTCGGGTGTCCATGACCACGATGTAGAGCGCTCCGGTGGCCTGCCGGATCCGCTCCGCCTCGGCCTGCACCGGTCCGTCGACACGGGGCTCGGTCGTGGTCAGGTCGCGCACCAGACCGGGTTCGGCCGCGGCGGTCTGGGCGATGGACAGGGCCTGGTGCATCGCCTGGCTGTCGAGCTGGTGACTGAGCGGGGCCAGGAAGAGCCCGGTGACGAGCATGATCACACCCGTGGTGATGGCCACCTGGGTGAGCAGGACCTGGGCGAAGACACGGCGGGGCCAGGGAATCCGCATCGCTTGTCCTCTGCCTTCCGCCAACCGTGAACCTGATGTTCCGTTTCGTCCTCGTGTGAACGCAACGTAAACGTCGACGTCGCCGATGACCAGTCCTCGTGGCGGATTCGTTGCCGCGGCGTGAGCAGAACGAGCAGAACCACGGGTTATGGGCAGAAGCGGGAGTTGTGAGCGCAAGGGTGCCCACGTCCGCGGGCCGCACCTAGCGTCCCGCTCCATGAAAAGCGAAACAAGCCCCGCCATCGAGCTGCGGGGGGCGAGCAAAGCGTTCCGGACCCCGTCGGGGGCGCTCCACACCGCCGTACGGGAACTGGACCTCACGATCGGACGCGGTGAGTTCGTCGCCGTGGTGGGCCCCACCGGATGCGGCAAGTCGACCACTCTGACACTCGTCAGCGGCCTGGAGGAGCCCACGGAAGGGGAGGTCCTGGTGGGCGGGGAGCCGGTGCGCGGCATCGGCGACAAGGTCGGATTCGTCTTCCAGCAGGACGCGGTCTTCCCCTGGCGGACCGTGCTGTCCAACGTCATGGCCGGCCCCCGCTTCCGCGGTGTGCCGAAGACCGAGGCGAAGGAGCGGGCCAGGGAGTGGCTCGCCCGGGTCGGACTGTCCTCCTTCGAGGACCGCTATCCCCACCAGCTTTCCGGCGGTCAGCGCAAGCGGGTCGCCCTCGCGGCCACGTTCGTCAACGACCCCGAGATCCTGCTCATGGACGAACCCTTCTCCGCCCTGGACGTGCAGACCAGGGCCCTGATGTCGGACGAACTGCTGGAGCTCTGGGCCGGCACCGGGGCCTCCGTCGTCTTCGTCACGCACGACCTGGAGGAGTCCATCGCGCTGGCCGACAAGGTCGTCGTCATGACCGCGGGGCCGGCCACGGTCAAGGAGGTCTTCGAGATCGACCTGCCCCGCCCCCGCAAGGTCGAGCAGGTGCGTCTGGAGCCCCGGTTCATCGAGATCTACCGGGAGATCTGGTCCTCACTCGGTGAAGAGGTCCGCATCACCCGCGAGAGGGGTGCCGTCAATGTCGCCTGAAACCGTCACCGCGGGTTCCGCCGTCACCGGGTCCGAACGGACCCGGGCCCGGGCGCGCGCCGCCCGGAACCGCACGTACCTGGTGCTCGGGAGCCGCGTCGCGGTGCTCCTGGCGGTCATCGGGCTCTGGGAGTGGCTGGCCAGGACCGCGGTCATCGACCCCTTCAACTTCTCGATGCCGTCGAAGATCTGGGACCAGATCCGTACCTGGGTCGTGGACGGCACCGCCCAGGGCTCGCTGTGGGAGCAGGTCTGGTACACGCTCTACGAAGCGCTGCTCGGCTGGGTCATCGGTGTGATCGCGGGTGTGCTGCTCGGAATCGCGCTGGGCCGGGTGCGGTTCGCCGCCGATGTCCTCGGGCCGTACATCAAGGTGCTCAACGCTCTGCCGCGCATCGTGCTCGCACCGATCTTCCTCATCTGGTTCGGCCTCGGCCCGGCCTCGAAGGTCGCCTCCGCGGTGGTGCTCGTGTTCTTCCCCGTCTTCTTCAACGCCTTCCAGGGGGCCAGGGAGGTCGACCGCAATCTGGTCGCCAACTCCCGCATCCTCGGCGCCAGCAACCGTCAGGTCACGCTTCAGGTGGTCATCCCCTCGGCCACGTCATGGATCTTCACCAGCCTCCATGTGAGCTTCGGCTTCGCGCTCATCGGCGCCATCGTCGGTGAGTACATCGGTGCCACCAAGGGACTCGGGCTGCTGGTCGCCGCCTCCCAGGGCACGTTCAACGCAGCCGGTGTCTACGCCGCGATGGTCATCCTCGCCGTCGTCGCCCTGCTGGCCGAAGGGCTGCTGACCTTCCTCGAAAAGCGGCTCTTCCGCTGGAAGCCGGCCGAGGCCGGAACCGACCGCTGACGTCTGCCCCCGCACACCCGACTTTTCTTCACAAGGACGTGAATCAGATGCGTACATCCACCCGGATCTCGGCCGTCGCGGTCGCCGGCGCACTCGCCCTGACCAGCCTGACCGCCTGCGGCGGCGACTCCACCTCCGGTGGCAAGAACGACAAGGTCAAGATCATGGTCGGCGGCCTGGACAAGGTCATCTACCTGCCCGCGATGCTGACCGAGCGGCTCGGCTACTTCAAGGAGGAGGGAGTGTCGGTCCAGCTCCTCACCGAGCCCGCGGGCGTCCAGGCCGAGACCGCACTCGTCTCCGGTGACGTGCAGGGCACGGTGGGCTTCTACGACCACACCCTCGACCTCCAGGTGAAGGGCAAGCAGGTCGAGTCGGTCGTCCAGTTCTCCCAGGCGCCGGGCGAGGTCGAGATCGTCTCCAACAAGGCCGAGGGCGAGGTCAGGTCGGCCAAGGACTTCAAGGGCAAGAAGCTCGGTGTGACGGGCCTCGGCTCCTCGACCGACTTCCTGACGAAGTACCTCGCCGTGAGCAACGGTGTGCAGACGAGCGAATTCACGCCCGTGGCCGTCGGAGCCGGGCAGACGTTCATCTCCGCCCTCCAGCAGGGCTCCATCCAGGGCGGCATGACCACGGACCCGACGGTTGCCACCATCCTGGACAAGAAGCTCGGCAAGATCCTCATCGACATGCGGACCCCCGAGGGCTCCCGGCAGGCGCTCGGCGGGCTCTACCCGTCCTCCAGCCTCTACATGCAGACCGAGTGGGTCAACAGCCACAAGGACACCGTGCAGAAGCTGGCCAACGCCTTCGTCAAGACCCTGAAGTGGATGTCCACCCACAGCGCCGACGAGATCGCCGCGAAGATGCCCGCCGACTACGCCCAGGGCGGCGGCAAGGAACTCTACGCGGAGGCGATCAAGAGCACGCTGCCCATGTTCACCACGGACGGCGTCATGCCGGCGGACGGCCCCGCCACCGTCGAGCGGGTCCTGAAGGCATTCAACCCGAACCTGAAGAACGCGAAGGTGGACCTCGCCAAGACGTACACCACGGAGTTCGTCGAGAAGGCGCACTGACGCGGGCACCGGCCACGTCCGCGCACACCGCGGAGTGGAGCCCCCGGCCGTGAACGGCACGCCATGCCGGGCGAGTCGTTCCGGGCGGGGGCCCGGCATCGTGTGCCGTCCGCCTACTGCTTCCAGCTCGGCGGCTGCGCGGGGTCGAGTGTCCGCCACTGGGCGAGAAGGTCGGGGTCCTGCGCGTCGAGCCAGTCGGTCAGTTCGCGGAAGGACACACAGCGCACCTCCTTGCGCGGGCAGACCTCGCGCATGGTGTCCTCGGCGGCATCCATGTAGATCCCTCCGTTCCAGTCCTCGAAGTGATTCCCGATGAACAGGGGCGCCCGGCTGCCGTTGAACACCCGCTCGAATCCGGCGATGTACGAATCCCGCGCCTCTTCGCGCCACGTCCGGTAAAGCGCGGGGTCGCCCTCGGTGCTGCCGCCGGACTGGTTGTAGAGGAAGTTGAAGTCCATGGAAAGGACCTGGAAGTCCTTGCCGGGGAACGGGAGCATCTGCAGCGGGAGATTCCAGACGCCGTCCTTCTTGGACGGCCAGACCTGGAAGTCCCCCGGAGAACTCGCGTCGTAGCGCCAGCCGAAGGGCCTGGTCGCCGGCAGAAGTGTCTTCTGGCCTTCGAGGCAGGGCGCGCGCCCGCCGACGATCTCGCGGGTGGGGTCGAAGGGCAGGGGGTCGAGGTCCTTGAAGCCCGTGTTCGTCTTCCAGTTCTGCACGAAGGAGTAGAACTGGTCGATCTCGCTCGTCCATTCGTCCTCGCTCCAGTCCCCACCGCCCTTCTTCTCGCAGAAGTGGCCGTTGAAGTGGGAGCCGATCTCATTGCCCTCCCGCCAGGCGCCGCCGAGCTGTTCCAGCGTCATGCGGATGTGTTCGCGCGTCGGGTACGAGATCGCGGCCGCTCCGGGCTCGTGCTGCGGCGGCTCGTAGAGGTTCCTCTTCTCCTTCGGGAGAAGGTAGATGCCGGTGAGGAAGAACGTCATGTGCGCCTTGCTCTCCTTCGCCGCACGGCGGAACCGCGAGAACAGGTGGTCGTCGCCCTCCAGCGCGCCGTCCCACGAGAACACCACGAACTGGGGCGGCTTCTCACCCGGTTTCAGCCGCTCGGCCTTCAACTGTTCCGGTTGCGGCCCGGTGTAGGAGGTGGAACCGTCCCCCAGAATCCTGACCTTCCCGTCCCACTTCTCCTCGTCCGCCTTCTCTCCGCCACTCCCGCGGTGTTCCCGGGCCGTGGGGGTCGGTGCGGCGACGGTGCCGGCGCCCGGCCGCGGAGTCCGGCCGTCCGGGGAATCGTCCGACGTCGGCAGGAGGAGCGCCGCGGCGGAACCCGAGGCGACCAGGCATGCCGCCGCACCCAGGGCGACGCGGGGTGTCAGGCGGGCCCGTAAGCGGCGAACGGCGTTTCCCGCTCGGGTTTCTGTCACTGCGTCACCGCTTCCGTGTACGCGTTCCATATGCGGGACGCGAGGTCCTTGCCGGCCGCCGAGTCGCCGCCGAGCCCTTTCAGGGGAAGGGGCGCCAGGCCCTTCGTCAGGTCCATGCGGTACACGACCACGGCCGTGGACACGGTCCGGTCGTAACCCGCGTACCAGCGCGCGGTGTCGTCCTCCGTGGTGCCGGTCCTGGCGGCGACCGGTGTGGAGGTGGGACTGCTTCTTCTGCTGGGCCGTACGAGCGCTTCGGTGACCGCGTCGGCGACGGCGGAGCGCACGGCGCGCTTCGCCCGCGGCAGGTCCAGCCGGACCGGTTCGCCGTTGTGCGTGACCTTGCGTACCGAGTACGGATCGGTGTGCAGGCCGTGGGCCGCGAACATGCCGTACGCATCCGCCATGCGGATCGCGCTCGGTGTGGAGTTGCCCATCGAGAACGCGGGAACGGGCGGACCGAAACTCGACGGCAGCAGTCCGGCCGCCTCGGCCGTACGGCGTACCTGCTTCAGTCCCACGTCCATGCCGAGCTGGAGGAAGGGGGAGTCCACGGACCTCGCCATGGCCTCGTGCAGACTGATGCGGCCGTAGGACCGGTCGCCCTCGTTCTGTCCCTTCACCATCTTGCCGCTGCGGTCCCAGTAGGGCCCTTCGGGCGTCATGACCGGGATGTCGTCATCACCGTCGTACAGGGTCGAGGGCGTGACCGTGCTCCGGGGGCCGTCGCGCTTGCGTGAGACGCCGTGCTGCAGGGCTGCGGCGTAGACGAACGGCGCGAACGCCGTACCGGCCGGGACGGTGCCCGCGTTGGATTCGTTGAAGGCCTGCCGCTCGAAGTCCGGCCCGCCGTACACGGCGAGGATCCGGCCGTCCGCGGCGACGGACGCGGCCCCGAAACGGGCATGGCGGTCCGCCGCGCGCCGCTCGGGATCCAGGGTGCCGCGCGCCTCCTTCACGGCCTTGGTGAGGGCGGTCATCCGCGGCTTCTCGAACGTCGTGTAGATCTGGTAGCCGCCGAGGTCGAAGCGTGCGTCGGAGATGTGCCCCGCACGCTTGGCGTACGACTCGGCGAGCTGAACGAGATAACCGTCCTGTCCGGCCGTGCTGTTCGGGCTGCGAGGCGGCTTCGGCTCGGGGAAAGTGGTGTAGCGGGCCCGCTCGGCCGGGCTCAGCCGGCCGATCGACACCATGCGGTCCAGCGTCCACCGCCATCGCTCCACGGCACGCTCATGGTTGCGGGAGCTGACGGCGGGATCGTAGAGCGAGGCACCCTTCAACAGTGAGGCGAGGAACGCCCCCTCGCTGGCGTCGAGTTGGGTCACCTCCTTGCCGTAGTAGGCCTGGGCGGCGCGCTGGAGACCGTAGGTGCCGCGGCCGAACCAGCTGGTGTTGAGGTAGTTCTCCAGGATCTTGTCCTTGCTCATGTGGCGGTCGAGCTTGACCGCGAGCAGCATCTCGGTGAACTTGCGGGTGAAGGAGCGGTCCTGCGAGAGGTAGACGTTCTTGACGTACTGCTGGGTGATGGTCGACCCGCCCTGGGTGTCGCCGTCGCTCACCGTGCGCCACAGCGCGCGGGTGATTCCCTGCGTCGATATCCCGTGGTCCGTGTAGAAGTCGGCGTTCTCGGCCGCCAGTACGGCCCATCGGACGTCGTCGGGAATCTTCGACAGCGGCATCTCCTGGCGGCGCACCCAGCCCGTACGTGCCAGGGGAGTGCCGTCGGCCCAGTAGTAGACGGTGTCCTGCTGGGTGGCGAACGCGTTGAGGTCGTCGGGGATGTCGGTGCGCGCGTAGGCGATGCCCACCACGGCCGTCAGTGTGGCGACGCATATCAGGAACGATCCCGCGACCAGTCGCCACGAGGGCACCCATCTTCGCCAGCCGCGCCGGCCCGCGCGGGGATAGTCCGGCTTGCGTGGCAGACGTGGGCGTGGTCGCTCCGCCCGGTTCCGGTGTTCCGTCGCGAGGCTCAGCACCGCCCGAGCGGCCCGCCTCGTTCTGCCCAATAAAGTGCGCTGTGTCATTCCGTCCAGCCATGACAGGCCGGGCCGGCCGCAGACTATGACCGTGCCCGTACACGTGTAGTGGTCTTTGATCGTCCGCCGCCGAGCGCTGTCAGGGCCGGCCCTCCCCGGGCCCCGCGGACACCCTTCTCCGCCGGGAGTGCGGCGGTGTCATGCGTCTCGGCCGTTGTGTGCCATGTGCGTCCCCAGGTTCAGTTCAGGCCGTGCGGCTGCTGATCGGACCGAAACGCCCTCAGGCGGCCCACGCGCTCCCCCTTGCCGACTCCGGCACAGCAAAGGCCAAAGGGTGACCGAGAGTTGCGGTCCGAAGTCACGTAAAGATAACAGGCCGCACGGGCGGGTCGTGCGGTCCGGCCCCGGACGGCTGCGATGGGGATGTGGCCGGGCTGCTTCGGGCGGGGGCGACGGGGATGTGACCGGTCTGCGTCGGAGGGGGCGACGGGGGGCGTGACCGGGCCGTCGCCGGACGGAGGTGTGGCCGGGCTCTCGTCGGACGCCCGGCTCCGTGCCGGGCGCCGTCCGGTTCGTCGCGGCATGCCGGAGGCGGTGCTCGGCGCCCGGGTTCCACTGAGTGGTCGCGGACGCGTTCGCTTTCGGGTGACTCCGCGGCCGGTTGCCGAGGGAGTCACCCGGCCGCGGCCCACCATCGCTGGCAGCCGGACCGGCCCGTCGTTGGGAGACTGCCGTGCACATTCTGCTCGTTGCGAGCGCGTTCAACAGCCTCACTCAGCGTGTTCATGCCGAGCTGAGGGACCGCGGCCACGCCGTGTCGGTGGAGCTCACAGCTCCGGACGCGTCCGCTCGCGACGCCTCACTGCGGCGGGCGGTGCGCGCGTGCGCACCCGACCTCATTCTCGCCCCCCTGCTGAAGACCGCCATTCCCCGGGACGTGTGGGTGGCTCACACCTGTCTCGTCGTCCACCCCGGTCCTCCGGGCGACCGCGGGCCCTCCTCCCTCGACCGGGCCATCCAGGAGGGCGCGGAAACCTGGGGAGTGACGGTCCTTCAGGCCGGCCAGGAGATGGACGCCGGGGACATCTGGGCCTCGGCGGCCTTCCCGGTGGCCCCAGTGGGCAAGAGCGACCTCTACCGCAACGAGGTCTCCGACGCCGCGTCGCGGGCCGTGCACCTCGCCGTCGAGCGTTACGCCTCGGGTACGTACGTCCCCCGTCCGCAGACCGGCGGGGACGAGGAACTCCCGATCCGTACCCGGCCGTACCTCCGGCAGGAACAACGCCGCGTCGACTGGCAGTCGGACTCCACGGAAACCGTCCTGCGCAAGCTGCGCGCCGCCGACTCCCAGCCCGGTGTGCGCGACGAACTGCTCGGGGCCGAGTGGTTTCTGCACGGTGGACACCCGGAGTACGAACTGCGGGGAATCCCTGGCGAGTTGATCGCCATCCGGGCAGGTGCCGTCTGCCGGGCGACGACCGACGGCGCCGTGTGGATCCCCGAACTCCGCCCCCGGCGCGCACCTCATGGGCCCGCGACGTTCAAACTGCCCGCCGCGACGGCCCTCGCCGGGCGACTGCCCTCACTGCCGGAGAGTCCCGCGCCGTACGAGGAGCCGACCCGGCGTGGCTGGAGCGACATCGACTACCGGGAGGAGGGACGGGCCGGTTTTCTCTCGTTCTCCTTCCCCGGCGGTGCGATGAGCACGGAGCAGTGCCGACGCCTGCACGACGCCTACCGGTTCGCCTGCCGACGGCCCACGTCGGTGCTGGTGCTGGGAGGCGGCAGGGACTTCTTCTCCAACGGCATCCACCTCAATGTCATCGAGGCCGCCGCCGACCCCGCCGAGGAGTCCTGGGCCAACATCAACGCCATGGACGACCTCGTGGAGGCCGTGCTGACCACGACCGACCGGCTGGTCATCTCCGCCGTGAGCGGCAACGCGGCCGCGGGCGGGGTGATGCTCGCCCTCGCCGCGGACGAGGTCTGGTGCCGTTCGGGGGCCGTGCTCAACCCGCACTACCGCCTGATGGGGCTGTACGGCTCCGAGTACTGGACCTACACACTGCCGCGCCGGCTCGGGACCGCGGTCGCGGAGCGCCTCACCGGCAAGGCGCTCCCGGTCAGCGCCGCGACCGCGGTGCGGCTCGGTCTGGCCGACCGGACGGTCGACTGCGACGCGCAGGCGTTCGCGGGCGAGGTGACCCGGCTGGCATCCCGGCTCGCCGCGTCGCCCGCGGCGGACACCCGGATCGCGGCGAAGAAGAGCGAACGGGACCGGGACGAGGCACGCAGGCCCCTGGCCTCGTACCGGGAACAGGAGCTGGCCGAGATGCGGCGCACCTTCTTCGATCCGGGGTCGTCCTATCACGCGCTGCGGCGCGCGTTCGTGCTCAAGGAACCGCCGTCGGGCAGCCCGGCGCACCTGGTCCGGGGCGCGACCGGCGCACCCGCGGGGGAGCCGCCCGCCCGGAGGACCGGTGTCACCGCACTGGCGGCGCACGATGACGCACGCGTCCCGAGCGCTTGCTACGAAGAACAGTGAGGGTCGATATATCGGCCTTCGTATGTCTCTTTCCAGGGAGGCATCCTCATGGATGCAGCAACGTCGAACACCGTGGACACATCTGCCGCGGACACCGGAGAAGAGTCCCCGATCCACATCCTCTGGATCAACGCGGGGCTGAGCTGTGACGGGGACTCGGTGGCCCTGACCGCCGCGATGCAGCCGAGCATCGAGGAGATCGTGACCGGCGCGCTGCCCGGGCTGCCCAAGATCGAGGTCCACTGGCCCCTGATTGACTTCGAATGCGGCCCCGTGGGCGGCGCGGACACGTTCATCGAGTGGTTCTTCAAGGGCGAGCGAGGCGAGATCGACCCCTTCGTCCTGGTCGTCGAAGGATCCGTCCCGAACGAGACGATCAAGCCGGAGGGCTACTGGTGCGGCTTCGGCGACAATCCGGAGACCGGCCAGCCGATCACCACCAGCGAGTGGATCGACCGGCTGGCACCCAAGGCCCTGGCCGTCGTCGCCATCGGAACATGCGCCACCTACGGCGGTATCCACGCGATGGCCGGCAACCCGACCGGCGCCATGGGCGTGCCCGACTACCTCGGCTGGGACTGGAAGTCGAAGGCCGGGATCCCGATCGTCTGCGTACCGGGCTGCCCGATCCAGCCGGACAACTTCTCGGAGACCCTGACCTACCTGCTGTACCAGGCGGCGGGATCCGCACCGATGATTCCCCTCGACGACAAACTCCGTCCGACCTGGCTGTTCGGAGCCACGGTGCACGAGGGATGCGACCGCGCCGGCTACTACGAGCAGGGCCAGTTCGCCACGACGTACGACTCGCCCCAATGCCTGGTCAAGCTCGGCTGCTGGGGCCCCGTCGTCAAGTGCAACGTACCCAAGCGCGGCTGGATGAACGGCATCGGAGGCTGCCCGAACGTCGGCGGCATCTGTATCGCCTGCACCATGCCCGGCTTCCCCGACAAGTTCATGCCGTTCATGGACGAACCGCCGGGCGCCAAGGTGTCCGCCACCGCGAGCGGCGTGTACGGCGCGGCCATCCGCAGGCTCCGGGAGATCACGGGCAGGACCGTGGACAAGGAGCCGAAGTGGCGGCACAAGAAGGACCGGCTGACCACCGGCTACCGGTCCCCGTGGTGAACCGTCCCAGGACATCCGCCGCACCCCGCACCTCCCGGTGACGACCCCACCTCACGCTTCTCAGAAGGGCAACGGAACACACGATGGCACCGACGACCAAAGCGGCCGGAAACGGCAGCGGCCTGGTGGAGATGGCCTGGGATCCGATCACCCGGATCGTGGGCAGTCTCGGCATCCACACGAAGATCGACTTCAAGCAGAAACGGGTCGCGGAGTGCTACAGCACCTCCTCGGTCTTCCGCGGCTACAGCGTCTTCATGCGGGGCAAGGACCCCCGGGACGCCCACTTCATCACCAGCCGCATCTGCGGGATCTGCGGCGACAACCACGCCACGTGTTCCGTGTACGCGCAGAACATGGCGTACGGAGTGAAGCCCCCGCACCTCGGGGAGTGGATCATCAACCTCGGCGAGTCCGCGGAGTACATGTTCGACCACAACATCTTCCAGGAGAACCTGGTCGGGGTGGACTACTGCGAGAAGATGGTCCGCGAGACGAATCCCGGGGTCCTGGAACTCGCCGAGCGCACCGAGGCACCGCACGCCGGAGAGCACGGTTACCGCACGATCGCCGACATCATGCGATCGCTCAACCCCATCGAGGGCGAGTTCTACCGCGAGGCCCTCCAGGTGAGCCGCTACACGCGGGAGATGTTCTGCCTGATGGAGGGGCGTCATGTGCACCCCTCCACGCTCTACCCGGGCGGTGTGGGCACGGTCGCCTCCGTCCAGCTCTTCACGGACTACCTCAGCCGCCTCACGCGGTACGTGGAGTTCATGAAGCGGGTCGTGCCCCTGCACGACGACCTCTTCGACTTCTTCTACGAGGCCCTGCCCGGATACGAGGAGGTCGGCCGCCGGCGGGTGCTGCTCGGCTGCTGGGGAGCGCTCAACGACCCCGAGCACTGCGACTTCACGTACGCCAACATGAGCGAGTGGGGGCGGAAGATGTTCGTCACCCCCGGCGTGATCGTGGACGGCAAACTCGTCACCAACGACCTGACCGAGATCAACCTCGGCATCCGGATCCTGCTGGGCAGTTCGTACTACGACGACTGGCAGGGCAAGGAGCAGTTCGTCACCCACGACCCGCTCGGCAACCCGGTCGACCCCCGCCATCCGTGGAACCAGCACACCATCCCCGCACCGCAGAAGCGGAACTTCGACGACAAGTACAGCTGGGTGATGTCGCCGCGCTGGTTCGACGGCAAGGACCATCTGGCCCTGGACACCGGTGGTGGCCCCCTCGCCCGCCTGTGGTCCACCGCACTGTCCGGACTCGTCGACATCGGCTACGTCAAGGCCACCGGCCACAGCGTCGTCATCAACCTGCCGCGCACGATGACCAAGCCCGAGACCACCTTCGAGTGGAAGATCCCGAAGTGGAGCAACGCACTGGAGCGCAACCGCGCCCGCACGTACTTCCAGGCGTACGCGGCCGCGGTCGCGCTGCACTGCGCCGAGAAGGGACTTGAAGAGGTCCGCGCCGGACGTACCCAGACCTGGGAGAAGTTCGACGTCCCGGACGAGAGCATCGGTGTCGGATTCACCGAGGCCGTGCGCGGTGTGCTGTCGCACCACATGGTGATCAGGGACGGCAAGATCGCCAACTACCACCCGTACCCGCCCACTCCGTGGAACGCCAGCACCAGGGACAGCTTCGGGACACCCGGACCCTACGAGGACGCCGTGCAGAACACGCCGATCTTCGAGGAGAACCCGCCGGAGAACTTCAAGGGCATCGACATCATGCGCGCCGTGCGCAGCTTCGATCCCTGTCTCCCGTGCGGCGTCCACATGTACGTCGGCGGAGGCCGGACCGTCGAGACGATGCATGTGCCCACCGGGCTGAGCGGACTGGGCGGATGAGCGCGACGACGCATGCGGCGGCGAAGAGCATCGACGCGGAGCAGGCCGGACGCCGTGTCGAGGAGGTGCTCGCGCAACTGACGGCGTCCGGTGACCACAAGGCCGTCGCGGCGGCCGAGGAACTGGTACGCGTCCTGATGGACTTCTACGGTGCCGGACTGGACCGGATCCTCGCCGGGCTCCGGGCAGCGCCCGGCCGGGCAACCGGCGACACCCTGGACGCGCTCCTGGGCGACGACCTCGTGGCGAGCCTGCTGGTCCTGCACGGCCTGCACCCCGAGGACACCGGCACCCGCATCGGCCGGGCCCTCGCGGCCGTTCCCGACCCCGTCGAGGTGGTCGCCTTCGACGAGGACACGGGCACCCTGCGCCTGCGGACCGCCGAGACGGGCGGCTGCGGCTGCGCCGGCGCGTCGGCGCAGCCGCAGTCCGTCGAGAACTCCCTGGCCTGCTTCGCCCCGGAGGTGACCGCGGTCGAACTGGAGCCGGTCCCCGCCGCCGGTGAACCGGCACTCCTCCAGATCGGAACCCGCCCGTCCGCAGGCCCGGCAGCCGCCCGCCCGGCCCCGGCCAGGACGCCATGAGCGCGCCCACGACGCGGGCCGGACGGCCCGCGCCCTCCTCGGGCGTGCACGCGCTGCGGCGCTTCGTGGATCCGCCCGAGCCCCGCCAGGAGCGGTGCGAACTCTGCGGAGTGCCGGTGGCCGAGGGCGGCCACCGGCACCTGGTGGACACCGAGCAACGTTCGCTGGCGTGCGCCTGCATCCCGTGCGCCCTGCTGTTCGAACGGCCCGGCGCCGCCCACGGCAGGTTCCTGTGCGTCCCGGACCGCTACCTCGCCGACCATGAACACCGTCTCGACGACAACGCCTGGGAACTCCTGCAGATCCCGGTCAGCGTCGCCTTCTTCTTCCGCAACGCCTCACTCGACCGGCTGGTCGCGCTGTACCCGAGCCCCGCCGGGGCCACCGAGAGTGAACTCGACCCCTCGACCTGGCAGACGGTCCTCGGCGGCAGCCGCCTCTCCGAACTGCTCGAACCCGACGTGGAAGCACTGCTGCTGCGCCGCTTCGAAGGCCGGACCGAGTGCTATCTGGTACCGATCGACATCTGCTACGAGCTGGTGGGACGCATGCGCCTGCTCTGGCAGGGCTTCGACGGCGGAGCGGAGGCCCGCGCCGATCTCCAGGCCTTCTTCGAACACGTCCGACGCCGGGCCGGGGCGACGGAGGGGAAGCGACGACCATGACGGACTTCACCTTCACCTGCACCGGCGTACGCGCCGACCCGTACGCCGCCGGACCCACTCTCGTCTTCCGGCTGCGCATCACCGCATCCGGGCACGAGCGTGTACACGCGCTCGCCCTGCGGTGCCAGATCCGCATCGAGCCGGCCCGGCGCGGCTACGGAACCGCGGAGGCCGAGGGCCTGACGGACCTGTTCGGCGAGCGGTCCCGCTGGGGCAGCACACTCCAACCCGTGCAGTTCGCCCAGGTGTCGACCATGGTTCCCGCGTTCACCGGGGAGACCGAGACGGATGTCGTCGTGCCGTGCACATACGACCTGGACATCGCCGCGACACGGTACGTGAACGCACTGACCGAGGGCGAGGTGCCCCTGCTCATGCTCTTCTCCGGCACCGCCTTCACCGGTTCCGGCGGCTTTCGGGTCCAGCCGGTGCCCTGGGACCTGGAGGCGCCCTTCCGCATGCCCGTGGCGGTGTGGCGGGAGATGATCGACCAGCACTTTCCCGGGTGCGGCTGGATCCGCCTGCCCCGCGACACGATGGACGCACTGCTCGCGTTCCGCTCCCGGCACGCCCTGCCCTCCTGGGAAGCGACCGCCCGGGCGCTCCTCGACGCAGCCGGGACAACCGCTCCGGGCCCGGCCGACCACGGATCCACCGGCGCCGGGCTCGCCGCACTCGCCGAGAGGACGGCGCGATGACCACCTCCGCACGCACACCCGCGCTGGAAGCCCGTTTCGCAGCCGCCCGGGGCGTCGCCGACGCCGTCCTCTTCGAGGGCTACGTCCTGTACCCGTACCGCGCGTCGGCGGCCAAGAACAGGCTTCGCTGGCAGTTCGGCGTACTCGTACCACCCGCCTGGGCGGCGGCTGCCGAAGAGCACGACTTCCAGCACACCGAGTGCCTGATGGAACCCAGGGCGGACGCCACTCTGGCGGCCGAGGTCCGGTTCCTGCACGCGCAGCGGCGCATCGTGCAGCGGCTCTGTGACGACGGCACCTTCGAGACCGTCCCCGAACTCCACCTCGCCGACCGGGTCCTGGTCCCCTGGGACGAGGGCGCGGAGGAGCGCGTCGACGTGCTCGCCGACGTGGCCGAACTGACCGGCGACGGCGTCGTCTTCCCCTTCACCCGCCCGGCACGCGAGGAGAACGAGACCGTCCGCGACGAGAACGGCCGGACCGTGGGCCGCCTGGTGCGCCGCTGCGAGGAGATCAGTGGCGCGGTACGGCTGACCGCCGCCGAGATCGACGGCCCCTACCGGGCGATGCGGCTCACCGCAGTCGTGGAGAACACCGGCACCTGGACGCCGGACGACGACACCGACCGGGACGCCGCACTGCCCAGGTCACTTGTGGCCGCCCACCTTCTCCTGGCCCTGAGCGCGGGTTCGTTCCTGTCGATGACGGACCCTCCCGAGTGGGCCAAGGGCGCGGTCGCCGGCTGCCGGAACCTGCACACCTGGCCCGTACTGGCCGGCGAGCCCGGCCGCGCGGACCTCGTCCTCTCGTCCCCGATCATCCTTGAGGACCACCCCGCCATCGCCCCGGAGAGCCCCGGAGCGCTGTACGACGCCACGGAGATCGACGAGATCCTCGCGCTGCGCACGGCCGCCCTGACGGACCAGGAGAAACGTGAGGCGAGAGGGACGGACGAGCGGGCAGCCGCCGTGATCGACCTGGCCGACTCGATGCCTCCTGAAGTCCTGGAACGGCTCCACGGTGCGGTGCGGGCCCTGCGGGACGTCACCGAACCGGGTGCGCCCGCGGCCGTGTTGCCGGACGGATCCCCGCACACGCGGGAAGGGGCCGACGAGTGGGACCTGGTCCCGCCCGACCGGCCGTGGTGGGATCCGGCGGGCGACGACAGCGCCGACCCCGCGCGCGACCGGGTCCTGGTCGACGGCCGACCGGTGGGCGCCGGCAGCCGAGTACTCCTGCGCCCGGGCCTGCGCCGAACCGACGCCCAGGACCTCTTTCTGCACGGCCGCAGCGCCCTGGTCGAAGCCGTGCTCCACGACGTGGACGGAGGAGTGCACCTCGCGGTCACCGTGGAGGGCGACCCCGGTGCGGACATCCGGCGCGAACAAGGGCGGTTCCTGTACTTCCAGCCCGACGAGCTCGCCCCTCTGGAGGACGCATGACACCCGCCTCGGCGGAGAGAGCGAAGATTCTCGTCGCGGGCGTCGGGAACGTCTTCCTGGGCGACGACGGCTTCGGCGTCGAGACCGTACGACGACTGGCGTCACCATCCCTGCCCCGCCACGTCGAAGCCGTGGACATCGGCGTACGCGGAGTCCACCTCGCCTATCAACTCCTCGACGGATACGACACCTTGGTCCTCGTCGACGCCACCCGGCGCGGCGGCGATCCGGGAACGCTGTATCTGATCGAGGCCGACCGGCCGGGACGGGTCGAGCCGCAGGAAGCGCTGCTCGACGGCCACCGCATGTCCCCGGACGCGGTCCTGGCCCTCCTGGAGACGCTGTGCGCCGGGACGGGATGCGTCCCCCCGAGACGCACTCTGGTCGTCGGGTGCGAACCCGGCTGCGTCGAGGAAGGCATCGGTCTGAGCGATTCCGTGGCCGCCGCTGTCCCGGAGGCCGTGAACATGGTCCTGCGCCTGGTGCGGGACGACGAACGGGCCGCGTCCGCCGCGCAGTCGGCGGCCCGCCCGGCCCTGAACTGAGGAGACGAACACCGTCATGAAGAAGATCATCATCGGCGGCGCCCTCGCCGCCGCCCTCGCCGCACTCGTGGCCCAGGTACTGCCCGACATCAAACGCTACGTGCGCATGCGGTGCATGTGACGGCATTCAGGCGGAATGGCCCGGGCTGCACCGAATGACGTACGTGCCGTACGGCGTCGGCGAGCCGGGCCGACGGCGGCCGTGACCCCCGGTCTAATGAGCCGGGCAGGACGGAGACCCATGCACGAGATGTCCATCGCCATGGCCGTCGTCGGCCAGGTGGAAGAAGCAGCCCGGGACGGTGGCGCCGTCGCCGTCACCTCCGTCCGGCTCCAGGTCGGCGAACTCGCCGGAGTGGTGCCCGACGCACTTTCCTTCTGTTTCGAACTGGCCTGTGCCGGGACCGTGCTGGAGGGTGCCGGGCTCGTCATCGACTCCGTACGGGCGCGCGCACGCTGCGTGCCCTGCGCGGACGAATGGGCGGTCGGAATGCCACCGCTGCTGTGCTGCCCCGGGTGCGGCGAGGCCACCGCGGAGCTGCTGTCGGGGCGCGAGCTGCAGATCGCCGACGTCCACTGGGACGAGGCGCCCGCGCACGAACGAACCCGTGAACCGATCTCCGAGGAGCGTTGAACCATGTGCCGTGTGGTCGATCTGCAGCAGGCGGTACTCGCGAAGAACGACACGACAGCGCACCGCCTGCGCACCGAACTCGCCGCCCGGGGCACCACGGTCGTCAATCTGCTCTCCAGCCCGGGCAGTGGAAAGACGGCGCTCCTCGAACGCGAACTGGTGCTGGCCCGCGAGACGGGCGTCCCCGTCGCGGCCCTGACCGCCGACCTCGCGACCGAGAACGACGCCACACGCCTGGCTCGCTCCGGCGCCCCGGTCAAACAGGTGCTCACCGACGGACTCTGCCACCTGGAGGCCCACATGCTCGGCGGCCACCTCGACGGGTGGCTGCCCGAGGACACCCGGCTGCTGTTCGTGGAGAACGTCGGCAACCTGGTCTGCCCGGCCTCGTACGACCTCGGTGAATCGCTGAGGGTCGTCCTCGCCTCGGTCACCGAGGGCGAGGACAAACCGCTGAAGTACCCCACCGCGTTCGGGCTGGCGCACCTGGTTCTCGTGACCAAGACGGACATCGCCGAGGCCGTGGAGTTCGACGAGGACGCGTTCCGCGCCCACGTCGAGCAGGTCAACCCCGGTGTGGAGGTGCTCCTCACCTCCGCCCGGCTCGGTACCGGCGTCGGGGCGCTCCTCGACCGGGCGCTGGCCGTCGCGAACGGCGCGCCGGTCCACCGGCCCGTCATGGACCGGCAGAGCCACCCCGCGCACACCCATGCACATCCGGAGCCCGGCGAAGCCTCCCACGGCCGGTCCCACGCGCACGCCGGCCACGGCGGGCCGGGCCCGGCGACGGAGACGTCCGGCGCCGCCGCGCAGACGCGCGCGTGACGACGCGACGGTCCGGTCCGGCCATGGGTGAGTCGACGCGGCAGCGGTCCGGTCCGGCGACGGGTGAGTCGACGCAGCGCCGCCGGGTCACCGTCCGGGGCATCGTCCAAGGCGTCGGGTTCCGGCCCTTCCTGTACACGCGCGCCCTCGCGATGGGCCTGGCGGGACACGTCACCAACACGCCCGAGGGCGTCGTCGCGGAAGTCGAGGGCCCATCCGCTGCCGTGGCCCTGTTCTGCGAGGGAATCGCCGCGGAAGCACCTCCCATGGCCGTCCTCGATTCCGTCGAGCACCGGGAGGTCCCCGCCGCGGGCGGCACGGGTTTCACCATCGTCGCCTCCCGGAACGACGGCCCCTCCCGCACGCTGGTCCCCCCGGACACGGCCACCTGCGCCGACTGCCTCACCGAACTGGCCGACCCCGAGAACCGGCGCCACCGGCACCCCTTCATCACCTGCACCAACTGCGGGCCGCGGTTCACCATCGTCACGGATCTGCCGTACGACCGCGCGCACACCACCATGGCCCGCTTCCCGCTGTGCCCCGACTGCGCCCGCGAGTACGCGGACCCCGCGGACCGCCGCTTCCATGCCCAGCCGGTCTCCTGCCACCGGTGCGGACCGCGTCCCGACCTGCTGGCGGCCCACCCGGACCCGGGCCGGCCTCCCCGGCGGATGACCGCGCCGGACCCGGTGGCCGCAGCCCGCAGGCTCCTGGCCGACGGGGCGATCCTCGCCGTCAAGGGGCTCGGCGGCTACCACCTCGCGTGCGACGCGGCCGACGCCCGCGCCGTGGACCTGCTCCGCCGCCGCAAGGCCCGAGGGGACAAGCCGTTCGCCGTGATGGCCCGCGACATCGGCGACATCGAACACCTCGTCCACGTCGGCGTCGAGGAGCGGGCCCTGCTCACCGGCGCCGTCCGGCCGATCGTCCTGCTGAGGCGTCGCCGTGACGCCGTCCCCGGACCGGGCGCCCCGGTACCGGCGGACAGCGTCGCCCCCGGGAGCCCCGACCTCGGCGTCATGCTCGCCTACACCCCTCTGCACCACCTGCTTCTCGGCCTGCCCGGCGACCCGACGGGACCGCGCCTTCTCGTCATGACCAGCGGCAACACGGCCGGAGAGCCGATCGTCACCGATGACGACGAAGCGCTGGAGCGGCTCGCCGGTCTGGCCGATGCCTGGCTGACGCACGACCGCCCGATCCACGTCCCGTGCGACGACTCCGTCGTCCGCGTCTGCGACGGCGAGCGGCTGACCGTACGCCGCTCCCGCGGATACGCCCCGCGACCCGTCGAACTGCCCTTCCCCGTACCGGCGGTCCTCGCCGCGGGCGGTGACCTCAAGAACACCCTGTGTCTGGCGAAGGGGCGCAGGGCGTGGCTGTCCGCCCACATCGGTGACATGGACGACCTCGCCACACAACACGCCTTCGAGCGGGCCGGACAGCAGATGGAGACCATCACCGGGGTGCGCGCCGAGATCCTGGCGGCCGACGGACATCCCGGATACCGCTCGGGGCAGCTGATCCGCCGTCTGGCGGGTGGACGGCATGTCGTAGGGGTGCAGCACCATCACGCGCACATCGCCTCTGCGATGGCCGAACACGGCCTGGACGGCGACCGGCGGGTGATCGGCGTCGCGTTCGACGGCACCGGCTACGGCGACGACAAAGCGGTGTGGGGCGGAGAGTTCCTGCTGGCCGACTACGACGGATACCAACGGTTCGGGCATCTCGCGTATGTCCCACTGCCGGGCGGTGACGCGGCCGTACGGCGCCCGTACCGCATGGCCCTGGCCCATCTGCACGCGGCAGGGATCGAATGGGCCCGGGACCTGCCGTGCACGGTGGCCTGCCCGCCCGACGAACTGCGCGTTCTGGAAAGGCAGTTGGTGCGAGACCTCAACTGCGTCCCCACCTCCAGTATGGGCCGGTTGTTCGACGCGGTCGCCTCCCTTGCGGGCGTCTGCCACCGGGCCGGGTACGAGGCCCAGGCCGCCGTCGAGCTGGAGAGTGCGGCCCTCATGGCCGCTGAGGACGACTGCGGTGCGTACGGCTTCGCCCTGCGGTCTCCCGCGCCGGACGGCGGTCTCCCGCTGATCGCCGACCCCGCGCCCGCGCTGGGTGCGGCGGTCGCGGATGTGCGCGCGGGCACGGCGCCGGGAGTCGTCGCGGCCCGCTTCCACGCGGCGGTCGCCGCCCTTGTCGTCAGAATGTGCGTCCTGGCGCGTGAGCGCTACGGCCTCGACACCGTGGCCCTGACCGGTGGCGTGTTCGCCAACACCCTGCTCTCCACGGCCTGCGCCCGGATGCTCCGCGGCCACGACTTCACCGTCCTGCGCCACCACCGCGTCCCTCCGAACGACGGGGGACTGGCGCTGGGGCAGGTGATGGTGGCCGCGCGGACCCGCGCCGCCCGGACACCCGGCGGCCGTGTCGGAGCGGTGCGGGGGAGTGCGGCCATCGACTGACAGCGTGTCCCGGCGGGACCGGACCGGCGGATCAACCACGACAAGGAGAAAGCCATGTGCCTGGCGGTGCCCGGCAGAGTACTGGAAATCGAGGAGCGGGACGGTACCCGCATGGCCACCGTCGATTTCGGCGGAGTGGTCAAGGAGGCGTGTCTGGAGTACCTGCCGGACCTTCAGGTCGGTGAGTACGCCATCGTCCACGTGGGGTTCGCCCTGCAGAAGCTGGACGAGGAGTCCGCCCGGCAGACGCTGGAACTGTTCGCCGAAATCGGCTTGCTCCAGGAGGAGTTCGGCGACCCGTGGGAAATGGCGGCCGAGGCCGGCGGCATGCCGCTGCCCGGCACCGGTGACGCACCGCAGGAGGCGCGGCAGTGAAGTACATCGACGAGTTCCAGGATCCTGAACTGGCCCGGCGGCTTCTCGACGAGATCCGTTCCACCGTCACCAGGCCCTGGGCGCTCATGGAGGTCTGCGGCGGGCAGACCCACACCATCATCCGGCACGGGATCGACCAACTGCTGCCGGAACAAGTCGAATTGATCCACGGGCCGGGCTGCCCGGTGTGTGTCACCCCGCTGGAGGTCATCGACAAGGCACTGGAGATCGCCTCCCGCCCGGACGTGATCTTCTGTTCCTTCGGAGACATGCTCCGCGTCCCCGGCACCGGCCGGGACCTGTTCCGCGTCCGCAGCGAGGGCGGCGACGTACGCGTCGTCTACTCCCCGCTCGACGCGCTGAAGATCGCTCGGCAGAACCCGGACAAGGAGGTCGTGTTCTTCGGGATCGGCTTCGAAACCACCGCCCCTCCCAACGCGATGACGGTCTATCAGGCCCGTCGGCTCGGCATCCGCAACTTCAGTCTGCTCGTCTCCCACGTCCGGGTTCCACCGGCGATCGAAGCGATCATGCAGTCGCCGGACTGCCGTGTGCAGGCGTTCCTGGCAGCGGGTCATGTGTGCAGCGTGATGGGCGTGGGCGAGTATCCCGCCCTGGCCGAACGGTTCGGCGTCCCGATCGTGGTCACGGGGTTCGAACCGCTGGACATCCTGGAGGGCGTGCGCCGGACCGTGGCCCAGCTGGAACGCGGTGAACACACCGTGGACAACGCCTACCCGCGCGCCGTACGTCCCGAAGGCAACCCTGCCGCCCTGGCCATGCTGGAGGACGTCTTCGAGGTGACCGACCGGGCCTGGCGCGGTATCGGCGTCATTCCCGCCAGCGGCTGGCGGCTCTCCCCGCGCTATCGGGACTACGACGCCGAATACCGCTTCTCGGTGACCGGCATCGATACCCGTGAACCCGCACAATGCCGCAGCGGAGAGGTCCTGCAGGGCCTGCTGAAGCCCGACCGGTGCGAGGCCTTCGGTACCGCCTGCACCCCGCGCACCCCACTGGGAGCCACCATGGTCTCCAGCGAGGGCGCCTGCGCCGCCTACTACCTCTACCGGCGGCTGGACACGAAGAAGACCGCATCGCTGGAGGCGACCCCCGTTGGCTGAGACCGTCGGCATTCCCGTACGCGGCGACAGAGCCGCTTCGGCAGCGCGCATCTCCGGTGCACCGCCACTCGATCCCACGGCCTGGACGTGCCCGGCTCCGCTGCGGGATCATCCGCGCATCGTGATGGGGCACGGCGGTGGCGGGGCCCTCTCCGCCGAGCTCGTCCAGCACATCTTCGCCCCCGCCTTCGGCGGTGCGGTGCTCGCGCAGATGGGCGATGCGGCTTCCGTGTCGCTCGGCGGCGCCCGACTTGCCTTTTCCACCGACTCCTTCGTGGTCCGGCCGCTGTTCTTCCCCGGCGGCAGCATCGGTGATCTCGCCGTCAACGGCACCGTCAACGACCTGGCCATGAGCGGTGCGCGTGCCGCCTACCTGTCCTGCGGATTCATCCTGGAGGAGGGCGTCGAGCTCTCCGCCGTCGCGCGCGTGGCCGATGCCCTGGGCGCCGCCGCACGCACCGCGGGCGTCGAGGTGGCGACGGGGGACACCAAGGTGGTCGAAGCGGGACACGGCGACGGCATCTTCATCAACACGGCCGGCATCGGGCTCATCCCGTCCGGCGTCGACCTGCGTCCGCAGCGTGTCGTCCCCGGCGACATCGTGATCGTGAGCGGTGCCATCGGGGTCCACGGTGTGGCGATCATGAGCGTGCGCGAGGGCCTGGAGTTCGGCGTCGAGATCGAGAGCGACTGCGCGGCCCTGGGCGGACTCGTGGAGTCCATGCTCGCCGTCACCCCGGACCTGCACGTACTGCGCGACCCCACCCGTGGCGGGCTTGCCGCGTCCCTCAACGAGATCGCGGCGGCGTCGGGTACCGGCGTCGTCGTTCAGGAGCGGCACGTCCCCGTTCCTCCGCCGGTGGCCAACGCCTGCGCCATCCTCGGCCTCGACCCGATGTACGTCGCCAACGAGGGGAAGCTGGTGGCGTTCGTACCGCGTGAGCACGCCGACGCGGTCCTGGACGCGATGCGCGCGCATCCGCTGGGCCGGGACTCGGCGGTGATCGGTGAGGTCGTGGACGCCCACCCGGGCACGGTGGTGGCCCGCACCGGGCTCGGCGGGACACGGGTGGTCGACCTGCCGGTCGGGGAGCAGTTGCCGCGGATCTGCTGACGTCCGCTCCGTCGTGCGGGTCCGGCCGCGGCGAACCGGTCGTTGCATGGAGGAAACCGGAACCGGCCCCGGCGGGCCCTCGGCCGGGGACCGCTCCGGCGTCGGGAGCGGCTGCGGGCGGGGGCCGGAGGCGCGAAGAGGTATCCCGTGCCGTTCCGGTCGGGAGCGAGGCGGGCGCGTACGGTCGCCCGCTCCCACACGTCACCCCACGTTCACCCAGTCGAGGGTGCGCTCGACCGCCCGCTTCCAGTCGGCGTAACCCTCGGTGCGCTGTTTGTCGCTCCACTGCGGATCCCAGTGCCGGGACTCCTGCCACTGCCGGCGCAACTCGTCCTGGTCGCGCCAGAATCCGGTGGCCAGGCCCGCCGCGTAGGCGGCGCCGAGCGCGGTGGTCTCGGCGACGACCGGGCGACTGACCTGTACTCCGAGGACATCCGCCTGGATCTGCATGCACAGGTCGTTGGCCGTGACCCCGCCGTCGACCTTGAGCACGTCGAGATGGACTCCGGAGTCCTGTTCCATCGCCTCCACCACATCCCGGCTCTGGTAGCAGATGGCCTCCAACGTGGCTCGCGCCAGATGGGCGTTGGTGTTGTAGCGGGCGAGACCGACGATGGCGCCGCGGGCGTCCGAGCGCCAGTAGGGGGCGAAGAGCCCGGAGAACGCCGGAACAAAGTACATCCCGCCGTTGTCCTCGACGGTCCTGGCGAGCCATTCACTCTCGGCTGCCTCAGAAATGATCTTCATCTGGTCCCGCAGCCACTGCACGGCCGACCCCGTGACCGCGATGGAGCCCTCCAGGGCGTAGACCGCCGGGCTCTTGCCGAACTGGTAGGCGACGGTGGTGAGCAGGCCGTGCTGGGACCGGATGAGCTCCGTACCGGTGTTGAGTACGAGGAAGTTCCCGGTGCCGTAGGTGTTCTTCGCCTCGCCGGGCTGGAAGCACACCTGCCCCACGGTGGCCGCCTGCTGGTCGCCGAGCACCCCGGTGATCGGGATCGCGGCCCGCAGCGGCCGGGAGGTGCGGGTGCGGCCGTACGCCTCCGCGTCGGAGGACGCGTGGATGGCCGGCAGCATCGTCCTGGGAATGCCGAAGATGTCCAGCAGTTCGTCGTCCCAGTCGAGCGTCTCCAGGTTCATCAGCATCGTCCGGCTCGCATTGGTCACGTCGGTGGCGTGGATACCCCCGTCGGGGCCACCGGTGAGATTCCACAACACCCAGCAGTCCGTGTTACCGAACACCGCGTGACCCCGTTCCGCGGCCTCGCGGACCCCGTCGACGTGGTCGAGGATCCACTTGATCTTCCCGCCGGAGAAGTAGGTGGCCGGAGGCAGGCCGGCCTTGCGGCGGATGACCTCGCCGTGCCCCTCGTTCTCCAGGGCCGTGGCGATCGAGTCGGTCCGGGTGTCCTGCCACACGATGGCATTGCAGTACGGACGACCGGTGCGGGGATCCCAGACAACGGTGGTCTCGCGCTGGTTCGTGATCCCGATGGCGTCCAGATCGGTGGCGCTCAGACCTCCGGTGCGCAGGGCGTTCTGCATCACCGAGTTGGTGCGCTCCCAGATCTCCACCGGGTCGTGCTCCACCCAGCCGGGGCGGGGCAGGATCTGCTCGTGCTCCAACTGGTGCTTCGCCACTTCGTTTCCGTCGTGATCGAAAATCATGAAGCGGCTGCTGGTGGTGCCTTGATCCACCGCGCCGATGAAGTCCGCCATGGCCTGCTGCCTCTCCTGAGTCCGCGCTGGATGAAGGAACCGGCCGTCACTTCTCCTGCGGCGTGGGGATGCTGCCCTCCGGCTCCGGTTCCGCCCCGGGCAGGAAACGGGCAATGAGGGCCTGGTAGAGGAAAGCGCCGATCAGCCCGCCCACGAGCGGGCCCACGATCGGCACCCAGTAGTAGAAATTCCCGTACTGGTCCCGCCAGGCTCCTCCGTAACCCGTGAGGAAACTCGCCAGGCGTGGCCCGAGGTCGCGGGCGGGGTTGATCGCATACCCGGCATTGGTGCCCCATGCCATACCGATCGCCACGATGATGAGCCCCACGATGAAAGGGCCCATGTTGGCGGCCGGTGGCGTGTTGAGAAGGTCCGTGACGGCGAAGATCAGCAGCACGAGAATGGCGGTGCCGATGACCTGGTCGCGCAGCGCCCCCCATTCACTGATGGGAAGTCCGGGGTTACCGTTCGCGGGCAGCGTCGAGAAGACGAATTGTGTCTTGATCGTGTGCCCAGGGTCCGCCTTCGCCAGGGCCTCGGTGTAATTCCATCGCACGACGAGCGCGCCGATGAAGGCCCCCGCGAGCTGCGCGAGCGAGTAGGGCACCACTTTCTTCCAGGAGAAATCCTTGAAAGCGGCAAGCGAAAGTGTCACGGCGGGATTGAGATGGGCTCCACTCAACCTGCCCGCCACATAGATGCCCAGAGTGACTCCGAGCCCCCATGCCCAGGCGATGCTGTCGTGATTCCCGAGGCCACCGGCCGGCTCGGTGAGTGCTCCGCCCGCGACGACCTGGGCCACGACACCGCAGCCGAAGAGGATGAGCACCATCGTGCCGAGGAACTCCGCAGAGAGTTCCCCGATGAGTCCCGACGTCCTGAGACGCTTCATGGGATCTCACTTCCTGTCAAGGCACGACTGTTGGGCATAGATCCAGATATGAGCGTAGACGGAGGGATACGGTTCCGCACGCGGTGACGGATGCCCTGCGCGCCGCGTCGGACTCGTCGGTCCGAAAGGGTGAACCGGAGCCCCGCTCAGTCCTCTTCGGTTCGTCGAAGAGTTCCGGCATCCTGCTGAGCACTCCGGCCCAGGCCGTTCCGCCGCACCGACGCCCGGCCGTGCCGGCGCGTCACCTCGGCGGCGGTCCCGGCCGGCGGAGGAGTGCCGATGGGGGCGGCCTCCGCGGTCGGCGCCGCGCGCGAACACCCCGAGCAGGTCCGGGTATTGGTGGTCCGCGGCGCCGGTCCGAGCCGGCCGCGCACTGTCCTGACACGGAACGCCAGAGGTCTTCGGCGCGATTCTCGGGGAGTTCCCGGAGCCCGTCCTCGGTGAGCGGGGGAGCGGCACGGGGTCACGTACGGGCGCTCCGGGCGCGGGCTTCGCCCGTCCGGAGCGCCCGTGGCCTCAGCGAACGGTGGAGGCAGCCACGGCACCTCCGGTCCCCGCACCTTTGGCCCCCGCGGTGCTGGTCCCGGGGGCCTCGGTCTCGGGGGTGTCGTGCAGGCCGAGGCGCAGGTGCTCGACGTGGAAGAGGGCCTGGTCGAGGAGTTCGGCGACGTGGTTGTCGTAGAGCGCGTAGATCACCGAGCGGCCCTTGCGTTCACCGGTCACCAGGCCGAGGTTGCGCAGCAGCCGCAGCTGATGGGAGCAGGCGGACTGCTCCATGCCGACCGCGTCCGCGAGTTCCGTCGCCGGGCACGGCCCCTCCTGGAGGTGGGCCAGGATGCGGAGCCGGGACGGGGTGGCGAGTGCCTGGAGCGTGGTCGCCACATCGGCGGCGCCCACGGTGTCGAGGCGCTCGCGCGCGGTAGCGGCGGTATTCGCGTCAACTCCGTGGCCCATGCCCTCATCCTACGGAGACAGACACATGAATGGCTGTTCATGTGATCCTGTATGGTGCGGGAGCCCGACAGCTCCGCCTCCTCGCGTGAAGGATCACCACGCATGTCGTTCACCCTCACCCACCCTGCCTCGACCGCCGGCCCCGCCCGGGACACCGTCGCAGCCGGGAGGCGCACCCGGATCCTGGCTCTCCCGGAGGTCCGCTGGGCCCTGGCCGCCCTCGTGCTGTTCCTGGCGGCGCTGCCCCTGCACCTGTTCGGCGCCCCGTGGTGGACATGGGGTCCGCTCTACGCGCTCACGTACGTCACGGGCGGCTGGGAGCCGGGCTGGGAGGGCCTGAAGGCCCTCAAGGGCAGGACGCTGGACGTGGACCTGCTGATGGTGGTCGCCGCTCTCGGGGCGGCCGCGATCGGGCAGGTGCTGGACGGGGCCCTGCTGATCGTCATCTTCGCCACCTCGGGAGCCCTGGAGGCGTTCGCCACCGCACGGACCGCCGACTCGGTGCGCGGTCTGCTCGACCTGGCACCCGGCACGGCGACCCGCTGCGGGGAGAACGGCGCCGAAGAAGTGGTGCCCACCGAGCGGTTGAGGATCGGGGACGTGATCCTGGTGCGCCCCGGCGAGCGCGTCGGCGCCGACGGCCGGGTCCTCGACGGGGCCAGTGAGGTGGACCAGGCGACCATCACCGGCGAGCCGCTCCCGGTGGCCAAGGAGCCCGGCGACGAGGTCTTCGCCGGGACGCTGAACGGCACCGGGGCGCTGCGGGTCGCGGTGGAGCGCGACCCGGCCGACTCGGTCATCGCCCGGATCGTCGCCATGGTCGAGGAGGCATCCGGGACGAAGGCTCCCACCCAGCTGTTCATCGAGAAGGTCGAGCAGCGGTACGCGATCGGCATGGTGGCGGCCACCGTCGCCCTGTTCGCCCTGCCCCTGGCGTTCGGCGCGGCGCTCCAGCCGACGCTGCTGCGCGCGATGACCTTCATGATCGTGGCGTCGCCCTGCGCGGTGGTCCTGGCCACGATGCCCCCGCTGCTGTCGGCGATGGCCAACGCCGGACGGCACGGCGTGCTGATCAAGTCCGCCGTCGTGATGGAACGCCTCGGGCAGATCGACGCCGTGGCCCTCGACAAGACGGGCACCCTGACCGAAGGCACCCCGCGCGTCACCGAGCTCCGCCCGCTCATGGGCTCCGGCCTGAGCGAGGACGCCCTGCTCACCTTTGCCGCCGCGGCCGAGCACCCCAGCGAGCACCCCCTCGCCCGTGCCGTCACCGACGCCGCCCGGGCGCGAGGTCTCGCCCTGCCCGCCGCGGCGGACTTCGCCTCCGCGCCCGGCATCGGCGTCACCGCCACCGTGAACGGCCGCGCCGTCGCCGTCGGCAGCCCTGTCCGGCTGCTGGACGGCTGCACGGACCGGGCGGCCGTCGCACTCGCCGCGGAGTTGGAGGAGGACGGCCGTACCGCCGTGCTGGTCGTCCTCGACGGGACTCCGGTGGGTGTCCTGGGCATCGCCGACCGGCTGCGCACCGACGCCCGTGCGACCGTCGCCCGCCTCACCGCACTCACCGGGAGGACGCCGGTGCTGGTCACCGGCGACCATCCGCGTGCCGCCGCCCACCTGGCGGCCGACGCGGGGATCGGCGACGTGCGGGCGGGGCTGCTGCCGCAGGACAAGGTCGGCGCGGTCCGGGAGATGGCGGACGCGGGACGGAAGGTCCTCATGGTCGGGGACGGTGTCAACGACGCCCCGGCGCTGGCCGCCGCCCACACCGGGATCGCCATGGGCAGAGCCGGATCGGACCTCGCCCTGGAGACCGCCGACGCGATCGTCGTCCGCGACGAACTGTCCACCGTCCCCACCGTCGTGTCCCTCTCGCGCCGGTGCCGTCGCCTCGTGGTGCAGAACCTGGCGATCGCAGCCGTCTTCATCGCCGGCCTCGTCGTCTGGGACCTGGTGGGCACACTTCCGCTTCCCCTCGGGGTCGCAGGTCACGAGGGCTCCACCGTCATCGTCGGCCTCAACGGCCTGCGCCTGCTGCGCGAGGCCGCCTGGACACGGGCCCGCAGCGCTCGGTGAGCCGCCGCTGCCCCGGGCCGGTGCCGTCGCCGTCGCCGCGAGGGACTTGGGGGATCCGGTCCGCTGCGGACGAGGACCTACGGCCGCGTGGGCGGCCGAGCTCCGAGGCCGCGGAAACCCCATGGGGGTATCGTCGAGCTCGTACCGCAGGACTCGTACGACCGAGAATCCGAGGCAGCCGTGGATCGCAGGCGGATGCGCACACCGGGAGTGTCCCGGCTGCTCGTGCTGTGTGCCCTCCTGGGCGGGCTGTTCCTCATGCACGGGGCCCCGGCGAGTGCGGCCGAGGGCTGCCACGGCGCCATGGCCATGACCTCGCACGCTCCTGTCTCCATGACGACCGGGGGCGGCCACAGGGCCGTTCCGGACGAGCAGGGCGCCGCTCGTGCGGCTGCCGTCATGCCGGGGATGAAGGGCGACTCGTGCGTGTCCACCCCCGCGCGCGACCGGCTGCTGCCGCTGCTCATGGCGCTGGGCCTCGTCGTCCTGGCCGCGCGGGTGTCGGCGATGCGACGTACGACGGTCCACGGACCGGCACGACGGGGTCCGCCGTTCGCCGGCCGGGAACTCCTCGTCCAGGTGTGCGTCGCGCGGACGTGACAGGTGTCCGCCGCTTCCCGGCCGTCAGGCCGGAAGCGGGCCGACGACCTGCCCCTTTCGCGCGCCACCGAGGTGGCGCAACCACCTGGAAAGAACGTGTGATGTTCGCACCCCTGTCCTCCCCTGCCCGCCGCCGCGCACTCGCGGCTGCCGGCGCCGTTACCGCACTCGCTCTCGCGCCGGTGGCCTGCGGTTCCTCAGAAGCGCCCACGGCCCACGGCTCGTCCGTTTCCGGCATGGACCACGGCTCCGGCAGTGCCTCCGCGTCGGCCTCCCCCGGCGGTTCGTTCAACGACGCGGACGTGCGGTTCGCGCAGCAGATGATCCCGCACCACCAGCAGGCCGTAGAGATGGCGGAGCTTGCCGACGGCCGCGCCACCGATCCCGAGATCAAGGGGCTGGCCGCCGCGATCGAGAAGGCCCAGGACCCGGAGATCACCACCATGAAGGGTTGGCTGACGTCCTGGGGCAAGCCGTTGTCCTCGGCCTCGTCCTCGATGGGTGACATGCCCGGCATGGACCACGGGTCGGCACCACATCCGGGCATGCCCGGAATGATGTCCGACAAGGACATGAGTGACCTGGAAGCCTCCAGGGGCAGGGACTTCGACAAGAAGTTCGCCCAGCTCATGATCGGCCACCACGAGGGCGCGGTCACCATGGCCGAGGACGAGCAGAAGAACGGCGGCAACGCCGATGCGAAGAAGCTTGCCGGGGCCGTCATCGCGGCCCAGACCGCCGAGATCGAGAAAATGAACAAGATCATCGCCAGGCTCTGAGTTCCGGCCGGGTGCGGGCCGTCGTCGCGGCGGCGGCCCGCACCCTTCGGGCGTGAGACCGGTGGCGGCCGATCCGTTCGGGCCGGGGCGCGACCGAGCCGCAACACGGCTGCTTGCGGCGGTGACGACTCGAAGGGCCGAAGGCGAAGTCCCGGGTGCCGCGTGGAGGCAGTGACGAGCCGGTTCGCGACGCGCGGTGTGCGACGTGCGCTTCGCGGTCGTGGAGGCGGGAGGCCCGACGCCGATGCCGGACGGTCGGTGAGTACCCGAGGGTGTGGGGCCCTGTGGGTGCGCTCGACAGCAGAGCACCCAGAAGGATATGCGAATGTCCCTATATGGGCGATTTCTATAGAAGTGATCCCTTGGTTAATAAAGGGATGCTTACGGAAGGTTGCCCCTTTCGTTTGGTGCCCGAATTGCCGCTTCTGTTCTCCTCGTGGTGTGAGTCACGTTTGGAGTCCGGGGCGTCCCGGCGCGCGCTCCGGTTCCCTTCTGTGCCGGGGAATTTGGCATTGTCGTGTGAAGTGGATTACTTCCGATTCCATCATTCGATCTTGCAAATGAATTGTGATCCACAAATAGGGGCTTGTTCCTTTCCGTGTTTCTCGCCTACGGTCACCGTCAATCCCGGACGGAACGCCGAATCCTGCCGCCGTCCGGCCATCCGATCACTCACGTACGGCAGGAGCGGGGAACCCAGGTAAGCGCCGATCCGGTATCCGGAACGGCTTGGGGTGAAGTCGCATTCGCGTGCGACCAGACATCTCCAGTCTGAACCCGACAGCTCACCTCGTAGGCGACGGAGAGGAATTCAGCATGTCCGCAACGGGTATCCACCGTCGTCGTCGGCCCATTTCCGTGACGCGCGGTCTCATCGCGGTGACCACGGGTGGAGCTGCTCTCGCGCTTCCGCTGGTCGGCGCCGGCTTCGCTTCGGCCGCACCCGCGCAGAGCGTCACCGCCGAAAAGGCCGGGATTTCGACGGTTGCCACCGTCAAGGAGAAGTCCGCAGAGAAGGACGCGCCGACCACCTATACGGTGATCGCAGGCGACACCCTTTCCAAGATCGCGCGAGGGAATTCCCTCAGCGGCGGCTGGCAGAAGCTGTACGAGGACAACCGGGCGGTTGTCGGCGGCGATCCCGCGCTGATCTTCCCGGGCATGAAGCTGACCATCGGAGCCAAGGCCGAGCCCGCCGCCTCCGCGGCAACGTCGGCCTCGACCGTCGCCGCCCCGGCCCCCGCCCCGTCGGCCGTGACGTACACGAACGACCTGGACGGCTGGATCAAGGAATCGCTGGCCGTCATGGCCAAGAACGGCATCCCCGGCAGCTACGACGGCATCCACCGCAACATCATGCGCGAGTCCTCCGGCAACCCCCGGGCCATCAACAACTGGGACTCGAACGCCGCCAAGGGCACCCCGTCCAAGGGTCTCCTGCAGATCATCGACCCGACGTTCCGTGCCTACCACGTGCCCGGTACGTCGATGGACAGCTACGACCCGGTCGCCAACATCACCGCCGCGTGCAACTACGCGGCTGACAAGTACGGCTCGATCGACAACGTCTACGGAGCGTACTGACATACAGCGGCGCGGAAGGCGGTTCACGACCGACGGGCGCCGAGGGGCCGGACAGGCTCCTCGGCACCCCGCCCGCCGGTCAGGACCGCCTTCCGGCTGTTCAACCGTGTGGACTGCCCACGGACGCGACGCCGTGCGGCGGATCGGCGGAAGCGGCGGCAGCAGGGCCGGTCACATGCTCGGCGAGCCATGACAGCAAGGGATCCAACTCCTTTGCCGCCCGGAGCACGGCATCGACCAACGCCGGCGTGTGCTCCGCGCAGTCCCCGCCCAGCGGGCGGACGGCGAGGACCGAGCGGTGCCGGAGCAGATCGGCCCGCGGATGACCGGCGTCGTACCCGCGCGGCATGCGCTTCATGATGTCCCCGGTGATCCCGTACCCCCGCGCCCCCAGTGCCTCGACGGCGTGCGCCAGCCCGGGTCCGGTGTCCCGCGCGGAAACCGCCTCACGGAACGACGGGATCTGCCCCGGGTCCGGGTAGGACCAGCCGCCCCTGATCAGCAGCCCGTCGAGGTCGAAGCGCAGACCGATCTCGACGTTGCGCGCGATCCGGATCACCGCCGCCTGGTGCTGCCACCACCACGGATCCTTGCGGAAACCCCAGACCGAGAAGTCCTCGTACGCCGCGTCCGCGTCGGCCACGTCGTTGAGCAACGCGATCATGGGCTGCCGTACGAGACGCTCGCGGTCCTTCCGACGTGTCTCACGTGCTTCTTGCGAAGGGCTGCCCTCCAACTGCAGAAGCAGCTCGAACGCTTGCTCTGTCCAGCCGCTGAACGCTCTGCTCATCCGAGAGATCCTAGAGGCTCGGACAGCGCGTCCTCACCGTGCCCCGGCCCCTCCTCGTTCCCGGGTGCGGCGGGGGAGTCGTGCCTTCGCAGCCCTCATCCCCGGGTGCCCTCCGCAGGCCGATGCGGCTTCCGGGGCGGTGGCCGGGGAACCGTGGCCCCCGCCCCCTCCCGGACGGACCGCACCACCGCGTCGTGAAGGTGCCGGCTGTCGTCCTCCGACGGGCACGGCACGGGGCTGCCCGACATGGTGAACCAGTCGCTCGCTCCGGTGTACTGCACAGTGACCTGGGCCGTGTCGTCGGCCCAGGTCGTGTGAACCGTCAGGTCTCCGGACAGGACACCGACCTCGTCCGTGAGCACGCCACCGTGCCCGGAGAACACACCGCGAGTCGTCCATGACGCCCAAGCCATGCTTCCAGGCTGGCATCAAGACCGCGGATGCGCGACCTGCGGCGATGCCCGCCTTCCCGCGCTCCGGACGCCCGCGGCGTGCCGGAGCACGGCGGTGTCAGTTCCAGATGCCGGAGATGTCGGACGCCGAGGCCGCGTTTCCGGCGTGCGTCGTCAGCCCTGCCAGGTCCTCCAGGGTGCGGAGCACGTCGTAGTGGTTGCAGGCGGCGCTGCTGGAACTGTCGGGGGCGACGTGCTGTCCGTAGAAGACGGTGGGGATGCGGTTGTCCGACCGCGTGTTGCCCTCGTCGAACGTGACGACCAGGAGGCTGTTGTGGGTCCTGGCCCAGTCGGCATAGGCGCCCAGTTCGTTCTTGAGCCAGGTGTCACCCGTGGAGACCGAGCAGTCGTGCATGTCGTCGCACAGGTTCGGCACGACGAACGACACCTTGGGCAGCGTGGTGAAGTCGGTCGGGAACTGGGCCATGGTCTTCGCGGTGCTGGTCGGCACATTGGAGAAGCCGAACCAGGGGTTGTGTTTCTGGGCGTAGTCGCCGCTGCTGCAGACGGTCGACCCCTGGCGGGGCAGAGTCTCGTTGTAGCTGGCCCAGGTCTTGCCCGCGGCGATCAGTTCGGAGGCGAGGTCGGGCGCGGACAGGGAGCCGACCTTGACGCAACTGTCGTCGGTACGGCCCTGATCGGAGCCCGAGAACAGCATGTAGTAGTTCGGTTCGCTGGGGTGGGTGAGCGCGAAGGACCGGGTGAGCTCGGCGCCACCCCTCTTGAGCGTGTCGTTGATGTACGGGGCGCCGGAACTGCCGATCACCTGGGCGCGGGAGTGGTTCTCCATCACCACGACCACCACGTGATCGGGGGTGGGGAGGCGGGCGGCCCGTGCGGGGGCCCCGGTGGCGCCCCAGAGGCCGATCGAGGCGATGGCGAGAGCCGCGGCCCCGGCCAGCGCGGTCCGGGAGCGTCGGTTGCGCCTGGATGCCTGGAGCGCGGTCATGACTGTCCTTTGGACCGAGGCGACGAGAGCACACGGGTGTGGGGCGTCGCAGCCCGAGGAGCCGCCGGGTGGACCCGGCCGCGTCCCGTGCGTGAAGAGCAGGCGGACCTCTCCCCCCAGTCTGCCGTGCGGAGCGGCGGGCACGCTGCCCGCCCAGGGGTCCGATCGCCTGACCGGGGGCCGCCGGTCGGCCCGGCGGCGGAGTCGGGGCGTCTCGGACCGTCAAGGTGGGGTCGAAGCGTCCGGGC
Source organism: Streptomyces sp. NPDC058051 (assembly GCF_042885475.1). NCBI lineage: Bacteria > Bacillati > Actinomycetota > Actinomycetes > Kitasatosporales > Streptomycetaceae > Streptomyces > Streptomyces sp. NPDC058051. The sequence goes on from NZ_JBHVRW010000010.1 coordinate 65,165, forward strand.
GGGATCAGGACATCGCCGCATCGTCGGAACAGGGGAGTCGGAGCGAGATGGGTGTCGAGCGGGTGGGAGTCGTGATCCATCAGGGCCGTCCCGAGGCCGTCGCCGCGGCACGCGTCGTGCGCGACTGGTGCGCGGGCGAAGGCGTTCCGTGCACGGACATCGACGTATGGCGCGTCGACGCGCGCAGGCGCGGCGGACGGGAGGAGGCCGATGTCGCGGGCAACCCCGATCTCATCGTGACGCTCGGAGGCGACGGGACCTTCCTGCGCGGCGCCAGGATCGCGGCCAAGAACCGCGCCGCCGTCCTCGGGATCGACCTGGGCCGGGTCGGGTTCCTGACCGAGGTGCCGGCCGCCGACGTCGTGCGGGCCCTCGACGCGGTCCACCAGGGGCGGGCCGACGTCGAGCAGCGCATGACACTGACGATGAGGGCCTCCCGCGTCCTCGAAGTGCCCAAGGACATCGACGCCCTGATGGCCTACGGACGGCGCCCGATGCTGCCGCCGCCCGACATCGACATGGAGGCGGAGGCAGGGGCGGAGGGCTGGGGCGTGGCGCTGGACGTCACCGCTCTCAACGACGTGGTCGTGGAGAAGCTCGCGCGGGACCGGCAGGTGAGTCTCGGTGTCTACATCGGCGGCCGCCTCCTCGCCTCGTACTCGGCCGACGCCGTCATCATGGCCACCCCCACCGGGTCGACCGCGTACAGCTTCGCCGCAGGCGGTCCGGTGGTCTCCCCGCGTATGGACGCCGTTCTGTTCACACCCGTCGCGGCGCACATGACCTTCGACCGGACCGTGGTCGCCGCGCCGGACGAGCCGATCGCGGTGCGGGTCCTGCCGCACTCCGGGCAGGGCGCGGTCACGATCGACGGCCAACTGCGCGGCGTACTGGACGCCGGAGACTGGCTCGGGGTGTACAAGGCGCCGCGGCGACTGCGCGTCGTCAGACTCGGTCCGCACGACTTCTACGGACGGCTGCGTACCCGCCTGCGTCTCACGGACGCTCCGGCGACGGCGGCCGACGGCGAGAGCGCACCCCTCTTCCCGCGGCCCGACGGCCCGGTACCGCACGACCTCGCCCGTCTCCGTCTCTCCCCGGGGAACAGGGACACGGCCGGCACGGGCTGACCGGGCGGGGGAGAGGAACCACAGGCCGAAGAACCGGAAACGCAGAGCCCACGTGGCGTACGACGAAGGAGTCCGGATGACCAGCACCGCCGATCTGCCCGCCGTCGAGAGGGTGACGGTGCCCGACACCGAGCTGGCCGCCCAAGCGACCGAGCTGGTGCGCGACGCGACCGACGACCTGATCTACCACCACTCCCGCCGGGTCTATTTCTTCGGCGCACTCCAAGGACACAACAGGGGGCTGAGCTTCGACCCGGAACTTCTCTACATCGGAGCCATGTTCCACGACCTGGGCCTCAACGAAGAGGCCCGGCACAGCGGGCGCCGGTTCGAGGTGGACGGCGCCGACGAGGCACGCCGATTCCTGCAGAGCCACGGCGTGCCCGAGGACAGCGTCCGCCGTGTCTGGACGGCCATCGCCCTCCACACGACGCCGGGGATCCCGCAGTTCATGGAGCCGGAGGTCGCCCTCGTGACAGCGGGGGTGGAGTACGACGTGCTCGGCATCGGGTACGCCGACATCAGCGACGCGGACCGTGAGTCGATCATGGCCCTCCACCCCCGTCCCGACTTCAAGCAGCGCATTCTCCGGGCCTTCACCGAAGGCATCGAAGGCAAGCCGGAGACCACCTTCGGCAATGTGAAGGCGGATGTCCTGGAGCGGTACGTACCCGGATTCGAGCGCGGCAACTTCGTGGACACCATCCTGCGGTCCTCCTGGCCGGAGTGACGCTCCCGCAAGGCGCGCGACCGACCGCACGGCCTCGACGCCGTACGGCAACACGTCCTGAACGGGGGGCACTTCCTTCACATGACGCAACCGGTGTGCCACCAGAAGCGTCATGTGAAGGAAGTGACTGGACGAGGGAAAGGGAGAAGACATGAAGCCGAGCAGGAGTGCGTCACGCCGCGCGGTACTCGTCGGCGGCCTGGGGGCGGCGCTGAGTGCCGTCCCTCTGACATCGTCCGCGTACGCCTCCGGCCCGGCGAACGAGGCAGTGCGGAGGTTACGGGACCTGGAACGGGAACATGCCGCTCGGCTGGGGGTGTTCGGGTGGAACACGGCGACGGGCCGGAGCGTCCTCCACCGGGGCGACGAGCGCTTCCCGATGTGCTCGGCGTTCAAGACACTGGCTGTCGCGGCCGTGCTGAGGGACCTCGACCACGACGGGTCGTTCCTTTCGAAGGTCATTCACTACACGCAGAGGGACATCGAGCGATCGGGAGGCGCGCCGAGGACCGGCCTCCCCGAGAACCTCGCTAACGGGATGACGGTCGAGGCACTGTGCGGCGCGGCCATCTCGTACAGCGACAACACCGCGGCGAACCTTCTCCTGAAGGAACTCGGCGGACCGACGGCCGTCACCCGTTTCTGCCGGTCCGCCGGGGATCCGGTGACCCGGCTCGACCGCTGGGAGCCGGAGCTGAACTCGGCCGAACCGGGACGGGTGACCGACACCACGAGCCCCCGCGCCATCGGCCGCACCTACGCGCGACTCGTCCTCGGGGACGCGCTGGAGGCGAGTGACCGCGAGCGCGTGAGCCAGTGGCTGCTGGCCAACACGACGGGCGGCAAACGCCTGCGCGCCGGCCTTCCCGACGGCTGGACCGTCGGCGACAAGACCGGCACCGGCAGCTACGGCACCGCGAACGACGTGGGCATCGCCTGGCCGCCCGGCCGGGGGCCGATCGTGATGGCCGTCCTGTCCACCCGGTACGAGGCCGATGCCGCGGCGGACGACCGTGTGGTCGCCGATGCGGCCGCCGTCCTGGCGGAGGCCCTCACCTGACGCACGGCACGGTCGGGGACGTCGGGAGGGTGGCCCCGTTCCGGAAGCCGGTGCGGTGCGGTCAGGTCCGGAACCCACCCCTCCGGATGAGGGGAGTACGCTCAACCGGCCCTTCACCGTGCGGGTAGCCTCGCCTGATGCGCATCGGGATCGTTGGCACCGAGAACTCTCATGTCGACCACATCGTCGGCCACCTCAATGTTCACGACGCGGGCGGCGACGCCCGCGTCGTGGCGCTCAGCGGCGGACACAGCCGACGCAACGACGCGCTGGCGTCGACGGGCGGGATCGAACGGATCGTCGACGAGCCCACGGACCTGCTCGGACTGGTCGACGCCGTGATCGTCGCGGACCGGGACGGCGCGCACCATCGCGAGCAGGCGACGCGCTTCCTGGCCGAAGGGCTTCCCGTGTTCGTCGACAAGCCACTGGCCTGCACCGTCGAGGACGCCCGAGCCATGGTCGACACCGCACTCGCCCACGACGCGCCCCTCACGTCCTTCTCGGCGCTCCGCTGGATTCCCGACGCCGATACGTTGGCGGCCCGCTCCGCGCAGGCCGGACCACCTCACGTGGTCGTCGCGTCCGGACCGGCCGATCCCGACGGCGAGCACGGTGGGATCTTCTTCTACGGCATCCATCCGGTGGACCTCGCTCTGCGGCTCGCCCCGGGCCGGCTCGGCGACGTACACACGGACACCACCGGTACCACGGTCACCGCGTCGTTCACGGCGGGCGGTACCCGTGTCCTCGTGAACTTCGTCAAGCCGAACAGCACGACCCAGATTCCGTTCCACGCGATGGCGCTCACCCGGGACACCATGGTCGAACAGACACTCACCCTCGACGCCCAGTACTGCGTTCCGGGCCTGGAGGCGTTCCTGGAGATGGCCCGTACCGGCAGACCGCCGATCAGCTATGAGGACCTGCTGCGCCCCGTCGAGGTTCTGGAGTCCGTCGCCACTGCCCTGCGCACGCGATCGACCGTTCCTCGGTGAGCTGACGCACGTTCCGGAAACCGGAAACCGCTCCGGACCCGGCACCGCTCCGGACCCGGCACCGCTCCCGACCCGGCGTTAATGAGCCATGGCGGGGCCGATCACGCCGCGAGCCCTCGACGCTCAGCCGCCGCAGCCCGCACATGCCAGAGGAACGTACCGCGTGCCGACAACGCGAGGGGCGCCGTGCCGCCTACCCGGTCGAGCCGACGGAATTCCGGCGGGCGGAAGATCGTCGGCCGACGGGATTCCGGCGAAGCAGAGGAGTGCCGTCCGGCCTTTCCCGGCCCGCTCCGGGTGTCGGACGCACACCTGAAAACAGAGAATTATAAAAGCTCAATAGATTATCTATCATATGAATGACGCGCGGAATGGAAGGTCGAATTATTCGCATTCCGCCCGGCTGGTCCCCCTGATCCTTTGAAGATTGGACAGCGCGGCGAAGGGGTGCCGCGCCTTTCCGGAGTACCGGGACAAGGCTTGATTCCGACGGTTGAGGGCGCGGGAAAGGGAAAGGGAAACAGAGCGGGCCCGCCCGGTGATCCCGTCAGGATTCTCCTGTCTCATAACGCAGTTCACACACGTCCCCCATACGCGTCTCCTTCACGCGCGACAACAGATGTCCCATGCGTCGGGCGCGCGTGCCCCGCAGGAAATCATCAGTTCCTCCTTCGCGGTCTGTGCATTTTTCTGTACTGGCTTCTCGGTAAAGGTGCTGCGGATGGCAAATTGCGAACCACTGTGCGACGGTGATCCGGAGAAGGACCCCGTTCCGGTGAGACGGGAGCGCACTCCCGAACGTGCGGCGCACGCCGTTCTCCGTCTGCTGGCGTATCCGTTCCTGCTGGTGGCAACGGTTTCGGTGGCTGTGGCGGCGCTGTTTCTCGATTGGGATCCCGAACATGTGAGCCCGCTGTTCCTGCTGGGCGTCCTGGCCTACCTCACCGCTCTCGAACGTCTGATTCCGTATCAGCGTGCATGGCATCCGACCCTCAGTGAATGGCGCTGGTACGGCGTCTACTTCCTGCTGACGGCGGTGGCCAGTGCCTTGGTCCAATATGCGGTCACGGCGACCGTCTCCACGGTGACGCCCGACCATCCGGCGCTCCCTCTCCGAGCCGAAATTCCCGCAGCCCTGCTGACCGGCTCCCTGGCCAGTTATCTTGTGCACCGGATGGGGCACACCCAGCCCTTATTGTGGCGACTGCACGGCGTGCATCATGTGCCACAGAAGGTCAATGTCGCCAATAACGGCGTCAATCACGTCCTCGATATCGTCCTCGCACAGGGGGCGGTGCAGATGGCTCTGGCGTCGGCCGGATTCTCCGGCGACTCCGTGCTGATCGTCGGTCTTTTCGTGGCCGCGCAGGGCTATTTCGTCCACGCCAACATCGATGTGCGCATCGGCCGGCTCAACCATGTGCTCGCCAGTCCCGAACAACACCGTCTGCACCACAGCACCGATCTGGCCGAGGCAGGCCACTACGGCTCGGATCTGTCGATCTGGGACCACCTCTTCGGCAGCTACACCTGGCGGCCCGGCCGTGAGCCGATCGCGGTCGGACTCGGTGACCCCGAGTCGTTCCCCCCTACGGGCGAGATCACCGCCACCCTTCTCCACCCATGGCGCCGTGCGAAAAGGACCGGCTCCGCCTGACCGGCCTGTCTCCCTCGGGACACCGCACCGCCCTCCCGCAACCATGCCGTGCCGCGACGTCACGACTTGAGGAGTACGACTTGCCCGACGTGAACAGTGCCTCTGCGAGCGAAAAAGTAGCGATCATCGGCATGGGCTGCCGACTGCCCGGCGGTGCATCGGACCACCGCACGTACTGGCAGAACCTCATGGACGGCAAGGACTGCATCACACCCACGCCCCCGGACCGCTACGACGTCTCGACGCTCGGCAGCGGCTACCCGGACAAGCCCGGACGCCTGGTCGGCGGCCGGGGCGGGTACATCGACGGTTTCGACGAGTTCGACCCCGGCTTCTTCGGAATCAGCCCGCGCGAGGCCGACCACATGGACCCGCAGCAGCGCAAGCTCCTGGAGGTCGCCTGGGAGGCGCTGGAGGACGGCGGCCAGCGGCCCTCGGAGCTCGCCGGCAGCAATACCGCGGTGTTCGTGGGCGCGTTCACCCTGGACTACAAGATCCTTCAGTTCTCCGACCTGAGCTTCGCCTCCCTGGCCGCGCACACCGCGACCGGCACCATGATGACGATGGTCTCGAACCGGCTCTCGTACTGCTTCGACTTCCGGGGGCCCAGCCTGTCGATCGACACCGCGTGCAGTTCCTCCCTGGTCGCGGTGCATCTGGCCTGCCAGAGCCTGAACAACCGGGAGACGGATCTCGCGCTGGCCGGTGGCGTGCTGCTGCACGCGGCACCGCAGTACACCATCGCCGAGTCCAAGGGCGGCTTCCTGTCTCCCGACGGACGCTCGCGTACGTTCGACGCCGCGGCCAACGGCTACGTACGGGCCGAGGGCGTCGGAATGGTCGCGCTCAAGCGGCTGGACGACGCCGTACGCGACGGCGATCCCATCCACGCGGTGATCCTCGGCACAGGGGTCAACCAGGACGGCCGCACGAACGGCATCACCGTACCCAGCGCGGATGCCCAGGTCGCCCTCATCGAACGGGTCTGCGCGGCAGCGGGCATCACCCCCGGCGCCCTCCAGTACGTGGAAGCGCACGGCACCTCCACGCCGGTCGGCGATCCGATCGAGGCGAACGCGCTCAGCCGGGCGCTGGCCGTGGGCCGCAGGCCCGGCGCCCCGTGCTACGTCGGCTCCGTCAAGGCGAACATCGGGCACACCGAAGCCGCAGCGGGCATCGCCGGGCTGATCAAGACCGTGCTCTGCCTCCAGCACCGCCGTATCCCGCCCCACATCAACCTGGACCGGATCAACACCGCCATCGACCGGGATTCCTCCCCGTACCTGATCCCGACCGAGCCGACCGACTGGCCCGAACACGAGGGCCCCGCACGCGCCGGAGTGAACGCCTTCGGCTTCGGCGGCACGAACGCGCATGTCGTGCTGGAGGAGGCACCCGAGCGGGAAGTCCGCCGGAACGCTTCCGCCGGAAGGTCCTGGAACCTCCTTCCGCTGACCGCACGCACCCCGGACGCCCTGCCGGAAGTGGCGGCGGCCATCCGCAGCCGGCTGGCGGAGGACCACGGGCCCGGGACGGCGCTGCCCGACCTCGGATTCACGCTCGCACGCCGCCGCCAGCACCTGGATGCGCGGCTCACCGTCGTGTACACGGCACAGGACGACCTGGACGAGGCGCTCGCCGCCTTCCTGCGGAAGGAATCCCACCCCCGGGTCGTCCATGGCGGACGACTCGACAGCGAACAGCGCGGCCTGGTCTGGGTCTTCACCGGAATGGGGCCGCAGTGGTGGGGCATGGGCCGCCGGCTGTTCGAGGACGACGAGGTGTTCAGGGAGGCCGTCACCCGCTGCGACCGGGCCGTCCGCGCGCTCGCGGGCTGGTCGCTGATCGAGGAGATGACGGCCGACGAAGCCGGCTCGCGCATGGGCGAGACATGGCTCGCGCAGCCGGCGAACTTCGCCCTCCAAGTGGGACTCGCGGCCATGTGGCGTCGCTACGGTGTGCGGCCCGACGCCGTGGTCGGCCACAGCACCGGCGAGGTCGCCGCCTTCTACGAGGCGGGGGTCTACACCCTGGAGGACGCGGTCAGGATCGTGCTGCACCGCAGCCGGCTCCAGCAGACCCTCACCGGGACCGGCACCATGCTCGCCGTCAGCCTGCCCGAGGAGGAGGCACAGCTCCGGGCTGCCGCGTACGGGGACCGGGTGTCCGTGGCCGCGGTCAACAGCCCCGGCGCGGTCACGCTCGCCGGGGACCGGGACGCGCTGGCCGAGCTGGCGGACGGGCTCCGCTCCGAGCAGGTCTTCGCCAAGTTCCTGACCGTGCAGGTCCCTTACCACAGCGCCGGCATGGAGGCGATCAAGGACGAGCTGCTGGCCTCCCTGGACGGGCTGGAGCCTCGGGAGGCGACCGTTCCGCTGTATCTGACGGGCCAGGAGGGCATGGCGCACGGCAGCGAGCTGGACGCGCGTTACTGGTGGAAGAACGTCCGGGACCGGGTCCGCTTCCGCTCGGCCGTCGACCGGCTCGCCGACGACGGATACGGGCTGTTCCTGGAGATCGGACCGCATCCGGTGCTCAGCCACTCCATCCGGGAATGCCTCGACGGCCGGGGGAGGACCGTACACACCCTGCCCTCGATCCGCCGTCAGGAGAACGAGCCGGAACGCTTCGCCGCCTCGCTGGCCGAACTGCACCATCTCGGCCTTCCCGTCGCATGGGACGTCCTGCACCCCGTGGGCACTCCGGTGGCCCTACCCCGCTACCCGTGGAAGCGTGACCGCCACTGGACGGAGCCCGGTCCGGTCGCACAGGTCCGTCTCGGCCACGCCGTCCATCCGCTGCTCGGCCGCCGCACGACCCACACCGAACCGACCTGGCACACCACGCTCGACACCGAGCGGCTTCCCTACCTCGACGACCACCGCATCCAGTCCACCGTGGTCTTCCCGGCAGCCGGCTACCTGGAGATGGCCACACAGGCGGTCCGCTCCCTGACCGGCGGCACCCACGTCGTCCTGACGGACATCGAGTTCCGCAAGGCGCTCTTCCTCCCCGAGGGCGAGGACCGTGCCGTGCGTCTGACGCTCTCCTCGCAGAACGCGGCGTTCACCGTCGCCTCGGCGGGGGAGGACGAGAGCGACCGGGCGGTGCACGCGAGTGGTGTCGTGCGTTCGGGGCAGCCGCGCCCGGCCGGACCTCCCGTCGACATCGCCGCCCTGCGGGCACGCATCCGACGCCGACTGGACGGCGAGGAATGCTACGCGGCGCTGGGCACCCTGGGGTACGACTACGGCCCCGCGTTCCGTGCCGTCGAGGAGGTGTGGATCGGTTCCGGCGAGGCAGTGGCCCGGCTCCGGCCACCCGCGGTGATCGGTGACGACGCGACCCGCCACCACATCCATCCCGTGCTTCTCGACGCCTGCTTCCAGACACTGCTGACGACGCAGCTCCACGACGACGCCGCGGACCGGCGGTCCTCCGCTGTCCGGCTGCCCCTGTCGATCGACGAGGTGTGCCTGGCCCCGGTGGGTGACCGGCCGGTCTGGGTCCATGCCAGGGTGACCCACAGCGACGGGGACGGACTCATCGGCGACATCGCCGTCCACACGGAGGACGGTGAACCCCTCGGCGGCATCGTCGGCTTCCGGGCAGCCGACGTGGAGAAGGCCGCGACGGCCGTCGGACTCGGCACGATCGACTCCTGGCTCACCGAGATCGTCTGGACCGACAGGCCCGTCGACGCCGCCGAGGCCGACGCCACCGAGGAAGAGACCGACGCCACCGAGGAAGAGGACACCCGCGCGGCCGGCGCCCACGGCGGCGGCCCCGCCTCCACGGGCGGCGACTGGCTGGTGTTCGCCGACCGGCAAGGCGTCGGCGACGCCCTGAGCGACCTGCTCACCGCGCGCGGCGAGCGCTGCCGCCTCGTGCGTCCGGGAGACCGGTACCAGAGGGATGACGACGGGACTGCGTTCACCGTCGTCCCGGGGTCCGTCGCGGACATGGAGCAGCTCTTCGCCGACCTGGCCCCGGACGGCAGGGACAACAGGGACGGCAGGGACGGCAGGGACGGCAGGGACGGCAGGGATGCCGGGGACAGCGGGGGCGGCGACGGCAACCGGGGTGATCGGGCGCCCTTTGTCACCGTCGTCCATCTGTGGAACCTCGACCGGCCGCACCTCGCCGAGGTTTCGCGGCAGGACCTCGTACGGCACAGCGACACCGGGGCGTACTCACTGATCGCCCTCGCCCGGACGCTGCTCGGCCACGGCCACGACGGCCGGCTGCACATCGTCACCCGCGGCGCACAGCACGTCGAGCCCGGTGAGACCGTCGAACCGCTCGGGGCGCCCGCATGGGGGATCGGCCGGGTGCTCAGGCACCAGGAACTCGTCTCCCACCGGGGCAAGCTCATCGACCTGGATCCCCTGCGGCAGGGAGCCGAGGGACGCCGGGCCGACGCACAGGCGCTCCTGCACGAGATCCTGACCGACGACGAGGAGGAGATCGCGCTGCGCGGCGCCGGCCGCTACACCAGCCGGATGCGGCGCGCCGAAGGGCTGACGCGCCCCCTTCCGCTGCGGCTGCGCGCCGACGCGAACTACCTCGTCACCGGCGCCTTCGGAGCGCTCGGCCGCCTGCTGTGCCGCACCCTCGTACGGCGTGGGGCGCGCAGCCTGATCCTGATGGGACGCACCGAACTGCCGGAACGGTCCGCCTGGCGTGGTCTCGGCCCCACCACCGCCGAGGGCCGTGCCGCGGCCTTCGTCAAGGAGCTGGAGGCGCTCGGCGCACGGGTTCTCCTGGCGCCGCTCGACATCACCGACGAGGCGGCGTTCACCGCTTGGCTCGCCGCCCACAGGCTCACCGACCCGCTGCCGGTGCGCGGCGTGTTCCATCTGGCCGGGCAGGTCCGCGACACACTCGTCACGGACATGGACCGCCCGGCGTTCGCCGCGGCACACGATCCCAAGGCCGTCGGCGCGTACCTGCTGCACCGGCACCTGCGCGACGAACCCCTGGACCACTTCGTCCTGTTCGCCTCGATCGCGTCACTGCTGACCACCGCCGGCCAGACGAACTACGCCGCCGGGAACGCGTTCCTGGACGCGCTGGCCCAGCACCGCCGGGCGCTCGGCCTGCCGGGGCTGAGCATCGACTGGGGACCGTGGGCCACCGGCATGATCGAGGAGCTGGGACTCGTCGACCACTATCTCCACAGCCGCGGGATGAGCTCGCTGGCACCGGACGTCGGCATGGCGGTCCTGGAACGCGTCATCGGTCAGGACCGGTCCCACCTGCTCGTCGCGACGATCGTCGACTGGCCGGTCTTCCTGGCCTGGTACGCCTCGCCGCCCGCCCTGGTGGCCGAACTGGCGACGACGGCGCAGGCCCCGGCGGCCGTCGGGACGAGCGAGGACGTTCTCACCGCCTTCCGCGACGCGGACGCGACGGAACGCCTCGCCCTGGTGACCCGGCGGTTCACCGCGGCGGCCGCCGCGGTGCTGCGCACGGGCCCGGATCAGATCGATGCCCGGACCGGGCTCAACGTGCTGGGGCTCGACTCGCTGCTCGCGATGGAACTGCGCGCCCGGCTCGGCTCCGAACTCGGCGTCGCGCTGCCCGTGGTGGCCCTGCTGAGCGGTACACCGGCCGGCGAACTGATCACACAGCTCCACGACACCCTGGCCGAAGCGGCGGCGCGCGCGACCGGCGGTGCCGGCGCGGCGGTGGTGGAGGTCTTCGACGACGAACTGCGCCATCCGCTGACGCAGAACCAGAAGGCCCTGTGGTTCCTCAGGCAGCTCAACCCCGACGGCTACGCGTACAACATCGGCGGGGCGGTCGAGGTCCGCGTCGCCCTCGACCCCGACCTGATGTTCGAGGCCGTCCGACGCCTGGTCGCACGCCATCCCGCACTGCGCACCAACTTCCTCACGGTGGACGGCCTGCCGCTGCAGCAGGTGTCGCCCGACCGGAGCCCCGACGTCGCGCTCTTCGACGTGCAGGACCAGGAGTGGGAGGACATCCACCGCACGATCGTGACCGAATACCGCAAGCCCTACGACCTGGAGTGCGACCCGCTCTTCCGCTTCCGCCTCTTCAAGCGCGGCCACGACCGCTGGCTGATCATGAAGGCGGTCCACCACATCATCTCCGACGCGATCTCGACGTTCACCTTCATCGAGGAACTCCTCGCGGTGTACGAGGGGCTGCGCCAGGGCCGCGCGCCCTCGCTGCCCCCGGTCACCGCGCGCTATCTGGACTTCCTCAACGCGCAGAACCGCTTCCTGGCCGGACCCGCGGCACAGCGCATGCTCGACTACTGGCGCTCGCACCTGCCGGCCGAGGTGCCCGTCCTGGAGCTCCCCGTCGACCGGCCCCGGCCCGCCGTGCAGACACACAACGGCGCCTCGGAGTTCTTCGTACTGGACACCGCCCTCACCGCCCGCGTGCACGCCCTGGCCCGCGAGCACGACGTGACCCCGTTCATGGTGCTGCTCAGCGCCTACTACGTGCTTCTGCAGCGCTACTCCGGCCAGGACCACGTCATCGTCGGCAGCCCGGTCACCGGCAGGACCGAGCAGGAGTTCGCCTCCGTCTACGGCTACTTCGTCAACCCGCTCCCGCTGCACGCGGATCTGTCCGGCGATCCGTCGGTCGCCCAACTGCTGCAACAGGTCCGCACGACCGTGCTCGGTGGCCTCGACAACCAGGAGTACCCGTTCGTCCTGCTGGTCGACGAACTGGGACTCCAGCACGATCCCAGCCGCTCCGCGGTGTTCCAGGCCATGTTCATCCTGCTGACCCACAAGGTCTCCACCGAGAAGTACGGCTACCGGCTCGACTACATCGAACTCCCTGAGGAAGAGGGGCAGTTCGATGTCACCCTGTCCGTCTACGAGGACGAGGCGGAGCACCGGTTCCACTGCGTCCTCAAGTACAACACCGACCTGTTCACGGCCCGGACCATGCGGCGGACGGCCTCCCACTACACCACCCTCCTCGACAGCATGACCCGGGCCCCGGCCGATCACCCCACCACGCGTCTGGAGATGCTGGACGCCCAGGAACGGGAGCGGCTGATCGGCGAGTGGAGTGGAGCCGGGCGCGCCGTCCTGCCCCGCAGGGCGGGGGAGGACGGGACGGAACGCGTCCGCCCGGTGCATCAGCTGATCAGCGAGGTCGCCGCGCGGCGCCCGGACGCCGTCGCCGTCACCGTCCCGGCGCGGACCGGACCGTCGCTGAGACTGACGTACGCGGAACTGGACCGTCGCGCGGGCGAGCTGGCCCGGCGGATGCGGGGACTGGGAGTCGGCGCCGGCTCGGTCGTCGCGCTGTGCCTGGACAAGTCGCCCGACCTCGTCGTCGCCCTGCTCGCGGTGCTCAAGGCGGGTGGCGCCTATCTGCCCATCCTGCCGGGCCACCCGGCCGACCGCGTCGCCCACACCGTCTCGACGACGTCCGCGGTCCTCGTCGTCGTCGGGGACGACGAGGACCGGGACCGGGTGACGGGGCTGTCGGCCAGGACCCTGACCCTGCGGGAGCTGCACGCCGCGGCGCCCGCGGCCGACGGCGTCCGGGAACCCGCGCCCGGAACCCAGGCGGACCTCGACTCGCCCGCGTACGTCATCCACACCTCCGGTTCGACCGGACACCCCAAGGCCGTCCGGGTCAGCCACCGGAACCTCGCCTCGGCGTACGCGGCCTGGCTCCACGCATACCGGCTGGACCAGGACGTACGGGTGCACCTCCAGATGGCGGCCCCCTCCTTCGACGTCTTCACCGGCGACCTGGTACGCGCCCTGTGCTCGGGCGGCAGCCTGGTGCTGGCCGACCGCGATCTGCTCTTCGACACCGAACGCCTGTACCGGATCATGCGCGAAGAACGCGTCGACTGCGCGGAGTTCGTCCCCGCGGTCGTACGCGGTCTCATGGACCACTGCGAACGCGAGGACCTCAGGCTGGACTTCATGCGTCTGCTGGTCGTCGGGTCCGACGCGTGGAAGGCCGGGGAATACCGGAGGCTGCGCGACCTGTGCGGACCCCGTACCCGTCTGATCAACTCCTACGGGGTCACCGAGGCCACCATCGACAGTGCCTTCTTCGAAGGACCGGTCGACGACCTGGAACCGGGCCGGACCGTGCCGATCGGGCGCCCCTTGGGCAACAGCACCCTCCATGTACTCGATCAGCACGGTGAACCCGTGCCGCCCGGTGTGCCCGGCGAGCTGTGGATCGGCGGCGACGGCGTCGCACTCGGCTACGCGGGGGATCCCGCACAGACGGCCCAGCGGTTCGTCACCCGGACACTGAGCCGGGCGCCGGGCGCCGGCCCCGTACGCCTCTACCGCACCGGCGACGCGGCGCGCTGGGACGCGGACGGCCGGGTCCATCTGCTCGGGCGGGTCGACGACCAGGTCAAACTCCGCGGCCATCGCATCGAACTCGGCGACATCGAGGCACACCTGGCCCAGTGGCCCCAGCTGGCCCGCACGGTCGTCACGGTGCGCCCCGACGCCCGGGGGGAGGACGCGCTCTGCGCCTACTGCGTCCCGGCGGACGGAGCGGTGTTGGATGTGCGCGCGCTGCGCCGCCACCTCGCGGAACTGCTGCCCGCGTACATGATTCCCGCGCACTTCGTCGCCCTGCCGGAAATGCCGCTGACCGCCAACGGCAAGGTCGACGCCGCAGCCCTGCCCGCGCCCCGCTCCGCCATCGAGGACGAGCCGGAGGAAGCGCTCCGCACACCGTTCGAGGAGAGCATGGCCCAGCACTGGAAGGAGCTTCTCGGACTGGAACGGGTCGGCCCCGCGCACGAGTTCTTCGAAGCCGGAGGCAGCTCGATCAAACTGATCGAACTGATCCACCGGCTGAAGCGGGAGTTCGGCGTCGCCCTTCCCGTCAGCCTCCTCTACCGGGTCACCACCCTGCACGGGATGGCCGCGACGGTGGAGCGCCTGGCCACCGGCGGCAGCGCGGACGACCTGCCCTTCCTGACCTTCAACAGCGAGCGCGAGCCGACACTGTTCTGCTTCCCGCCGGCGGGCGGCCACGGACTCGTCTACCGCACGTTCGCCACCCACCTGCCCGAGCACCGGCTGATCGCCTTCAGCTACATCCCAGGCGAGAACAAGGTGGCCCGCTACGCCGACCTCGTCGAATCCCTCCGGCCGGAAGGCAGATGCCTCCTCCTCGGCTACTCACTCGGCGGGAATCTCGCATTCGAGGTGGCCAAGGAACTCGAAGGCCGCGGACGCGACGTCGCCCATGTGATCGTCCTGGACTCGCACCGCATCCTGGAGCCCTACACACCCGGACGCGAACACTTCGAGATCTTCGAGGCGGAACTGGCCGAACACCTTCTCAAGCACACAGGGTCGGAGATCGTCGCCCGCGAGACCCTCGACCACGCCGCCGAATATCTGGAGTTCTGCGGCCGCACCCCCAATCTGGGCGAGGTGTCCGCGACCGTCAGCGTCGTCACGGACGAGGACAAGGCGGCGCTCTACGCCGCGGGCGAGCGCGGCACCTGGTACGGCAGCTCCACCACGGACACGGCCGTGCTGCGCGGCTCCGGACCCCACGCGGACATGCTCGACCCCAAGTACGCGGCCCGCAACGCCGAGCTGGTGCGTGGCATCCTCCGGAGCGGTGGCGGCCATGACCGGTGACGAGGACGACGCGTGGAGCGCGGGTCCGCGACGGGCGGACGGCGCACCCCGGGTCATCGTGATCGGCGCCGGGGTCGCCGGAATGTCCACCGGCTGCTACGCGCAGATGAACGGCATGCGGTCCCGCATCTTCGAGAAGCACGTGCTCCCCGGCGGCTGCTGCACGGCCTGGTCGCGCGACGGCTACCTCTTCGACTACTGCATCGAGTGGCTGATCGGCACGGCCGCCGGCAACGACGCCCACCAGGTATGGCGCGAACTGGGCGCGCTCGACGGCAAGACCATCACCAACTTCGAGATGTTCAACCGGGTCGTCGACGAGAGCGGACGGTCCGTGGTCTTCTACAACGATCCGGACCGGCTGGAGCGGCACCTGCTCGCGCTGTCGCCCGCCGACGCCCGCCTGATCCGTTCGTTCTGCCGGGACCTCAGACGGTTCACCGCCATCGAGCTGTACCCGTTCCTGACCGCACCGGCCCTGCGGACCGTACGCGAAAGAGCGGCGACGCTGCGCACCGTCCTGCCCGCCTTCCGGCTCTTCTGGCGCACGGCGGCGACACCCATGCACGAGTTCGCCGACCGGTTCCAGGACCCGCTGCTCCGACGGGCGTTCCGCAACATCTTCTTCCAGGACCCCGAGGGCTTCCCGCTGCTCCCGTACCTGTTCAACATGGCCAGCGCCCATCACCACAACGCAGGCTTCCCGCAGGGCGGTTCGCTGGGGCTCGCCCGGTCGATCGAGGAGCGCTACCACGCGCTGGGCGGCCGGACCACCTACCGGGCACGGGTCGAACGCGTCCTGGTCGAGGACGGACGTGCCGTCGGCATCGAACTGCGCGGCGGCAGGCGGTACTACGCCGACCACGTCGTCTCGGCCTGCGACGGCCACACCACCATCCACGGCCTGCTGGAAGGACGGTTCACCGGGCCGCGGATCGACAAGCTGTACAACGAACTGCTGCACCGCCCGGGCACCCTGTTCCCCGCAGTGGTCTCGGCCTTCGTCGGGCTACGGGGCGACCTGGGCCCCGACCGGGCCCACAGCACCACCTACCTGCTCTCCGCCGAGGACGCCGCCCGGCTTCCCGGCGCACTCCAGAGCAGCCTGGTCGTCCAGTTGCGCTCCCACTACTCCGACGGATTCGCCCCGCCCGGCCGCTCGGTGGTCCACTGCACCTACTTCAGCGACTTCGGCTACTGGAGGGCCCTGCGCGCCGCCGACCGCAAGGAGTACCGGGCGCGGAAACGCCAAGTGGCCGCGTTCGTCGAGGACTTCCTGGAACGGCGCCTGCCGGGCACGGCCGAGCGCATCGAGCTCACCGACATCGCCACCCCGGCGACGACCCGTCGCTACACCGGCAACCACGAGGGCTCCATCCTGGCCTGGAAGGCCTTCTCCGAAGCCGACGACATCGCGGCCCAGCTGGTGGGCAAGGACCGCATGCGCCTCCCGGGCCTGCGCGGATTCTCCATGGCCGGGCAGTGGGTCGGCATGGGCGGGCTGATCCGCGCCGCGTCCACCGGCCGCTTCGTCATCCAGTACCTCTGCGACGAGCTGGGACGCGGCTTCACGGCATCCGAGAGCCAGGGCGGCGAGCCGTGGCATCCCGGAAAGCTGGGCCGCCTGCCCCAGCTCGACAGATGGTCCGCGCGCGGGGACACCCGCACGTGAACACCGAGGAGAGCAGGACCATGTCGCATTCCCCACGGCAGTCGATGATCATCATCGGTGCGGGGCTCGGCGGTCTGTCCACCGGCTGCTACGCCCGGATGAACGGCTACCGCACCCACGTCCTGGAGATGCATGAATTGCCGGGAGGCTGCTGCACCGCCTGGGACCGCGGTGACTTCACCCTGGACCCCTGTGTCAGCTGGCTCCTCGGCAGCGGGCCCGGCAACGAGATGCACCAGATCTGGCTGGAGCTGGGCGCGCTGCAGGGCAAGGAAGTACGGCATTTCGACGTGTTCAACGTCGTGCGGGGCGCATGCGGCCGGGCGGTGTACTTCTACTCGGACCCCGACCGGCTCCAGGCCCATCTGACCGACATCTCACCCGCCGACTCCGCCCTGATCCGGGACTTCTGCAAACAACTGCGCGCGTTCCGCGCCTGCCTCGCCGTCTACCCGTTCCTCAAACCGGTCGGGCTGATGCCACCACTGGAACGCTGGCGGATGCTGGCGTCCTTCCTTCCGTACTTCAACGTCGTGCGCAGAACCATCGGCGTCCTGATGAGCGACTACTCGGCGAGGTTCAAGGACCCCCTGCTGCGCGAGGCGTTCAACTTCATCCTGTACGAGAAGCATCCGGCGTTCCCGGTGCTGCCGTTCCACTTCCAGCTGGCCTCGCACGCCAACCTCTCCGCAGGTGTCCCCGAGGGCGGTTCGCTCGGACTGGCCGAGTCCATCGAGCGGCGCTACCGCAGGCTCGGCGGCCGAGTCACCTACAACGCCAAGGTCGAGAAAGTGCTGGTCGAGGACGACCGTGCGGTCGGAGTGCGGCTGAGCGACGGGCGCGAACTGCACGCCGACATCGTCGTCTCCGCCTGCGACGGCCGCACCACCATGATGGACCTGCTCGACGGCCGCTACCTCAACAAGGCGTACCGCCGCCTCTACACCCGCACGCTCCGCGAACCCGGCATGGTGTTTCCGGGCTACTTCACCCTCTTCCTCGGCCTGCGCCGTGACTTTCCCGACGCCGACCCCTGCACGACCTATCTGCTCGACGAGGCGGAGTCGGCCGGCCTGACCGGCATCCGGCACCCGAGCATCAACGTCCAGTTCCGCAACAGGCACTACCCGGAACTCTCGCCCCCGGGGACGAGCATCGCCTATGTCACCTATTTCTGCGACATCGCCCCCTGGCGGGCCCTGGACGAAGGGCCGGAACAGGCGACCCGGACCCGGGGCGGCCAGGAACTGCACACCCTGCCGGTACGCCACGGCCGCGGGTACTACGCGGCGAAGCGGCGGGCCCGCGACGTGCTCCTCGCCTTCCTGGAACGGCACCACCCCGGCATCTCGGACGCGATCGCGGTGCGCGACGTGTCGAGCCCGCTCACCCAGGTCCGCTACACCGGCAACTACGACGGCACCGTACTCGGCTGGCAGCCCTTCGTGGAGAGCGGCGAGACGCTGGAGAAGCTCATCAAGAAGCACGGCCCCGGACTGCCCGGACTGCGGAACTTCTACCAGTCCGGCGTCTGGGCGACGACGGGCGGCCTGATCCGCGCGGCGGCGGCGGGCCGGCACGTCATGCAGTTCATCTGCCGTGACGACGGCCGGAGCTTCACCGCCTCCCTCGACGAGAGCGGGCCGCCCCCGACCCACCGCGTCATTCCGGTGGGCCCCCGACCGGACACACGGCCCGCGACAGCGGAACGCATGATTCCCGCCGAAAGGAAGGAAAAGGGATGAGGGTCAGGAAATGGGTGGTGCGCGAGCACATCGAGGGCGTCCCCGACGTCGAGAAGGTCTACGAGGAGGTGGCGGAGGAGCTCGACATCGATCTCGCCCCGGACGAGATGCTGCTGAGAACACGCTATGTATCCGTGGACCCCTACCTCCACGGCATCGCGCTGGACACCCCTCTGGGCGCGCACATGGGCGCCGACTCGATCATGGAGGTGCTGGAGGCGGGTCCACTGGCCGCCCACCGGCCCGGTGACCTGGTGCAGGGATTCGGCGGCTGGCGCTCCCACCTCGTCAGCACCGGCGCGGCCACTCCCTGGCAGACCGGGACGTTCCCCATGGTCTTCCCCGCCTTCCGCCGGCTGGATCCCGGCTGGTACGACGAAACGCTGCCGCTCCCGACCGCGTTGAGCTCCATGGGCGGCCCCGGCATGACAGCGTGGGGCACCCTGACCAAGTTCATGTCGGTCCGCGCGGGGGACACCGTCGTCGTCAGTGGAGCCTCCGGTTCCGTCGGCTCACTGGTCGGACAACTGGCCAGGCTCGCGGGCGCCCGGGTGGTGGGCACCACGTCGACGACGGCGAAGGCGGACTACCTCGACGAGCTGGGATTCGACGAGGTCGTCATCTACCGCCACGGGGACAGCCCCGAAGCCGTACGGGACGCACTCCTGCGTGCCGCACCGGACGGAGTCGACAAATACTTCGACAACCTCGGCGGGACCGTCACCGACTGCGTATTCCCCCTGCTCAACGTCGACAGTCAGGTGGCCGTCTGCTGGCAGTGGGCCACCCAGGTCGGCGGGGAGACGACCGGACCACGGCTGCTTCCGTACGTCATGTTCCCGCGCACATCGGTGCGGGGCATCTTTTCGCTGGAGTGGTTCACCGAGCAGAACTGGCGCGCACTCCACGACGAGTTGGGCGGCAGGATCCGACGCGGCGAGGTCCGCTGCGGTCACACCCTCCACCACGGCTTCGGTAGCATCCCGGACGCCTACCGGAGCCTCTACCGCGACACGGGAGCGAGCCGGGGCAAGGTGCTGGTCGAGCTCTGACCGCCGTCTCCTTCCGCCTGTTCCCGCACTGTTCCGGTGCATCCGCCTCTCGTCCGTGCGTTCGTCCGTATGCCGGGCCGCAGCCCTGGTTCCGGCCGTGCGTTCGTCCGTATGCCGGGCCGCAGCCCCGCTCCCGACCGCGCGTCTGCCCGCAGGCCCGGCGCTCCCCTGCGCCCGCATGCCCGGCTCCAGCCCCGTCACTCCGCAGGCCAGGAGGCCCCGTGACCCGCTCCCACGACACCGGCACGGCCGGCGGCCCACCGTCGCACCCGCTGCACCGCCTCCGGTTCGACCCGCCCGGACCGCCCACGCCCGTCACGCTGCCGGACGGAACCAGTGCCTGGCTGGTGAGCCGGTACGCGGACGTACGCATGGTCCTGACCGACACCCGGTTCGGACGCTCCCGGCTCCACACCCCGGACGCGCCGCCCCTGCCGGGGCAGTCCGGCCTGGTCGGCAGCCTCGACCTGATGTTCAACCAGGACGGAGAGGACCATCTGCGCCTGCGCCGCACCCTGCGACGCGCGTTCACGCCGAGGGCCGTCGCCCGGTGGAGGCCCTGGATCGCATCGATCGTGGAGCAGCGCCTGGACGAACTCGCCGACAGCGCACCGCCGGTGGACCTGGTGGCCCGCTTCACCCTTCCGCTCCCGGTCGACGTGATCAGCCGGCTGATGGGACTCGACGTCCCGGCTCGGGAACGGCTGCGCCACTGGACCCAGTACGCCTTCTCCGACGGCACCCACCCCGAGGAGGACACACAGGCGGCGCTGGCGGAGTTCGCCGCGTTCGGAAGGGCGCTGCTGGCCGAGCGCCGGAGAGCGCCGGGCGGCGATCTGACCAGCGTGCTCGTCCGGGCGGCCGACGAGGAGGGCGGCATTCCGGAATCGCAACTGGTTCACCTCGTCTGCGGACTGGTCGTGGGCGGACACGACAGCACGATGACGATGCTCGGCAACTCCCTGCTCTATCTGCTCGGTGAGCGGCCGGACACCTGGCCCCGCCTCGGCGCGGACGAACAGGCCGCGGGGGTGCTGGCGGAGCGGCTGCTGCATCTGATTCAGCTGGGAGACGACCGGGGAACCGCGCGCCACGTCGCTGCCGACACGGAGGTCGGAGGCGTGAGGATTCCGGCGGGTTCGGTGGTTCTCGCCGACTGCGGCATGGCGAACCGCGACCCCGACGTGTTCCCGCCCCGGCAGTCCGACGACCTGTTCGCCCCTCTGGAGGCGCCCACTCTGTCGTTCGGCGCGGGCCCGCACTACTGCCTGGGCGCCTGGCTGGCCCGGCTCGAACTCCAGCTGTCCCTGCACCGTCTCGCCGCCCGCTTCCCCGGCCTCCGGCTGGCGCGACCCGCCGAAGAGGTGGAGTGGCGGCGCGGCACCACGTCCCGCAGCCCCCAGCGGCTCACCGCCCTCTGGTAGGAGGGCGGGCGCCGACGCCGGGGGATCGCACCGGGGCGGGTGCGGTGCCCCGAGGGGGTGTGCCCGCTCAGCGCAGGTGCACCGGCAGCGAGGCGATGCCGTAGACGATCGACAGCTTGCGGAAGTCCAGGTCCTGGGGCGGGACGGCGAGGCGTATCCGGGGAAACCGCCGTGCCAGGGCCGGGTAGGCGGCGCGCAATTCCATGCGGGCCAGTTCGGCACCGATGCAGCGGTGGATTCCGTGGCCGAAGGCGAGATGTGCCGAGGGATTGCGGTGCGGGTCGAAGCGTCCGTCGTCCCTGACGTACGACGCGTCGCGGTTGGCGCCGCTCAGCGAGCAGAGCACCATGTCGCCCCGGGGTATGACCACGCCCGCTATCTCCATGTCATGGCGGGCGAACCGGGGGAAGGCGATCTGTACCGCCGAGAGGTAGCGCAGCGCCTCCTCGACGAACGGCGCGGTCATCGCGTCGTCCGTCCGCACGCCCTCGAAGACGTCCTCGTTCTGCAGGAGCACGAGGGAGCCGAGGGCGATCGTGCTGGCGGTCGTCTCGAACCCGCCGGTGAGAACGCCGTCGGCGAGGCCCGCGAGCTCCTCGTCGTCGACGCTGTCCCCGTGTTCCTTCACGATCATGCCGAGCAGGCCGTCGCCCGGTTTCGCACGCTGCGCCCTGACCACATCCCTGAAGTACGTCAGCGACTCGGACATGGCGCCGAAGGGGGCGGTCGTCCCCCCGAAGAGGTCGAAGCGGTCCATGGCCAGCTGCTGGAAGTCCTGGCGGTCCTCGTAGGGAACGCCGAGCAGCTCACAGATGGTGAGGGAGGGGATCGGCAGCGCGAACTCCTGGACCAGGTCGACAGGCCCCTGCCGGGCTTCCATCGCGTCGAGGCGTTCCGTGACGATGGCATCGATCCTGGGGGTGAGGCGCCGCAGCCGGCGCATCGTGAATTCCGGGGTCAGGATGCGGCGCAGGCGCGTATGCACGGGCGGATCACTGAACCCCAGCCCGCCGGGGCTCTGCTCCGCCGCCACTCCGGCGTTCATGGCGAGGTGGGCGAAGTCGGTGCTGAACCCGTCGGCCGATCCGAGGACGGTCTTCGACTCCTCATAGCCGGTGACCACCCAGGCGTCCATCCCGAACGGCATGGCGACCTTGGACACCGGCGCCTCGGCCCGGAGCCCGGCCAGTCTGTCCACCGGGTCCAGGCCGTCCCTGCGCAGCAGCGCCAGCAGGTCCTCGGGAAGCAGCCTGATCGTGGAGGAACCGATCCCGTACTTCTGGAGCCTGGACAGATAGGTCCGCCCGATCCGGGCGGTGATACGAGAACGGAACGTCGTCCTCAACGTGCTCTCCATGGGGTCGCGCGGTCCGCACACGCGGTGCGGGGATGAGAAGAGTGTGCGGTATGCGGGGGCGTGGACAGAGGCCGGCGCCAGAACGGCGTGAGCGGAGAGACGTCGTGTCGCAGAGCCGCTGCCGCAAAAGTGCTGGTAGGACACGGTAGCTGAGCACGCGGAGCGGCCGGACGGCGACGTAAAAGCCCTCGCGCATGCGGGGGTTCGTTCTGCGGGCCCGTCCGCCGTGCGTCCCGGGCGTCGTGCGTCCCGTCGGCCCTGTGTCCCGGGCGTCGTGCGTCCCGTCCGCCCTGCGTCCCGGGCGTCGTACATCCCGTCCGTCGTGCGTCCCGGGCGCCGAGTCCCGGCGCGGGGAACGACGCCCATGGGCCCGACGAGCCGGGGCCGGCCCGCCGGTGGCCTCCGTCCGGGTTCCGCAGACCGTCCGTGACCGCCCGACGTCCCGGGCGGTCACGGCGCTTCCCGATCGCGGCCCGCCGGACAGGACCGTGTGCCGGGGGCCGCCGTTCTCTGCGGCGGGCGCGATCGGGGTGGTGCTGGTGCGGGGGATCAGCCCCGCACTCTCCAGCGGCCGGCCCTCGCCGCCGCGACCAGCTCCGGCACCGTGCCGAATTTGACCCGGGGCCGGCCGTCGTCACGACCGCGTGCCAGCTCCGCCCTGTCGATGGCGGCCAGTCCACGGGCGTCGACGACGTGACGGGTTCGGCTCCGGGCCAGGCGCAGGAACGCCCTGGGCGCATGCGCCGGTGACGGCAGCACGCCGGCGACGGCGTCGGCCAGGAGCGTGCCGACCGTCTCGGCGGCGCAGGCACGGTTGGCACCGATGCCGCCCGAGGGGCCGCGCTTGATCCAGCCGACGACGTACGTCCCCGGCCGTCCCTTCACGCGACCGCCATCGTGCGGCACGGTGCCGGTCGCCTCGTCGAAGGGGAGCCCCGGCACCGGCACACCGCGGTAGCCGATCGCCCGCAGCAGCAAGCCGGCCGGTACGTCCAGCTCGCCCTGATCACCCGTCACACGCACGGCTCGGACCTCCTCGCCACCGAGCGCTTCCACGGGTGCGGAGTGGAAGCGGAAGACGATGCGTCGCTCCGATGCCGGCGGGTGCGACCAGTCCACCGTCTCGCGGACCAAGCCCCGCAGCAGCGCGGCCTTCTCGCCGGGTGCCGCGCCGTCGATCACCGCGCCGATCCGCGGATCGTGGTCGTCGACGACCGTCGCCACACCCGGCAGGTGCTGGAGAGCGAGCAGTTCGGACCCGCTGTACGCCGCGTGCTCGGGACCGCGCCGTCCGAGCAGCACCACCTCGCGCACCCGCGACGTGCGCAGGGCCGCGAGCGCGTGGTCGGCGATGTCCGAACCGGCCAGTGCCGAAGGGTCCGTCACGAGGATGCGGGCGACATCCAGGGCGACATTGCCGTTGCCGGCCACGACGACCCGCTCGGCGGACAGGTCGATGGCGTCCGGCGCGACCTCGGGGTGGGAGTTGTACCAGGACACGAAGGCCGTCGCCGAGATGCTGCCGGGCAGGTCCTCACCGGGGATGCCGAGCCGGCGGTCGGTGGAGGCTCCCACGGCGTAGACGACCGCGTCGTGGTGGTCGGCGAGTTCGTCCGCGGTGATGTCCTTGCCGACCTCGACTCCCAGGTGCATCCGTACCCGGGGGTGGGAATGGAAGCGGGCGAAGGCGTCGCCCACCCTCTTCGTCGCGGGGTGGTCGGGCGCCACTCCGTACCGGACGAGCCCGCCGGCCACCGGGAGCCGGTCCACCAGCGTCACTTCGGCATTGGTGTGCAGCAGCAGGTCTTCGGCCGCGTACATGCCGGCCGGGCCGGTGCCGACGACCGCGACCCGGATCGGTGCGAAATCGGACGGCAGGCTGCGCTCGAACGTGGGCGCGCCCCAGTGGTGGAAGTTCGGTCCCGTACCGCTCGGGTCGGGCTCCGCGCCGGCGAAGTAGGCCGCGTTGACCTCGGCGTACTCCTGCTGCGAGGCGGGCAGGCCGTCCACCGGGAAGACCGCGTCGACCGGACAGGCGTCGGCGCAGGCACCGCAGTCGATGCAGGTCGCAGGGTCGATGTACAGCATCTCCGTACGGCCGAACGCCCGCTCCTGCGGTGTCGGGTGGATGCAGTTGACGGGGCACACGGCGACACAGGTGGCGTCGTTGCAGCAGGTCTGGGTGATGGCGTAGGTCATGTCGTCAGCTCGGCTCGGCTCGGTGCGGCGGTCGGCTCGGATCAGATCAGGCTGGCACGCTTGTAGAGCGCCAGAGCGGGCCCGGTGAGCAGGCGCGCCGAGGCGAGGAACTCCATGAGGCCCGAACAGCTGGACCGCATCAGGGACTTGTGGTGCTCGTTCGCCCTCGCCTCAGCCAGGGCGCGCTTCGGGTCGAGACCGGCGTTCGCGTAGACGTTCCGGTTCACCATGCTGGTGACGATGAGGTAGGAAGCCACCGCGATCACGAACGCGCTGAGTTGCCGCCGCAGGCGGCCGGCGTGCCGGAGTTGCTTGCGGGTCTCGTCACGGGCGAACTTCATGTGCCGTGACTCCTCCACGACATGAATGTTGTTGATGGTGCGCACGAACGGAGCCACCCGCTCGTCGCGCATCCAGTCGCGCTGCATGACGTCGAGCACCTCCTCGGCGACCAGGATCGCGGCGTACGCCGTCTCGCCGAACGCGAGTGTCTTGAAGGCGCGTCCGAGTTCGACGACGAGCCGGTGCGGCCGGTAGGCGGGAGCGCCCAGCTTCGCCGCCCCGCGGGCGAACATGATCGAGTGCCGGCACTCGTCGGCTATCTCCGTGAGGGCCCACTGGAACCGGGGGTCGGCCGGGTTCTTCGTGTAGATGTCGCGCAGCACCATCTGCTGAAGGATCATCTCGAACCAGATGCCGGTGCTCGCCACCGACGCGGCCTCCTGCCGCGTCAGCTCCTTGCGCTGCGCATCGGTCAGCTCACCCCAGTACGC
The DNA here is from genome assembly GCF_042885475.1 of Streptomyces sp. NPDC058051. Classification (NCBI taxonomy): domain Bacteria; kingdom Bacillati; phylum Actinomycetota; class Actinomycetes; order Kitasatosporales; family Streptomycetaceae; genus Streptomyces; species Streptomyces sp. NPDC058051. The sequence continues at coordinate 90,597 of NZ_JBHVRW010000010.1, forward strand.
CGTGCCGTAGAGCGTGCTCCACTCGGGGCTCGCACCATGGAAGTCCTTGTCCAGTGGAGTGTCCCAGTCCACCTCCGTCACCGGGTCGTACGACAATGTGGCCGCCGAGTCGAGCAGTCGGCGGGAGACGTCGTGCTCGTCGAGCCGGTTCTGCTGGTCCTCCGGCCGAACAGTGCTGTGTGCCATGGTGCGGCTCCTTGAATCGACAGATCGACTCGACGCGGGCCGGCCCTCGTCCCATCCCGTGCACCGTTCGATGAGACCGACGGCAGCCGAGCGCCCCTACGCTTATTAGACGCTGCGTCTAGCAAGCTGTTGGACGGAACGTACAACAAGAGGGCCGCGCGGGCCTACCCCTCGTGGAAAATCCGCACCGACTCACCACGGCAGAGCCGCCGGGCCGCCCCACGAAAGGCACGAACATGTGACGGTGCGAGCCCGCCGGAGCGACCGGGCGGGCAGGGCGCCCGAGGAGTGCGGACGGGTGGCTGCGTCACACTGGTGGCCCCGGCACCGTACGAACGAGGCGAACCATGGCATTGCAGTTCAGCGCCACCAATCCCGAACATCCCGCGTCCCTTCTCGCACTGCCCTGGCACCTGCCGCTCGAAGAGTGGCCGGAGAAGCACCTGGTGGCGCTGCCGCGCGGCATCTCCCGCCACGTCGTGCGCTACGCCCGGGCGGGGACCGATGTGGTGGCGATCAAGGAACTCGCCGAACGGCCGGCGGTGCGCGAGTACGAGCTGCTGCGCACCCTCGCCCGGCTCGGGATACCCGCGGTGGATCCGCTCGCGGTGGTCACCGGGCGCACCGACAGCGACGGCGGACCGCTGGAGCCGGTGCTGGTCACGCGGCACCTGGGGGGATCCCTGCCGTACCGGTCGATGTTCGAGACGACGATGCGCCCGACCACGGTGCACCGGCTCATGGACGCACTGGCCGTGCTGCTCGTCCGGCTGCACCTGGCAGGGTTCGCGTGGGGCGACTGCTCCCTGTCCAACACGCTCTTCCGCCGCGACGCCGGCGCCTATGCCGCCTACCTGGTGGACGCGGAGACGGGCGAGGTCCACAGCCGGCTCAGCGCGGGGCAGCGCGACTACGACATCGACCTGGCCCGCGTGAACATCAGCGGGGAGATGCTCGACCTGGAGGCCGCGGGCGCGCTCCACCCCTCGGTGGACCCGATCGCCTTCGGCACGGAGATCTGCCAGCGGTACGACGAGCTGTGGAAGGAGCTGACCCGCACTTCGGTCTACCCGGCCGGCAAATTCCACTACATCGAACGTCGCGTGCGCAGGCTCAACGATCTCGGCTTCGACGTCGCCGAGATGCAGATCGCCAACTCCCCGAACGGCGACACCATCACCTTCGTCCCCAAGGTCGTCGACGCGGGCCACCACCAGCGTCAGCTGCTGCGACTCACCGGGCTCGACGCGGAGGAGAACCAGGCCCGGCGGCTCCTCAACGACCTGGAGGGCTGGATGGCGACACAGGAGGACTACGCGCCCGGCGACCCGCTCGGCGCCCGTGCGGAGGTGCTGGCCCACCGCTGGGTCCGTGACGTGTTCAGGCCCACCGTGCGTGCCGTTCCGCGGCAGCTCCGGAGCTCCGTGGACCCCGCGGAGCTCTATCACCAGCTGCTGGAACACCGGTGGTACATGTCCGAGCGGGCACAGTCGGACGTCGGCCGGGAGGCCGCCGTGGCGGACTTCATCTCGACGGTCCTGCTGGGCCAGGACTCCGAGGCGGGCCGGGAGGCCGAGGCAGGCCGGGACACCGAGGCAGGCCGAGTCTCCGATGCGGGCCGGGACACCGACCAGCCACCGGTGGGCTGATCCCCGTACCCCGCGTGGCTCCGCCCGCGGGACGCCTCAGTTCCGTCCTGCGGGCGGAGGCCCGGAAGCCGCCCAGGACGGCGGCGACCGCCCGGTCCACGTCCGGTCCCGTCCCCCCGGCAGGACCGGACACGGTCGCGGCGGGGACACGGCGTGGCTGCCGAACCGTGCGTATGCTGGTCGGGGGAGTGAGGCACCTGGTGGGGGACACCGGTCGTGATTCCTTCCGTCCTCACCGCGAGGCCCGCCATGGCAGACACTGACACCGACGCCGTCTCCTTCCCGCAGGACCGCACCTGTCCCTACCAGCCGCCGGTGGAATACCGGCCCCAGGGGGACGGGCAGCGGCCGCTGTCTCCCGCCCGGCTCTTCGACGGCCGTCGGGTGTGGCTGGTGACCGGGCATGCCGAGGCGCGTGCGCTCCTGGTCGACGGGCGGCTGTCGGCCGATCGGGAGAATCCGGCGTTCCCGGTGTTCACCGAACGGGTGGCCCGGATCCGGAGACGGCGTGTCGAACTGCTCGGTGTCGACGACCCGGAACACCACACACAGCGCCGGATGCTCATCCCGAGCTTCTCCGTGAAACGGATCGCCGGACTGCGGCCGAGGATCCAGGAGACCGTGGACCGGCTGCTGGACGCCATGGTCGAGCAGGGGCCGCCCGCCGATCTGGTGAGCGCCTTCGCGCTGCCCGTTCCCTCGATGGTGATCTGTGCGCTTCTCGGCGTTCCCTACGCCGACCACGAATTCTTCGAGGACCGGTCGCGCGTGTTGCTGCGCGGTCCCGGGGCTGCCGATATCGAGGCGGCGCGCTCGGCACTCGACGACTACTTCCGTGCGCTGATCGCGCGCAAGCGGACCGACCGGGGCGACGGGCTGCTCGACGAGCTCATCACGCAGCAGCTCGAAGCCGGGGCCATCGACCGCGACGAGCTGGTGCAATTGGCCGAGATCCTGCTGGTGGCGGGCCATGAGACGACCGCGAACATGATCTCTCTCGGAACGTTCACCCTCCTCCAGCACCCGGATCAGCTGGACCGGTTGCGCACGTCCGAGGACCTGATGCCGGCCGCGGTGGAGGAGCTGCTGCGCTTCCTGTCGATCGCCGACGGGCTCTCACGGGTGGCGACGGACGACATCGAGGTGGGCGGGGTGACCATCCGGGCCGGCGACGGCGTCATCCTGTCGACCTCGGCGATCAATCGGGACGAGGCCGCGTACCCGTCGCCGGACGAACTGGACCTCGGCCGGCAGCAGCGGCACCATGTCGCCTTCGGCTTCGGGATCCACCAGTGCCTCGGCCAGAACCTCGCGCGGGCCGAGCTGGAGATCGCGTTGCGCACGCTCTTCGACCGGCTGCCGGAACTGCGGCTGGCGGCACCCGCCGACGAGATCCCCTTCAAACCCGGCGACACCATCCAGGGCATGCTCGAACTGCCCGTGGCGTGGTGACGGAAGCCCCTCCTGGAAAGGACGCTGCGGTGATGCGGATCAGTATCGACAGGGATGTGTGCATCGGGGCCGGGCAGTGCGCGCTCACCGCGCCTGACGTCTTCACGCAGGACGACGACGGTTTCAGCGAGCTGCTGCCTGGTCACGAGGGGGACGTGGCTGACCCGATGGTCAAGGAGGCCGCCCGCGTCTGCCCGGTACGGGCGATCACGGTGGAGCAGTAGCGCGGTCGCGCAGGGCCTGGGCGCCGGGCTTGTGCGCCGGGCTTGTGCGTCGTACGCCGTGCGCCGTACGTATGCGTCGAGCCGACGCCGACCGTACCGGCCATGTCGGGAACGCCGACCAGGCCGGTGGTGACAAGGCGTCAGCCTGCCTCGTGCGAGGGCGGTTTCGCCGTACTCCGATTGCTTGCTGATCCTCAGCCCGTCGCTTGAACCGCGGCTGTCCGGGCGCCCCCACGGCCGCATGGCCGAGATGTGGTCGGTGTCCCGGCCGGGGTCGTGCCTGTGGACCGGGATCCTTCGGCTTCCCGTTCACAAGGGATTCCGTTCCGTTCATCTGTGCTGTCCAAGATTCGTCATGGGCATGTCGCACATCGTCGCGACGTGCCCTTCACCTTGTGGCGATCAGGAAGGACGGCTGCTGATGCGGCCAACACAGCGGCGCATAAGGCCCGGTGGCAGATCCGGCGGACTACGGCTTGCGGGGGCGGCTCTCACCGCACTGCTCCTCGTCAGCGGCAACGTGACGACGGCGCACGCCGAGACCGGTGCCGATCAGCGCGCACCAGGGCGGAGCGGGTCGGCGGCAACCACGGCTCTGCCGACCCTCACCCCTGGCGACGGCGCGTATCTGGAGGGAACGGAGAAGATCTCGGCCGCACCGCGGCTGGCCGGTGACTCCGTGACGGGGCTCGCGGTCGACGGGCGGGCGATCGACGCCGAACGCACGGTCGGGGTGTCCCGGCTCGGCTTCGACGTCGGGTCGAACTCGACGGAGGCCCGCTATCACAACCACGTACTCGTCAACGGCGAGTACCGGGCCGACATCGGAGACCTCGTCAACGAGCGGGGAACGATCGAGATCCCCAACCAGCACCTGGTCAAGGGCGAGAACACGATCGAGTTCTTCGCCGGAACGGTCGACAGCTCGTGCGGCACCAACTACGACGACTTCGTGCTGTCCGACATCAGCCTGGACCTGCTCGGGGAGGTCGCGGACGGTGAGGAGAACGAGTACACGTACTCCTTCGGCGACGGCAGCTGCGGTTCCAACACCTCGCTGCTGACGAAGGCCACGCTCAGTTTCTTCGTCCTGGGCGACCCGCAGGGCACCACCGGCCTCGAAGCCGACCTGGACACCACGAAGTTCACCAACGGCGCACACGTCCTCACCACGACGACCGCCTCGGGCAAGACCGTCAAGAACACCGTGACGGTGAACAACGCCCCGGCGGGCGCCCCTCGCCTCCTGCCCGAGGACGGCACGCTGGTGAAGGGCCGGCAGCCGGTCTTCGCCAACCTCCCGGCGGGCACCGAGGGCGGGGTCGATTCGCTGACCGTGGACGGTGACGCGCCCACCGCCGATCCGCATCTCGGCAACGGCGCGGCGACCTTCTCCTTCGACGTCGGGTCGGATCCGATCGACGACCGGAACGACAACTACCTGCTCGTCAACGGCAAACGCATCGATCTGGGCGGCACCTGGGTGAGCCAGCGGGTCGACCTGGCGATCCCGGCACGCCACCTGGTGCCCGGCGACAACACCCTCACGATCGTCACCGGCCCGTACAAGGAGAGCTGCGGCAACGACCGCGACGACTTCGACATCGCGCGGCCCACCCTCACCCTCGACGGCGCAACCGTCACAGGCCGCGACATCGCGGACTCGTACGCCCTGGGCGACGGCACCTGCGGCAGCAGCGACACCCGCCTGCGCGAAGTGGAACTGCACTACACGATCGACGCCCCGGCCGTGCGGGTCTCCGACACCCTCGGCTCGGGCAATGCGACGCTCGGCTTCACCGTGGGCAGCAACTCGATCGAGGCCCGCTACCAGAACCACATCCTGGTGAACGGTCAGAAGCACCTGATCGAAAGCGACTTCGTCAGCCGGCACGTCGACCTCACCTTCCCGAACGAGTGGCTCGTCCCCGGCTGGAACACGATCGACTTCGTCACGGGCACCTATCCGACGTCGTGCGGCGACAACCGCGACGACTTCGCCGTCTCCGGCATCACGCTCACGCCGGCCCACGGCACCGCCACCGGCCGGATGGTCAAGGGCTCGTACAGTTTCGGCGACGGCAACTGCGGCGACAACGTCAACCCGCTGACCGAGGTCGACCTGGAGTTCTTCGTCGACGGCCCGGCCCAGGGCCTTCGCACCGATCTCGACACCACCAAGACCGGCGACGGCAGGCACACCCTCGCCGCGACGTCGAAGACCGGCCGGACCGCGACCCGCACCCTGGTCACCGACAACGCCGCGCCCCGGGTCGCCACCAGCGTCCCCGCCGCCGGGCAACGGATCACCGCCTCGGTCGTCCTCGACGTCCGCCTCACGGACCTCTCCGGCATCGTGACCGGCCCGGACGTGAAGCTCGACGGCAAGCCGATCCAGCTCGGCACCGCGGTGGGCCCCGGCCTGGTCGCAGGCGCGCACACGCTGTCGGTGTCCGGCACCGACAGTCTCGGCAACACCGGCACCCGCGAAGTGAAGTTCACCTCCGCCGGCATCCCGGACACCCCCGCCGACCTCACCCCGAAGTCCGGTACGACCGACGCGGGCCGCAACGTCGAACTGTCGGCGAAGGTGGCCGAGCCCGGCGGTGGCAAGGTGAGCGCCACCTTCTCCGAGGCCGAGATCCTCACCCCCGACCAGGTGTACGAGGGCACGGCGCGGTCCGTTCCGACGACGCTGAAGGTCGCGGGCGAGAAGAAGGTGAAGGCCGACGGCCTCGCACCCGCCGACGGCAGGACCATGGACGCGCCGGCCGCCGAGGACGTCACGTACCAGAGGTTCGACGTCCGGGTGAAGGGCCACGTCGACGCTCCGGTGCTGCGCTGGGAGGGCGTCATCGACCCCGAACGGCTCGCGGCCCTGCGCGTGTGGAACACCGCGACCTTGCAGTGGGACGTCCTGACCAGTGCCCGCGGCGCCACCGAGGGCAACACCGTCCTGACCGCCGTCGTCGACGGGAAGTACGTCGACCGGCAGAAGGTACACGTCATGGTGACCGGCGAGGACCCGTTCACCGACGACATCGACGCCGGTGACCCGAACGGATTCGCCGACCCCGACTCGTACGACTTCTCGATCGTCCACTACACCGACACGCAGTACCTCTCCGAGGGCGCGGTCGAACAGGAGACGGCCGAGGAGCGCGCGGTCTGGGAGAAGGCGTACGGCGACGTCTCGCGCTGGATCGCCGACAACAAGGACAAACGCAAGATCGCGTATGTCGCCCACACCGGCGACATCATCGAGAACAACATCCGCAAGCCCGCCGACGACGCCACGCGGCGTCAGGTCGTCGGCGAGCTGGAGATGTCCTCGAAGCAGCAGAAGATCCTGGACGACGCGGGAGTCCCCAACGGCGTGATCGCGGGCAACCACGACAACCAGTCAGGCACCGAGAACGGTCCCGACGCGATCTACAACCGGTACTACGGGCCCGACCGCTACCAGACGCTCTCGAAGGGCTGGGAGCACGCCGAGTACGGAGGGCCGTGGCGCGAGGGCGACAACCAGAACCACTACGACCTGTTCTCCGCCGGCGGCCTCGACTTCGTCGTCGTCGGTCTGTCGTACGGGGTCACGCGCGAGGAAGCCGAATGGGCCGACTCGATCTTCAAGCGCTACCCCGACCGCAACGGCATCCTGCTCTCGCACGACTACCTCGCTCCGAGCAGCAACCCCGACGGACGCGGCGCCCCGTTCTCCGCGCCGGACGGCTCGATGCTGTACAAGAAGGTGGTTCAGGACAACCCGAACGTGTTCCTGATCCTCGCCGGTCACGAGCACGGTGTCGGAACCAATGTGAAGCCCCGGGTCGGCGAGGTCGCCCACGACGTCGTCGAGCTGCTCGCGGACTACCAGTTCTACACGGTGTCCGCGGACCGGCTCGGGCTCACCGAGATCGGCGGCTACCAGCCGAAGGACCAGCTCCAGTTCGGCGCGAGCTTCTTCCGGATGCTCCAGTTCGACGTCGACCGGTCCGAACTGACCGTGGACACCTACTCCCCGCTGCTCGACGAGTTCGGTGCCACCGAGTACGACACGAACCACCGTTACGACGGCACCGAGGACAACATGGTCCTCCCGGTCGATCTGAGTTCCCGCACGACGACCTTCAAGACCGACTCGCTGGCGCTGTACAACCCCGTGCGCGTGATCGGGAAGGCCAAGGCCGACTCCGGTGAGGTCGCCTCGGTGACCTGGAAGGGGCTCAAGCCCGGTACGACCCACGCGTGGTTCGTCACCGCGCGCTCCTCCGGCGGCGGAGTGACCGCCTCCGAGCCGAGCGCCTTCGTGACCAAGGACGTCCACGGCCGGCCCGGCACCTGGGGGCCGCACGTGTCCGCCTACCCGTGGTTCACGTCGTCCGCCGACCGGAGGTGACCGGCTGACCCGCCGGGAGCGCCCCTCCGGCACCCATGCCCGCCGTCCCGGACCCGACCGGTCCGGGACGGCGGGCCCTCACCGGCCAGTCCTTCACCGCCCGGTTCCGCACGGCCGGTCCGCTGAGGCCCGGTTCCGCACGGCCGGTCCTCCGAGGCCCGGTTCCGCACGGCCGGTCCGCTGAGGCCCGGTTCCGCACCGCCGGTCCTCCGAGGCCCGGCAACTCACCGCCCGGCCCCCTGTCCCCGGCAACTCACCGCCCGGCCCCGAGAACGAGAACCGAGACCGTCATGCGTCCCGTCCCGTCGCCCCTGCCCACCCCTCTGCCCCCCGCCCGGCTGTCCCGCCTCCGGCCGTGCCGGTTGACCGCAGCGCTCCTCACCACCGTCGCGGCCCTGGTGGCCGTGCTCGCCGCCGCGCTCGCCCACCCGGCACCCGCCGCCGCGCACGACGCGACCTCCACCGCGTACGTCGAGGTGGAAGGCTCGGGGACGCGTGTCGAGGCGACACTCGACCTCGAATACGACCTGCTGATGAAGTCGGCCTGGCTCTACGCCGAGGCGTACGCGGCGAAGGGACGCACGGAGCAACTGCACCAGCTCGGCCTCCACGCCGATGAGGTGACCGAGTACGTCACCGGCCGCTTCGCCGTCACGCACGACGGCACCACCTGCACCCCTCGTACCGTCGGAGCCCCGGACGTCCGCACCCGTGGCACCCGGCCGTTCGCCGTTCTGACCCTCGCCTACGACTGCGAGGCGGGCGCGGAGGGCGCCTACACGATCTCCAGTGCCCTGTTCCCCGACGCCGAGAGCTTCGTGCACAGCACGGAGACGATCGTCCACTACGCGATCGACGGGCACCGGGGCTCCCAGGTCCTGACGGCCGCCGAACCGACCCTGAAGACCGCGGGGCATCAGGAGCCGCGGCAGATCGTGGAGTTCTTCCTGCTGGGCACCGAGCACCTGCTGTTCGGCCTCGACCACATCCTGTTCCTTCTGTCCCTGCTCATCGGCGCCCGTGGCCTGCGCGACATCGTCCTCACGGCGACCGCCTTCACGGTCGCGCACAGCGTCACGTTCCTGATGGCGGCCACCGGCGTCGTGAGCGTGCCGGGATCGGTCGTGGAGCCGGTCATCGCAGCCTCCATCGTCGTCGTGGCGCTGGCCAATGTCGTCCTGCGCGACCGTGTGGGCACCGGACGCCTGCGTCTGCCGGTCGTCTTCCTGTTCGGTCTCGTCCACGGTCTGGGCTTCGCCGGGGCGCTCGGCATCGACGACAGCTGGTCCTGGGAGCTGCTGCTTTCGCTGCTGAGCTTCAACGTCGGTATCGAGGCGGTGCAGTTGGGCATCATCGCCGTGGTGTTCCCGCTGCTGGTGCTCCTGCGCCGGACTCCCGCACACCGCTGGGCCCTGCCCGTGATGACCGCGCCCGTCGTGATCATCGGCCTGTACTGGTTCTGGGACCGTGTGACAGTCGCGGCGTGACCCGCCGAAGCCCGGCGGTGCCACGGCTACCGGGTCGGCGGTGCCACGGCTACCCGGCCGCCGGTGTCACGACTACCTGGCCGGCGGCGCCGCTGTGCTCCGCCGCACCACGAGTCGTGTGGGGACGAGCGTGGTGCCGCGGTCCGTTTCGCTGTGACGCACCTGCCGCAGAACGCCCTCCACGCAACGGCGTCCCACTTCCGCGAAGTCCTGATGGACAGTGGTCAGCGGCGGCAGGAAGGAGCCGGACTCCGGAATGTCGTCGAAACCGATGACGGAGACGTCGTCCGGCACCCGGCGGCCGCGCTCCTGCAGGGCCCTCAGCAGCCCGAGCGCCATCTGGTCGTTGGCGGCGAACACCGCCGTGCAGTCGTCCTGCTCGGCAAGGTGGAGGCCCGCGCGGTAACCGGAGTCCGCCGACCAGTCGCCACGCACGAGCGGCGGCGGAACGCGTCCCGCCGCGGCGAGGGCCGCGCGCCAGGCGTCGGCTCTGCGCTGCGCGGCGAACGACTCCTCCGGTCCCGCCAGGTGCCACACCGTCCGGTGGCCCAGGTCGAGCAGGTGCCGTACGGCGTCGCGGGTTCCGCCCGCCTGGTCGGTGTCGACCACGCTGTAGCGGTCCCCGGCGTCCGAGTCCGCCACGACGACCTTGACCTGGGGCGGCAGGGACAGGCGGGCCGCGTCGAGAAGGTGGACTTCCATGATGACGATGGCGGCGTCGATGGCGAGTTCTCCCAGCCGGGAGAAGGCGCCGCGAACCTCGTCATGCGTGGGAACGGCGACAGGGAGCAGCGTGACGGCGTAGCCCTCCTGCGCGGCCGACGCGGCGATCGCCTCCAGCGTACGGACGTTGCCGGTCGTGCCGAGCGTGAACGTGATGACGCCGATCGTCCGGAAGTCGCCGCGTTTCAGGGCGCGCGCCGCGCTGTTGGGGCGGTAGCCGAGCTCCTCCATGGCCGCCAGAACCCGCTCCCGCGTCTCCTCGTTGACGCCGGGGAACCCGTTCGACACACGGGACACCGTCTGCGAGGAGACACCCGCGGCCCGGGCGACGTCCGCCATCGACGCGTTCTGTGTACGGCGCCGCGCCCCGCTCCTGCCCCGCGCCGGAGCCCTGTCCGTTGTACCCACCGTCTCCCTCACCAGCTGCGTTTCGTCCGCCGAGCAACCCTTGACCGTCGTCATCAGGGCAGTGTAAACATTCCCTCACCGAAATGTTTACGTAAACATAACAGCCATCGGCTACGCGCTTGCAGAAATGTTTACGCAAACATCAGGCGGCTTCACCCGCGAGGAATGTACGAGCGAGGGACGCAAGATGACGACGCTTCAACCGCCGGCCGTCACGGGCCGACGTCCGGCCAGGCCACCGGTGCGACGGACGCGCCGCTCGTGGACGGGATGGGGGTTCATCGGCCCCTTCGTGCTTGTCTTCGCCCTGGTCTTCCTGGCGCCACTCGCGTACTCGGTCTACCTGAGCCTGTTCCGTACGCAGCTCATCGGCGGCACCAGCTTCGTGGGCCTCGACAACTACCAACAGGCCCTGCAGGACGGACAGTTCTGGGACAGCGTCGCCCGCGTCGGTCTCTTCCTCGTCGTGCAGGTCCCGATCATGCTGGGCATCGCTCTGCTCGTCGCACTCGCCATCGACAGCGGACGCCTGTACGGCAAGGAGTTCTTCCGGATATCCGTCTTCCTGCCGTACGCGGTGCCCGCCGTCGTCGCCACCCTCATGTGGGGCTTCATGTACGGCACCCGCTTCGGCCTGGTCGGCGACATCAATGACGCCCTCGGTGCGAATCTGCCCGACCCCCTCTCGCCCGACCTCGTCCTGGCGTCGATCGGCAACATCGTCACCTGGGAGTTCGTCGGCTACAACATGCTGATCTTCTACTCCGCGCTGCGCGTCGTCCCGCACTCGCTCTACGAGGCCGCGGAGATCGACGGTGCCGGCCAGTGGCGTGTCATCGCGGCGATCAAGCTCCCCGCGATCCGCGGAGCCCTCGTCATCGCCACGATCTTCTCGATCATCGGCAGTTTCCAGCTCTTCAACGAACCGACCATCCTCCAGAAGCTGGCACCCAACGCGATCACCACGGACTACACCCCGAACTCCTACACGTACTCGCTGTCCTTCTCGGGCCAGCAGCACAACTACTCCGCGACGGTCGCCATCGTCATGGGCGTGATCACCATGATCGTCGCCTATGTCGTCCAGCTGCGCGGCATGCGCAAGGGAGCGTGACCCGATGAGCAGCACCACCACCGCCCCCGCACCCACGACACCGCCGAAGTCCGCCGCCCCGCGGCTGCGCACCCCGCGCCGCCGCACGCCGGGACGCCCCCGGCGCAGCGTCCTGCTGACCGTGCTCACCGGCATCGTCGTGCTCTACAGCCTCGCACCGCTGCTGTGGCTGGTGATCAGCGCCACCAAGACGCAGAAGGGACTCGCCCGGTCCGTCGGCCTCTGGTTCGACGGGGACTTCGCCCTCTGGGACAACATCAGCGAAACGTTCACGTACCACGACGGAGTCTTCGTCCGCTGGCTCCTCAACACCCTGCTCTACGTGGTGGTGGGCGCGGGCGGTGCCACCTTCCTCGCGGTGCTCGGCGGATACGCGCTCGCCAAGTTCGACTTCCCCGGCAAGCGCGCCGTGTTCGCGGTCGTCATCGGCGCGGTCGCCGTGCCCGCCACCGCCCTCGCGGTCCCGACGTTCCTGATGTTCAGCAAGATCGGCCTGACCGACACCCCGTGGGCGGTCATCATTCCGTCCCTGATCTCGCCGTTCGGCCTCTACCTGATGTGGGTGTTCGCGACCGAGGCCATCCCGACCCAGCTGATGGAGGCCGCGCGCATCGACGGCGCGGGCGAGGTGCGCACCTTCTTCCAGGTGGCCCTGCCGCTGCTGGCCCCCGGCACGGTCACCGTGCTGCTCTTCACCACGGTCGCTACCTGGAACAACTACTTCCTGCCGCTGATCATGCTGAAGGACCCCGACTGGTACCCGCTGACGCTCGGTCTCGACAGCTGGAACAAACAGGCGTCCACCGCCGGCGGTGAAGCCGTCTTCAACCTGGTCATCACCGGCTCGCTGCTCACGATCGTGCCACTGATCGCGGCGTTCCTGCTGCTCCAGAAGTACTGGCAGTCCGGGCTCGCGGCCGGAAGCGTCAAGGAATAGCCCCGCGGGGCGATTCACCGCTCACGACCCGCTGCCTCACCGTCCGCGGAACCACCGGTCACGCCGGGCGGAACCGACGAACACCGTCCGCCGAACCACCGGTCGCGTTGCGTGGAACCAACGCATCACCGTCCGCAGAATCACCGATCACCGTCCGTAGAACCACGACGAAGTGGAAGCCTCACCATGCCCAAGCACACCCGCCGACTGCTGCGCGGCGTAGGTCTCGTCTGCGCACTCGCCCTCGGGGCCACCGCCTGCGGCGGCTCCGACGATGACAGCTCCGGTCGGACGAAGGTCGGCGCGGCCGACATCCAGGCCGCTTTGAAGGAGGGCGGAACCGTCACGGTGTGGGCGTGGGAGCCCACCCTCAAGCAGGTGGCCGACGACTTCGAGGAGAAGTACCCGAAGGTCGACATCCAGCTGGTCAACGCGGGCACCAACAACGACCAGTACAAGGCCCTGCAGAACGCCATCTCCGCGAAGAAGGGCGTCCCCGACGTCGCGCAGATCGAGTACTACGCGCTCGGCCAGTACGCCCTGACGAAGTCCGTCACCGACCTGAAGCCCTACGGCGCCGACAAGCTCGCCGACTCCTACTCGCCCGGTCCCTGGAACTCCGTGAAGTCCGGCGACGGCGTCTACGGCCTGCCCATGGACTCCGGGCCGATGGCACTCTTCTACAACAAGAAGGTCTTCGACAAGTACAAGATCGCCGTACCGACGACGTGGGACGAGTACCTCGAAGCGGCCCGCACGCTGCACAAGGCGGACCCGAAGGCGTACATCACCAGTGACCTCGGTGACGCGGGCCTGACCACCAGCCTTCTGTGGCAGGCCGGTTCGCGCCCGTACAAGGTCGACGGCACCACGGTCGGCATCGACTTCGACGACGCCGGCGCGAAGAAGTACACCGAGACCTGGCAGAAGCTCATCGACGAGAAGCTCGTCGCGCCCATCGCCGGATGGAGCGACGACTGGTACAAGGGCCTCGGCGACGGCACCATCGCCACCCTGCCCACCGGCGCCTGGATGCCCGCCAACTTCGCCTCCGGTGTGAAGGACGCGGCCGGTGACTGGCGCGCCGCCCCGCTGCCGCAGTGGACGGAGGGCGCCGACGCCAGTGCGGAGAACGGCGGCAGCTCGCTCGCGCTGCCCGAGCTCGGCAAGAACAAGGCACTCGCCTACGCCTTCGTCGAGTACGCCAACTCCGGTGCCGGTGTGCAGACCCGAGTCAAGGGCGGCGCCTTCCCGGCCACGACCCAGGACCTGAACTCCGAGGCGTTCCAGAACACGGAGTTCCCGTACTTCGGAGGCCAGAAGGCCAACAAGATCTTCGCCGATTCGGCGAAGAGCGTGCCCACCGACTGGAAGTACCTGCCGTACCAGGTGTACGCCAACTCGATCTTCAACGACACCGTCGGCAAGGCCTACGTCTCCGGCACGAAGCTGTCGCAGGCCCTGAAGACGTGGCAGGACGCATCCGTCAAGTACGGCACGGAGCAGGGCTTCACCCTCCAGAAGTAACCCCTGAAGCTCCCATCCGCACAACCCCTGGAAGGACCCATGACCTCCCCCCTCACCACCCGTTTCCCCTACGCGGCGGGCAGCGACGGCACCCGACGGCTGGCCTACGGCGCCGACTACAACCCCGAGCAGTGGCCGCGAGAGGTGTGGCGGGAGGACGTGCGGCTCATGCGCGAAGCCGGCGTGAACATCGTCTCCCTGGCGATCTTCTCCTGGGCCCGCCTCCAACCGGCCGAGGACACCTGGGACTTCGCATGGCTCGACGAGATCATGGACCTGCTGCACGAGGGCGGCATCGGCGTCGACCTGGCGACCGCCACCGCCTCCCCGCCCCCCTGGCTCACCACGGCGCACCCGGAGATCCTCCCGGTGACCGCCTCCGGTGAGACAGTGTGGCCGGGCGCACGGCAGCACTGGCGCCCGACCTCGCCCGTCTTCCGGAACCACGCGCTGCGCCTGCTGAGAGAGCTGGCGACGCGCTACGCGGACCACCCCGCACTGGTCGCCTGGCACGTCTCCAACGAACTGGGCTGCCACAACATCTACGACTACTCCGACGATGCCGCCCGCGCCTTCCGCACCTGGCTGCGCCGTCGCTACACCACTCTCGACGCCCTCAACCACGCCTGGGGAACGGCCTTCTGGTCCCAGCACTACAGCGACTGGGAGCAGATCCTGCCGCCGCGCCTCGCGGCATCGCACCCCAACCCGACGCAGCAGCTGGACTTCAAACGCTTCTCGTCCGACGCACTCAAGGACCACCTCCGCGCGGAGCGGGACGTCCTGCGCGAGATCAGCCCCGGCGTGCCCGTCACCACCAACTTCATGGTCATGGGCGGCACGAAGGGCATGAACTACGCGGACTGGGCCGGTGAGATCGACTTCGTCTCCAACGACCACTACGTACAGCCCGGACCGCAGGACCGCGACGAGCTGTCCTTCTCCGCCAACCTCACCAGCGGGATCGCGGGCCACCGGCCGTGGTTCCTCATGGAGCACTCCACCAGCGCCGTCAACTGGCAGCCCGTCAACCTGGCCAAACGACCCGGCGACCTCGCGCGCGACTCGCTCCTGCACGTCGCGCACGGCGCCGACGCGGTCTGCTTCTTCCAGTGGCGCCAGTCGGCGGCCGGCGCCGAGAAGTACCACTCCGCGATGGTTCCCCACAGCGGTGCGGACAGCGAGGTCTTCCGCGCGGTCGTCGACCTCGGCCGGACGCTGGAGGCACTGGCTCCCGTCGCAGGCACGGTGCGCGAGCCCGCCCGGGTCGGCGTCCTCTTCGACTGGGACTCCTGGTGGACGAGCGAGCAGGACTCGCATCCCACCTCCCGCCTCGACTACCGCCAGGAAGCCCTCGACTGGTACTCCGCCCTCCACACCCTCGGTGTCCGGGCCGACATCGTCACCCCGCAGGCCGAACTCGACACGTACGACCTTCTGATCGCGCCCGTCCTGCACGTGGTCCCGGCGGCGCTCGCCAAGGTGCTCACGCGCTACGCCGAGAACGGCGGCCACCTCGTCACCACCTACTTCTCCGGTGTCGTCGACGAGAACGACCACGTCTGGCTCGGCGGCTACCCGGGCGCACTGCGGGACCTGCTCGGCATCCGGATCGAGGAGTTCGGCCCCCTGCTCGCCGGCGACACCGTCGAGCTGGACAACTCCACCACGGGCAGCCTGTGGACCGACCGGATCTCCGTCACCGACCCGGAGGTGGAGGTGCTGGCCCGCTATCGCTCCGGCACGTACACGACCCGGCCGGCCGTCACCCGCCGTACGACGGGGGAGGGCTCGGCGACGTACGTCTCCACCCGCCTCGGTGCCGGAGGTCTCACCGCGCTCCTGCCCGAACTCCTCGCCACGGCCGGGGTCGGGAGTGAACTGCCCGGCCCCGCACGAGGCCGCGTCGAGCTGGCCGTCCGCCGCGACGGTGACAGCCGCTACCTGTTCCTGATCAACCGGACCGACGAGCCGGTTTCGTTGCCGGACTTCACCGGGGACGTCCTCCTGGGCAGCACCGAAGGAGGATTCGTGCTGCCCCCGCGGGAAGTCGCCGTGCTCCGCCGGCCCGTCGCCCCCTGACCCCTTCCGCTCACATCCTGTCCTTCCCCTTCCACCTGTACAGCGCCACCTGTAGGGGGCCGTGCCGTCCTGCCCGCACGCCGAACGGCACGGCCCTCACCGCGATCGCATACGCCTGGGAGCACACGTTGGCACGCCGTACCCGCACCGCACGACTCCTCGCTGTCGCCACCACCACCGCACTGGCCACCGCCACCGCCCTTCTCACCGCGCCGCCGGCTCCGGCCGCCGCGGCGCCCGCCACCGTCACCGTCCGTCCGGACCCCTCCTACCAACAGAAGCCGTTCGAAGGCTGGGGCACGAGCCTCGTCTGGTTCGCCAACGTCACCGGCGGCTATCCCGAGGAGATCCGCCAGAAGCTGGCCTCCCTCCTCTTCGGCGACGAGGGCCTCGCCCTGAACATCGCCCGGTACAACATCGGCGGCGGCAACGCACCAGGCACCAAGGACTACCTCCGGGCCGGGGGAGCGGTGGAGGGCTGGTGGAAGGCCCCGGAGGGCACCACCCGCGAGGACACCGACTGGTGGGACGCCGACGACCCGGCGGACTGGAACCCGGACGCCGACGCCACTCAGCGCTGGTGGGTCGACCGGATCAAGAACGACGTCGACCACTGGGAGACGTTCAGCAACTCGCCGCCCTGGTTCATGACGAAGAGCGGCTACGTCTCCGGCGGGTTCGACGCCACGCAGGACCAGCTCAAGTCCGATTCCGTCGACGACTTCGCCGCCTATCTCGCGGGCGCCACCAAACGCTTGGAGAAGGCCCACGGCATCAAGGTCGACACCGTCGACCCGTTCAACGAACCCAACACCGGTTACTGGGGCACCCGATTGGGCGCCGACGGCGAGCCGACAGGAGGCCGCCAGGAAGGCGCCCATATCGGCCCCGAACTCCAGCAGCAGGTCGTACGGTCCCTCGCCCCCGCGCTGAAGAAGGCGAAGACCGGCGCGGAGATATCCGCGATGGACGAGACGAACCCGGGCATCTTCGCAACGAACTGGAACACCTATCCCGCCGATGTGCGTGACCTCGTCGGCCAGATGAACGTCCACACCTACGGCACGGGCAACCGCACAGCGGTCCGCGACCTCGCCAAGGCGGCGGACAAGCCGCTGTGGATGAGCGAGGTCGAGGGCGACTGGGGCAACGGGCAGTCGTTCACCGATATGCGACCCGGACTCGGTCTCGCCCAGCACATGGTCGACGACCTGCGCGAACTGGAGCCCCGCGCCTGGGTGTTCTGGCAGCCCGTCGAGGACTTCGACAACATGCGACCCGGCGGGGAGTCCGCAGCGGGCGGCAACTGGGGCAGCATCCAGATACCGTTCAGCTGCACTTCTCAGGACACACTCGCCACGTGCCCGATCCGCACGAACACGAAGTTCGACACGGCCCGCAACTTCACGCACTACATCAAGCCCGGCGACCGGCTGGTCACGGTGGACGACACGTCCAGCGCCGCCGCCGTCTCACGGTCCGGTGACTCCGCCACCGTCATCCACGTCAACGGGACCACGGACGCCCGTACGGTGACGGTGGACCTGTCGAAGTTCCGACACATCAAGGCCGACGCCACCGTCACCCCCGTCGTGACCAGCGCCGACGGCAAGCTCCAGCGGCACGGCGCCGTCCCGGTCAGGGACAGGAAGGCCACCTTCACGGTGCCGGCCCAGTCGGTGACGTCGTTCGTCGTCGACGGTGTGTCCGGCGCCGCGAAGGATGCCGCGCTGCTGCAGAAGGGCCACACGTACGCACTGTCCGGTGTGCAGAGCGGAAAGGCGCTCACCGCCTCCGGCGACGGCCTCGTCATCCGGACGGCGGGCACCGGCTCCTCGGACTCCGCGCAGCGGTGGCGACTGCGGCAGACCAGCGGGGAATCCGACGGCAACGGGCAGCGCTACGTGTTCACCGACCCGGCGGGGCGCAACCGCCTGGCCGTACGTGACGACATTCCGGTCCTCGAACCCGACAAGGGCAAGCGCGACGCGGCCACACAGTGGATCATGTCGACGACCGGGGACGGCACCTGCACCCTCGTGAACGCCGCCACCGGCAAGCTCCTCGAAGTCGGCGGCCAGGCCACGAACGACGGCGCCGCGGTGACGACCTGGTCACCCAACTCGGGCTCCAACCAGCGGTGGCGGGTGACCGACGTGACCGGCTGAGCCGGCACCCTCCACGGCAGGAGGAACCGTCACGGAGGGTGTGGGGAGCGGGCCGAGTGTCCCGCTCCCCACACCCGCCCCGAGGACCGGGCACATGGGCCCGCGCGGCGCAGAGTGCCGGCTCCTCCCGGTCTCGGCGCTGTGCACATCGGCGACGTGCGCGCGTGACTGCCAGGCGGTGAGCGCCGCGGTCCGACCGATGCGATGCAACGAGCTGCGGCGCGTCCTCGACGGCATCACGCAGAGGATGCTGCTCCAGACACCGCGAGCTCCGGAACGGGACGGCCTCGTCAGCCGCACTGCCCATCCGACCGTGCCCCCTGGCCGTCCGGCCCACCGCGATGCCTCAGAGGGGTTCTCCCGGGCGTACGTCACGCACGCCTGCTGAGCCGGTCGATCCCACGCGTGGGACGGGGCCGACGCGCAACGGGCTCCGTTCTCGCCGTGGGCGCGGATCTCCGTGTCGCGCCCGGCGACTCACGCGCGGGGCCCGGCCTCCGCGATCCGGGCATGGGCCCAGTCCGTCAGCTCCGGGTCGTTGAGGGCGTCGACCCAGAGATCGGCGCGGTCCGCGCCCTCTCCGGCTGGGCGTGGGCCCACGCCCAGCACCCGCAGGCCCGCGCTGTGTGCCGCCTCGATGCCCGTGACGGAGTCCTCCACGGCCAGCGCGTCCTGCGGGTGTACGCCGCAGGCGAGCACCGCGGCGGCGTATACGTCCGGATGCGGCTTGGGCTTCAAGGCGTCGCCCGCGACGACGATGTGCTCGAAGTGACGCAGCAGCGCGGCCCGCTCCAGGCAGAACTCGACCACGTCCAAAGGGCAGTTGCTGGCCACCGCGAGCGGCAGGTGCCGCGCGGTGAGTCGGACGAGAGCGGCGGCGCCCGGCATGGCGACGGGGTCATCGGCGACCAGTGCCGTGAAGTGCCGCTTCAGCGAGTGGGTCATGGCGTCGGTGAGCTCGGGCTTCCCGGTCTCCTGGGCCATGAGGCTCCCGCACTCGATGTAGTGCACTCCCTTCGCTCGCTCGGCGAAACCGTACGGGGGCCGCAGGCCGAACTCGCGGAAGACATGATTGCGGGCGTTCTGCCAGTGGCGTTCGGTGTCCATCAGAGTGCCGTCGCAATCGAAGACGATGGCAGCCGGGGACCAGTTGAAGATGCGATGAGCTGTCATTTTCCCTGCCGTTCTCAAAGAGTGCGCCGACCCCGATCCGTCATGGGTTCCGCGAGGTGACGGACCGCGGGGAGGCGCGCTCTACTGCTGGGACGTGGATGCCGAGGAATTTTCGATGAGCGTCTGCCAAGACGGCCGATTCACCTCTGTGGAGCCCGCCGCCCAGGACTTTTGTCCGCTCCCGCGGAGCGAGCCCGAAAACATCGTGGTCACTACGTTAATTTCGCGGCGAAGAAAGACGCAATCACTACATCGAGTGTTTTATGAAGAGCTGATCATGAAGAGGGTGCCCGGCATCCCGGCGCGCGGAGTTCGGTGCGTGCGCCGCACGCGGCGCCACTAATATGTGCAACTACTTTGATATGATGCCGAGTTGAATAAATCGCCCGTAACGGTCCACCTGGGGGTGGAGCGGCATGCGGATGTGTCCACGCGAGAGCGTGAACTTTCCCGATGTCACCCACATGTACGCACGGTCGAAGAATAATAAGAATTCCGCGAGAACTGCTTCCGCGCCGTCTGTGTGCGGGCGCACACAACTTCCTTGCGTCACATGCATGACATGAATTATCGAAGGTGGAACACACGTGCAAGACAGGGCGCTAGTGACCCGGAAATCCCTGTTGGAAGCTGCGGCGCACCTCTTTGTCGAACGGGGGTACGCCGGCACCAGCATCAACGACATAAGCAGCCGTTCGGGGAAGACCAGCGGGGCGATCTACTTCCACTACTCCAGCAAGGAGAAGCTCGCGCTCGCCGTCGTCCGCGAACAGTTCGCCACATGGCCGCAGCTGGCCCGGCACTGCGCGAATCCGGACGTGCCACCGCTTGAGATGCTCGTCGCACTGAGCTTCGAGATCGCCAGGGCCCTGAGCGAGGACGTCATAGCCCGTGCCGGTGCCCGCCTGTGGATCGAGCGCCGCAGCATCGACGCGGCCGTGCCCGCGCCGTTCGCCGCCTGGATCGCGGCCGCGACGAGGCTTCTCGCCGATGCCCGGGCCGGAGGCGAACTCGCCGAGGACGTCGAGCCGTCCGACACTGCCACCACACTCGTATGCGCGTTCTTCGGCCTCTGTACGCTCACCGGCGAGGTCACGGGGGAGGGGGACCTCGCGGCCCGGCTGCACCAGTGGTGGCTTCTCGCCCTGAAGGCGTTGCAGGCGCAGGAGGAACCTGCCGCTCTGATCGCGCGGGCGCGGGCGCGGTTCTCCGCGGACGACCCGCCTGCCGGGGCCGGGTGACGGACCGAGGGGCACTGGCCGGGGCTCCCCGGACGGTCGGCCGCCTTGACCTGGCCGTACAGGTCACCTGGTCGGCGCGGGAGCAAACGGCCGTTTCTGACAGTTGCGCCGCGTGCGGGTGTGGCCTTCCTGTCGCCCTACCGAGTCGAACGGCCGCGCGTTGCGCGCTTCCGCTGTTGCGCGCCGGAGGTTGTTGGTGGTCTGCGTCTCGAACGTGCAGCCCAAGCGGCGCCGACGTTCGCGGAGGGTGTTACGGTGGTGGCCCGAGCGACGACCAGTTCGCTCACGGAGACTGAAGGAGGTGAGTTGATGACTGTCGTGGAGAACACCGCTGTGTGCGGTGCCCGGATCATCCTCACTTCCCGGGCCTCGTCCTGACCTTCGCCTGCCTTCCTCCTTCGTGGGAGTAGTCCCGGCACGCCTGCCGTCCGGCGGGGCCCCCTTTCAAGGGTCTCCACGTTGTTTCATCAACCCACTTCACACCAACCTGCTCACTCTCCTCCTGGGCGCGTCCTGACTCTGGCCGACTACGGCTGGGACACGGAACGTGAGCGTTCCTTCACCCGGTCGCGGGCCGACGGACTGGTTCCGGGCCGCGTCGTGCGGGCCGAGCGCGGCCTGTGCGATGTCGTCGCCGAGACCGGACCCGTCCGCGCGACGGTCGTCCCCTCGGCAGTCGCCGGTGACCGGCCGACGCCGTGCACCGGTGACTGGGTGGCCGTCCGGCCGGCCACTGCGGCCACCTCCGCCACCGTCGTCGCGGTACTGGAGCGCCGGACCGCCGTGGTCCGCTCCACGGTGTCGCGCACCTCCCAAGCCCAGGTACTGGCCACGAACGTCGACACCGTGGCGGTGACCGTCTCGCTCGCCGACCCCCTCAGGCACGGGCGGATCGAGCGGATGCTCGCCCTGGCCTGGGACAGTGACGCCACGCCTGTGGTGGTGCTCACCAAGGCCGACCGGTGCGTCGATGCTGTGTCGGCGGCGTCCGAGGTGGCTGCGGTCGCCCCGGGTGTGGAGGTGCTGGTCACCAGCGCTGCCACCGGTGAGGGCATGGACGTCCTCGCCGCCGTCCTGTCGGGCACGGTCGTCCTGCTCGGGCCCTCGGGTGCGGGCAAGTCCACGCTCGGCAACCGCCTGTTGGGCGAGGACCTCCTGACCACCGGCGCGGTGCGCGACAGCGATGGCAAGGGCCGGCACACCACCGCGTGGCGGGAGCTGTTGCCGTTGCCCCACGGCGGGGTCCTGCTGGACACCCCGGGCCTGCGGGGCGTCGCCCTGCACGATGCCGACGAGGGCCTGGAGCAGACCTTCGCCGAGATCACCGAACTGGCGCGGGACTGCCGCTTCGTGGACTGCGCCCACACCACCGAGCCGGGCTGCGCCGTGCTGTCCGCCGTCGAGGACGGCCGTCTCACCCGGCGGCGCCTCGACAACTACCACCGGCTGCAGCGCGAGAACACCTACGCCGCCTCCCGCACCGACGCGCGGCTGCGCGCCGAGCTGGAGCGGCCGAAGAAACAAGGCGCGCGCCTTCGACGCGCACTCAAGCAATCCCCGCACTTCAAGGCATGACGGAAAGGAATCTGGTCATGGACCTTCCTCGTATCTTCACCATCCGTGAGAGCAGTCACCGGATCCACAACCCGCTGACCGCGGACAAGTTCGCCGCCCTGGGTGCATCGCTCCACCTCGCCCCCGGGACACGGGTGCTCGACCTGGCCAGCGGCTCGGGCGAGATGCTGTGCACCTGGGCGCGTGACCTGGGCTTCACGGGCACCGGGGTCGACATCAGCACGGTCTTCACCGAGCAGGCCCGGGCCCGCGCCGCCGAACTCGGCGTCACCGACCGGGTCGAGTTCGTCCACGGTGACGCCGCCGGCCATGTCGCGGACCAGCCGGTCGACCTCGCCGCCTGCGTCGGCGCCACGTGGATCGGAAACGGCGTCGCCGGAACGGCCGAGCTGCTCAACCGCAGCCTCCGCCCCGGAGGACTGATGCTGATCGGCGAGCCGTTCTGGCGGCAGACCCCTCCGGACGAGGAGACCGCCCAGGCCTGCCACGCCACCGGCATCGCCGATTTCCTGCTCCTCCCGGACCTGATCGGGCAGTTCCAGGATCTCGGGTACGACGTCGTGGAAATGATGCTGGCCGACCAGGACAGCTGGGACCGCTACGCCGCGGCCCAGTGGCTCAACATGCGCCGCTGGCTCGACCGGAACCCGGACGACGAACTGGCCCCCGAGGTACGGGAAGAACTCACCACCGAACCCGCCCGCTACGCGCGCTCCACGCGTGAATATCTCAGCTGGGGAACCTTCGCTCTCATGAAGCGCTGACGCTTCCGTCCCGTGCGGGGTCCAGGCGTCACACCGTCCGGACCCCGCACGGGACATGTCGTCACCGCGCCTACCTGCGCAGGCGCGGCATCAAGGCCGTCATTCCGGAGAGACGGGACCAGGCCCCCACCGGAAGAGGAAGGGCCGCAAAGGGGTACGCCCCGTCGACCACGACGCCGAGCTCTGCAAGAAGAGGAACACCGTCGAGCGCCTGACCAACAAGCTCAAGGCGCGGCGGGCATCGCGGCCCGCTGCGACAAGCCCCCGAAAAGCTACCTCGCCGGGCCTCACCTGCGTGCCTCGGTGATCTGGATCAGAGACCCCACCCGAACCAGAGCCGAGAGCCACGCAAGTGAGCGACGGGCGTAGCTTGTCGCGATCGTAGTTGGGAGCTCTCAGCGGCAGCCGCATTCCCGGATGCCGGGATTTCGGTGGTCCGCTGCCGCCCGGGGAGTGGGGATGGTGCGCCACCGGCGTGGTGTCGGCCCGCGGGCTCAGCCGCGGGCGGCCACCAGCAGAGCGAAGGCGGCGATGATGACGGCCACGCGGACGTAGTGGAAGCGGTTCCAGCGGTTCATCTGCTCCTTCCAGTCGTCGGGCCGGTTCTCGACGGTCCATGTCTTGCCCCGGTTGTTGATCGGGACGAGCAGCAGGAGCGACATCACCACGCTGAGGATCAGCAGCGCGCCGGCGGTGACGACGAGTCCGGCTCCGTCGTGGTGCCGTCCGGCGACGGCCCAGACCGCGGCGAGGACGAGCGAGCCGATGTACCAGACCGGCATGACGGCGCCGAGCATCCGGGCGCCGTGGCTTCGGGCGCGTTGGCCGCTCTCGTCGGGGAGGGCGTTGAAGATCGGGTTCATGACGAAGGCGACGGAGAACTCCACTCCCACCATCAGGCCGACGATCACGGTGGTGACGATCTCAAGCGCGTTGAGCATGGCTACCCCTCCTGGAATCTAGTGTTGCTAGATGATGAGGCAACGCTAGTACTGCTGCCGCTTGATTGTCTAGCGGTGCTAGGATCGAATCATGTCGGTACAGGAACGCAAGGAGCGCGAACGGGCTGTCCGTGAGCGCCTGATCGTGGCGACGGCCCGTGAACTCGCCGAGCAGCAGGGTTGGGACGCGGTCACCACCCGCCGGCTCGCCGAGCGCATCGAGTACAGCCAGCCCGTCCTCTACAGCCACTTCCGCGGCAAGCGCGAGATCATCGGCGCCGTCGCCCTGGAGGGCGCCGCCGAGATGGCTGTGGCGCTGCGGGCCGCGGCCTCCGCCGCGAGCGGCCCGCGGGCCCGGGTCACCGCCCTCGCCCGCGCCTACCTCGACTTCGCCGAGCGCAATCCGGCGGTCTACGACGCCATGTTCCAGCTCGACGGCGGCCTGGCGTTCGCGGACGAGGAGACCCCGGAGCCGTTGAAGGACGCCTTCGCCGCCCTGCTGGAGACTCTCGGTGAGGTCGCCGGGGAAGGAGTCCACCCTGCACTGTTCACCGAGGTGTTCTGGGCGGCCCTGCACGGTCTGGCGACCCTGACCCGGGCGGGACGGCTGCCCACGGGGGACGCCGAGCGGAGAGCGGAGCTGCTGGTGGACCGGCTCGCCGTGGTCTGACATGTCGTACGGCCGGGCAGTAGGGGTCTTCGCGCCCGGCTGCCTGCCTGCGGCACCGCTTCCGGTCACTCACCGCCCACGCGGCGCAGCCGCAGATCGGCGGCCCCCTTCTTCGGGTTGATCCCGCCCGAATACCGCGTCTGGAGGAGGTCCGCACCCACCTCATCGACCGCCTTGCAGGAGGCCGAGGCCAGGGAGCAGGGCCGGCTCGGGGAGGTCGCCGCGGCCGAGACGACCCTGGCCGCCGCACTGCAGAAGCTGGAGGCCATGCGTGATCTGACCGCGAAACACACCACCGTCCACCTCGGCACGCCCGACTTTCGCAGGAGCGCCGGACGTCTTGATGCCGAGCTGTGACGGTGGCGCCTCGAATCAGTAGCGTCTGTCCAGGGCATCAACGAGGCTGCGGAGTTCGCGCGCCCGCCGTCGAGTCATCGCCGACATCACCGCTTCAAGGTGCTCGCGGGCCTGCCACGGGTCTCCGCAACAGGCCCACTCCGTGCAGCCGTCGCTCCCGTAGTCCCAGAGGCGACGATTCGGCTGGTGAACGAAGCTTCTCCAGCGCACCACCGATGCCCCGATCGAGCCCGGCCACAGGTACTTCTTCTGACGCTCGATCCGTCGAACCTCAGCGAGTGCTGCCGAGGACAGGCCATGGATGGTAGTGATGTCGTCCTGCATCCGAGGCCGACGCGAAAGCTCGGTACGGACGCGGCCAGGCCGTCTACGCGGCATCGGCCTTTCTGGTGATCGTCATGACGGTCATCTTCCCACCAGCGGAAGCCATCCGGCCAGCGTCGAGCGCAAGGACGGAACACCGTTCGACACCCGCGCTTCGCCGCGAGGAGCGGAGGCCACTCATCGGACCTTCTTATCGGGTCGGACTGTCAGGATGAGCCGCTATCGTGCAGCCGTGACCGGTTCCGGGCAGCGTCCACTGCTCTTCCTCGATGTCGACGGACCCCTCATTCCCTTCGGCGCGGCGTCGCAGAAGTATCCGACGTATCAGGCGAGTCCTGAACCACGGGGAGCCGACTCGAACCCGCTTCTGGCCAGGATCAATCCCGAGCACGGGCGCCGGCTGGCGGCGCTACCGTGCGATCTGGTCTGGGCCACGACGTGGATGGCCGACGCGAACGAGTGCATCGCTCCGCGGATCGGCCTGCCCCAGCTGGACGTCGTGATCTGGCCGGAGCCATCCGATACTGATGAGCAGGACGAGCGGAACGGGCTGCACTGGAAAACCCGCACACTTGTCCACCGGGCTGGAAGGCGCGCATTCATCTGGGTCGATGACGAGATCACGAACACCGATCGAACCTGGGTGTCTGCACACCATCAAGGACCTGCCCTGCTCCATCGCGTCGACCCCCGTCAGGGCCTGACCGACGCTGACTACGCCACTCTGAACAAGTGGCTGCAGAGGACCATCGGGGCGCCCCCGGCGCATGGTTCGGCGTGAAGCGGGCCCACGAGTCAAGCAGCCCACGACACGCCGAAGAGCCGGACGTCGAATAGCCTGCCTCAACATGACGCGCGCTTGGATCTTCCCGATGTCGCTTGTGGTCTGCGGCTCACTCGTTGCGACCACGATGGTCGTCAGGGGATTTCCCGGCGCGGCCGTTGCGCTACTGCTGGTGTTCGTCCTGCTCGCAGGGCTGAACTCGCCGCTGGCGTTCCCGCGGTCGATCGGTGCGGCGGAGGCACAACGCCGCAGCGCGGTCGACGGCCGACCGATCGTCTACTGGCGGGCGGGCTGCACGTACTGCCTGCGCCTGCGGATCCGGTTGGGCCGCAGCGCCCGCCGGCTGCATTGGGTCGACATCTGGCGCGACCCGGCTGGGGCAACGGCGGTGAGGGCAGCCAACGATGGCGACGAGACCGTGCCGACCGTCGTGGTGGCGGGCCGGCCGCACGTCAACCCCGATCCCGAATGGGTGCGCGGACAGCTCCCCCCATCCACGTGATGGGGAGCGGTTCACCAATCCCGGGCCTGCGCCCTCAACGTCGGACGCTGATCCACCGTTGATGTAGTGCAGAGAGGGAACCGGTACCACCTGAGCAGATCCATCCCGTACGACCGGACCTGGCCGCCGGGCTGCCGGCGCAGCGCCGTGCGGACCCGGGCCCGGTAGCGGGCCTCATTCGCCCGCCGCCTTTGCTCACGGCAGCTTCGGGAGAACAGGGCCGTGCCCCCGCGTCTGGGGGCACGGCCGAGGTTCATCCCGCCATCGGCAGGACCTTCCGGGACCGCACCGCGTTGAGCTCGTCCGCGGCCACCGGCGCTCCGCTGTCCGCGTCGACATAGCTGACGCGGACGAGGGGAGCGTCGCCGCTGTCGCGGCCGGCCGTGGCGTCGAGTGCGAACACGACCGCGACCGGGCGCGCGTTGTCCTGGTCCCCGTACACCCCCGAGTACTGGAGGATGCGCCAGCCGTCCTCCTCCCAGTGGTCCAGGAGGGCGGACCGGACCACCGGCGCGGCGGCCTGCCAGGCGAGCGAGCTCTCCAGGAGTTCGACGCTTGCCGCGACGGGCACCTGATTCCCGCCGGCGGTCCCGAGGAGCGGATGGCCGAAGACGCGCAGCCTCGTCCGGCGCAACGGCAGCAGCCACCACCGGTCGAGGTCGGCCGAGAGGGCGATCAGAACCGCCGTCGCCCCGGCCAGGAAGAGAACGGCACCGGCAGGCCGCTGGGCGACCGCCGACCACCAGGTGTCCTGCGCCACCGCCGCCGTCGCCCCGCCGATGAGCACCACCGCCGCCCGTGCGAACGCCCTCCAGGTGAGGGGGGATTCCTCACTGGCCGAGCATCCGCACGATGACTCCGGCGCCACGGCCCGGCCGTAGCCGAGATAGCCGAGGAAGCCCGCTCCGAGCGCCGCGGTGGCGGCCCCCGGCACCGGGTTCGCCGGGGCCACCAGCAGCCCTGCCGCGATGAGGAGTTCAGCCGCGCCCGTAGCGCGCAGGACCGTCGTGGCCCGCTCGCTGCTGCGCAGCATGCGGGCCAGCGCCGTCTTCGGGGCCTGCCGCGCGGTGCCCCGGCTGAACGCCTTGACCGCTCCGGTCCACCCGAGCAGGCCCGCGAGGACCAGCGGTGCGAGGCCCGTTGTCAGTGACAGCATCTCTTCCTCTCCCCGTGTCCCTGGGCCCGCATCAGTGGCCGACGGAGATGCGGACGACGTCCACGGAGTTGTCGGACGGCCGCCAGGCGCCGAGCACCTGGGCGCTCTGCCCGATCCGCAGCTGGGACAGGTCGGACGTCAGTGCGCGACCCGCGTAGGAGGCGCTGGCGTCCGGGGCGACGTGGCCGACCAGTTCGTGCTGCCCGTGGGCGAGGTGCAGCCGGTTCTTCGCGATGCCGCGGATCTGCGTGTCCAGGTTCACGATGTTCACCCACACCGCGTCCGCGGCCACGGTGCCGTCCGGCATCGTGATGCCGCGGGCGTAGAGTCCGTCGCCGACCTCGATGACTTCGGCCGTGGTGGCGCGCACCTTCCACACGCTGGTGACGTTGGTCATCTGTACCCGGGAGTGGCCGCCGTTGGATCCGGCCACCTCCAGAACACTGCCCGTGATGCCCGTGATACGGCCCTCCACGAAGGTGGACTTCGCTATCGCGGGGTCGAGCGAGGGTTCCGAGGCGAAGGCGGAATCGGCGTCGATGCCGCCGAGCGCGGTCGCGCCGATGATGGTCGCGCCGCCCAGGGCGGCGTTCGAGAGGAAGCGGCGACGGCGCATCCCGTCTGCCCGGTCGTATCGTGCGGTCATGTCCGGCCTCCTCACTCGTAGATGTAGACCGGCAGCTTGCCGGAGCTCAGGTTGCCGATCGCCGAGAAGGCGGCCGGTGTCAGGTCGAGGACGCGGTTGGTGCGACAGGTGCCGTTGCAGCAGGCCGCCTCGCCGCACCACTCCTTGGTGCGCGGGCCGCAGTCGGTGATCGTGATGCATACCGTCGCGCCCGAGCACTGGTGCCTGACGTTCATGACCGCACCGCAGCCGCGTCTGGGGATGCTCTCCCCGCAGAGGTCGGGCCGGGTGATGTCCCAGCACGCCTGCGAGGCGTTGGGCCACGCGCCGTGGTTCGCGCCGGACTGGCAGGTGCCGCAGGCGCCACCGCCGGCGCTGGAGCACGGCCCCCAGGCGTTGCCGCAGCAGAACCAACTGGTTTCACCGGCCCACAGGCTGGTTGATCCGCAAGCCATCGTGTTGCCCCTCCCGAGAGAGTTGACGAGTGCATGACAAGTACGTGACCGGCCGGCGGCGGGCACAGAGCAAGCGGGTACGCCCGTGGTGCGGCCGAGGACGGTGGTGCGGGCGAAGCAACTCAATGATGCGCGTAGACAAGCGGGTTGCATAGATGGCCTGTTCCGTATCGCGGGGAGGCCCGCCCCTCGCCGGCCGCCGCGTACGGCCCCGGCCGTCCGGTGCGCCGGCCGCTCAGCCCTCTGGTCCCGTACGACGGACCAGGCGGCCCACGAACCACTCCCTGGCCAGGTCCGCGACCTCCGCGAGGGCGCCGGGTTCCTCGAACAGGTGCGTCGCACCGGGAACCACGGCCAGTCGGCTCTCGCAGCGCAGTTGCGCCTGGGCCCGGCGGTTGAGGTCCAGCACCACCGCGTCCTCCCCTCCGACGATGAGCAGCGTCGGTGCGGTCACCTCCGGCAGACGGCGTCCGGCCAGATCGGGCCTGCCGCCCCTGGAGACGACGGCCGCGGCCGGGGAGCCGGGCTCGGCGGCTGCCCACAACGCGGCGGCCGCGCCGGTACTGGCGCCGAAGTAGCCGACCGTGAGGCCCCGGGTTCCGGGCTGGTCGAGCAGCCAGCGCGTGGCATCGGACAGCCGGCGGGCGAGCAGGACGGCGTCGAAGACGTGGGCGCGGTCCAGTTCCTCCTCCGCCGTGAGGAGGTCGAACAGCAGCGTGGCCAGACCGGCCTCGTTCAGCGCGGCCGACACGGAGCGGTTGCGCGGGCTGTGCCGGCTGCTGCCGCTGCCATGGGCGAACACCACGATGCCGGTGGCCCCTTCGGGGACGGACACCTGCCCCTGGAGCCGGACCGGTCCGGCACGTACCACGACATCCGTGGCCCTCATGCCCGCTCCTCCCGCAGCTCCCGAAGTCGCCGCGTCATCGTGGCCGCCACTCGGTCTCCTGGAGAAGGTGCGCTCGTCTTCCTGAAGAGAGCGCACACGTCCGCCCCGCATCGACACCAGGGGTTGAGACGTTCCGCTGTCCCACGGCCCCGGACCATCCGTCTCACGGCCACGGCGCCACGGACCGGACGTCCCGGCAACCCCGCACCGCCCTTCCACGCTACTCGCGTTCCGCCCGGCCGCGAGCCACTGACCGGCTCCAGCTCCGGATCCCACCGTGACCGCACTCCCGTGTCCGCCTCCGCGGGAGCCGCGCCCCTCCTCCCCGTTCCGCAGCCGCTCATCCCTTGACGACGCCCAGCGGCACCAGACGGGCGACCGGGCGGGCGAGTCCGGCGCCCTCGGTGACGGCGGCGACCGCGTCGACGTCCTTGTACGCTTCCGGCGTCTCCTCGGCGAGGCCACGCCACGACGAGGGCCGCACGGCGATCCCCCGTGCCTCCAGCTCCCCGCGAAGCCGCTCCCCACGGACCATGCGCAGTGCGTGGTGACGGCTCCAGACCCGGCCGGCACCGTGACAGGCGGAGTGGAAGGCATCATTGCCGGGCAGACCGACCATCACGTACGAGGCGGTGCCCATCGTCCCGGGCACCAGCACCGGCTGCCCCGCCCGGACGAGGTCTTCGGGCAGGCCCGGATCGCCGGGCGGCAGCGCCCGTGTCGCGCCCTTGCGGTGGACGCACAGCCGACGCGCCACACCGTCCACCTCGTGGGTCTCAAGTTTCGCGGTGTTGTGCGAGATGTCGTAGACCAGCTCCAGACCGACTCCCGCAGCTGTCGCGAAGGCGCGGCGGCCGGCCTCGGACAGCAGCTGACGGTTGGCCCGGCCGTAGTTGGCGGCCGCGGCCATCGCCCCGAGGTAGGCGCGGCCCCGCGGCGATTCGACCGGCGTGCAGGCCAGCTGCCGGTCCGGAACCTCGATGTGGTGCCGATGGAGTTCCTGGTCCATCACGCGGACGTGGTCGGTGCACACCTGGTGGCCCAGACCGCGCGAGCCGCAGTGGATCATGACGCACACCTGGCCCACCCGCAGGCCGAAGGCGGCCGCGGTGTCCGGGGCGTAGATCCGGTCCACCGCCTGGACCTCCAGGAAGTGGTTCCCCGAGCCGAGGCTTCCCACCTGGTGGAGGCCGCGCTCGACCGCGCGCTTGCTCACCTGCCCCGGGGCCGCGCCGTCCAGGACGCCGTAGTCCTCGCAGCGTGTGAGGTCGCGCGGAACACCGTGGCCGCTCTCGACCGCGTACCGGGCTCCGCCAACCAGCAGATCGTCCATCTCCCCAACCCCCGACAGCTTCCAGAGTCCGCCGCGTCCCATGCCGCGCGGGATGGTGCTGTCGAGGATGTCCATCAGTCTGCGCATCCGGTCGTGGCCGAGATCCGCGCGGTCGATGCCGGCGGCCAGCAGCCGTACGCCGCAGGAGATGTCGAACCCGACGCCGCCGGGCGAGATGACGCCGCCGTGGGAGATGTCGGTGGCTGCCACTCCGCCGATCGGGAAGCCGTAACCCCAGTGGACGTCGGGCATGGCGAAGGAGGCCCGGACAATGCCGGGGAGCGTCGCCACGTTCGCCACCTGCTCCAGCGCCTTGTCCCCGGCCGCCTGCGGCAGCAGCGCCCGGGAGGCGAACACCGTCCCGGGCACGCGCATCGGATCCCGCCGCTCGATACGGAAGCGGTACGGGCTCCTCTCCACCAGTGCGATGTCCACGTCCCTCACCTCCAGTCGATCGTCAGCCGTCCGTTCCGGTCGGCGACGGCGGTGCCGAATTCGGCGCAGGCCGTGGTGAGCCGTTCGCGGATCCACTCCCGTTCCGCGCCGCGCGCCAGGCGGGTGTGGCAGTAGTCCAGGGCCAGCGGCACCACCTCCACCCGGGCGGGAACCAGATGCGCGGCATCCGGTCCGTCCAGAGTCACCAGGAAGAGAAGCCCGAGGTCGTTGCGCAGGACCGGGTCGACCGCGTAGTCGTCGACGAAGTCGCCCAGGTCGTAGAGGATCCGGGGGGCTGTCCCGTGGAAGACATGGGCGGAGTGCCCGGCGACCAGCGTCGCTCCCGCCGCCAGCAGCTCCGGGGCAGCCGCCGCGACGTGCCGCGGCGGCCGGGAGGTCATGTTGGGGCCCCAGTGCGGCGTGACCAGGACGACATCCGCCGCGGCGGCGGCCCGGCCCACCGACTCCGTCAGCCAGCCGGGCACCCCCGCGTGGAGATCGGCCCAGGCCACACCGGGACTGTCCGCCCCGGCCGCGTACTCCTCCGGGTGGTCCGTGACACCCACCACCGCCAGTCGCACACCGACCGCCTCCAGCACGGTGAACCCGCGGGCCGCGCGGGCGTCCGCACCCGCGCCGACCGCGTGGACGCCCGCCCCGGCCAGCAGGGTGCGGGTGTCGGCCAGGGCGTCGTACCCGTAGTCCAGGGCGTGGTTGTTCGCGAGCGTCACACAGCTCGCGCCCAGGCCGGCCAGGACCTGTGCGGCGGCCGGGGGAGCACGGAAGAAGAACGCCTTCCACGGGTCGGACCAGCGGCGCCCGCGGTCCGAGACACAGCACTCCAGGTTGAGCACGAACAGGTCCGCGCCCGCGAGCGCCTTCCTGACACCCGTGGAGACCAGCGTCTTTGGCACCGGTGAGCGGCGCAGTTCCTCGGCGACGCCGCGCCCGAGCATGGTGTCGCCCGCCAGCGCCAGCGTGAGCACCATGGTCCTGCCCCTTCCCCGTCTGCGCTCAGACGTCGAGGGTCACCCCGCAGCTCCAGCCGCCCGGGCCGCCCCGCAGCCGGAGACCGTGCAGCGACACGGCCTTCGGTACCGCACCGACCGCAACGGCGGTGCCGGCATCGGCCATGCAGAAGCGGACCGTGCACAGAACCCGGCCGAATCCCGCCGACCGGATGGTTCCCACCTCCAGATCGAGCGGAATCTCACCGTCGGCGTCCATCCGGTAGACGACCTCCTCCAGGACGGACACCAGCAGATCCTCGTCGGACTCCGCCGTCACCGCGTATGCGCGTTCACCGACCACCGAGGCCGACGACGTGTCGGCGAAGCCCTCCAGCACCGCGCGCACGGCCTCGGCGATGCAGCCCTCGGCCGTCGGCGACCACGCCTCCACCCGCATGTCCGCGGTGTGCGGCACGGTCCGGTGGCCACGCGCGCCGGGCTGCTTCCCCGCCGGTTTCCGACCGCCCACGGCCGGCGCCTCTCCGTCGTCCTTCGGACTCTCCGTCGTCCTTCGGATGCACGGCCCGACGCCCCGTTGCGAGCACCGGGCGATGCCTCCTCCAGAGTCGTCCCGGACGCCGCTCCGAGGCAACCCGCACGATGAATACGCCGTTCCTCACGGATACGCCGTTCAGTCCGGTCGCACCAGAGCTTCGAGCGGGAGCACCCCCACGCCGTCGAAGAGGCTGCGGGCCGTGGCGATGCGCCGCTCGCGCACCGGGCCCGGAGCGGTCAGCCTGTCCAGCGACCGGATCAGCGCCCACGGGTCCGGTGCGTGGTCGGTGAGACCGCGCTCCGCCATCCGCAGGGCGCCCTCCCTGCCGTGTCCCGGAATGGGCCGATAGCTGACCACCGGCACCCCGGCGGCCATCGCTTCGAGCGCCGTCTGTCCCGCCGCGTTGTCGATCAGCGCGCGGGAGGCCCGCATGAGCCCCGGCATGTCCTCGACCCAGCCCGTGGCGTCGGCGTGCGTGATGCGTGACAGGTCCCGGCGCAGGCGCGTGTTGGTACCGCAGAGCACGACGGGTCTGTAGCCCGCCGAAGCCACGAGCCGCGTGGTCTGCTCCAGGCGGGCGCCGGCCCCCCAGGCTCCCGTCGAGATCAGGACCGGCGGACGGCCCGACGAGTCGAGTCGTCGCCGCCAGTCCGTCGCCGTGGGCGCAGGGGCGTGGAACCGGGATGCCACCAGAGCACCGGAGACGACAGCCGGCTGCCGGACCGCTTGCCGTACCTGATGGGCACCATCGGATGTGAGACACAGATGGAGGTCGTTGCCCGGATGCAGCCATTGGCGGTGAACGGCGAAATCGGTGATGACGACCGCGCTCGGAACGGCGAGGGCACCGCGTGAGCGGAGCCCGCCGGTGAGCTGGGCGGCGAGGTGGAAGACGGGGACGACGACGTCAGGTTGCTGCTGTTCGACGAGGTTCAGCAGTCGGCGCTGTGCGAGGGAAGCGAGCGGGGCGCTGCCGGGGCGGGGGCCGCTGCCGGCGCGGAAGAACGCCGCGTACAGCCCCGCGTAGACGACGGGCGCGCGGCAGATGACCGACCGGTAGAAGCAACGCAGCCCGGCGCCGATCCCGGGAGGCAGCAGATCAAGGACATCGACCGTCGCCGTCCGTCCTCCGTCGGCCTCCAGCCGACGGGCCAGTTCCGCGGCCACCGCATGGTGACCGGAGCCCATGCCCGCGCTGAGGATGAGGAAACGTCCGGATACCGCGCTCATCGGCCGTACCCTTCCTGGCACTGGCACTGGCACTGGCACTGGCACCCGCACTGGCACTGGCACCCGCACTGGCACCCGCACTGGCACCCGCACCCGCACCGGAGCAGGCCGGTTTCGGCCCTGGGAATGCCTTCCTGTCGCTCCGAGCCCGACGGTGCCGATAACGCCTCTGCCCGTCGCGGCGGGAACATCCCCCTCCGGCCGAGGCATCGCGACGCTGCCGAGGGCTCGGCTGCACGATCAGCAGGCACCTGTTCACCTTTCGCTCGGCGAGCACCCGAGGGATCCATCGGACGCGGCACTGAACGCGGTCCTTCCATCATTCTGTGGGTGCGAGCGGTGCGGTGCAGTGAGGTGTGAGCCCCGACGGTTTTACCGACGCGCGCCCGGGCTACTCCTAACCCGACGCGGCGACGCGAAGTCCCACATCCTGAATCCGCGAGGAGCGCCGCGCCGCCCGGTGCCGACACAGGGGAGAGGCCATGCCACGTGTTCCGGACATCGCGCACCGCGGGGCGCGCGGCCGCGACGCGTCCGACGGCCCCGAGGCCCGGTCCGGAGTGGCTCTGGTGACGGGGGCCTCCTCCGGGATCGGAGCCGCGGTCTCCCGCCGGATCGCGGCCGAGAAGGGCTGGCGGCTCCTCGTCACCGGCCGTGACCGCGAGCGGCTGGACGGTGTCGCGGCGACGACGTACTCCACGGCGCTCTACGCGGACCTGATGTCACCCGACAGCACCGAGCAACTGGTCAAGGAGGCCCTCGACACCGTCGGCGGAGTCGACCTGCTCGTGGCCGCGGCGGGGGTCGGCTGGGCGGGCTCCCTGCACTCCATGCCCGCCTCCGCAGCCGACCGGGTCCTCACCGTGGACCTGGTGTCCGTCGTCCATCTGGTACGGCTCCTGCTGCCGCACATGCTCGCAGCGGGACGCGGACACATCGTCCTGATCGGATCGGTGGCCGGATGCGCAGGGGTCCGCAGCGAGGCCGTCTACTCGGCGGCGAAGGCGGCCGTCGCCACCTTCGCCGACGCGTTGCGCTACGAACTGCGCGGAACCGGAGTACGCATCACCCATCTGGTCCCCGGAGTGGTCGACACCCCGTTCTTCGAACGCCGAGGAATGCCGTACACCCGTTCGTGGCCCCGGCCCATGTCCCCGGAGAGAGTCGCGGACGCGGTCTGGGACGCCGTCGTGACAGGCCGTGACGAAGTGTTCGTCCCCGGCTGGCTGCGCCTGCCCGGCTGCGTGCGCTCCGTCGCCCCCGGTCTCTATCACCGGCTCGCCGCCCGCTTCGGCTGATCGGCGACATGAACGCTCTCGCCGTGACGCTCGCGCTGTTGGCGGCTCTCGCCAACGGCGCCGCATCGGTGCTGCAACGACGGGCCGCCATGGAACAGGTGGAGTTCGAGACAGCGGGCGGCAGACCGGACGTGCGGCAGGCGGCACGCCGACTGACACAGCTGGTACGCCGCCCCTTCTGGCTGGCCGGTGCGTCGGCGCTCGGAATGTCAGCGGCCCTCCAGGCATGCGCGCTGGCCGTCGGCAGTCTGTCGGTGGTCCAGACGCTGATGGTGAGCGAACTCCTCTTCACGCTGCTGCTCGGCACCGCGGTCTTCCACCACCAACCGGGCGGCAGGACCTGGATGTCGTTCCTGACGCTCGCCGTGGGTCTGGCGCTCTTCCTGGCCGCCGCCGGTCCGTCGGTGGGCGAGGCGACGGGACGGGCCGGCACCTGGCTGGTCGTCGGCGCCTGCGCCGCGACGGCGGTGGGCGCGCTGACCCTGCTCGCCCGTGTCCTCGGCGGCGCCACGTCCGCCGCGGCGCTCGGCTGCGGAACGGCCATCTCCTTCGCCTGCACGGCTGCCCTGATCAAGGAGGTCACGGGCAGGATCCCGGAGGGCGTGGCCGTGGTCCTGACCACCGGGTACCTGTACGCGATGTGCTGCGCCGGGCTGTTGAGCCTGCTGCTGCTCCAGAGCACCTTGCGTGCCGGGACGCTCGCCGCCTCGCAGCCTGCCCTCACCCTCGGGGACGCGCTGGTGAGCGTGGTGCTGGGCACAGCACTGTTCGGTGAACGGATCGGGCTGGGCGCCCATCTGCTGCCGACCGTACTCGGTGCGTGCCTGATCGCTGCCGGAACGGTCGGTCTGTCGGTCTCCCGGGCGGCCGCGGGCCACTGGGACTCGACGGGAGCGCCACCCACGACGGAGCAGGACCGACGGCGGTCGCCGGCCGAAGACGACGGAGAGACGGAATCCCGATGAACACCCGACCCATGACGATCCCCCCTGCGCTCCGTGCGCCACTGGCCCTGTCGGCGCTGGCGCTGACCACGCATGTCGTGCCCGCCGGGACATGGCTGCCGGGTCTGCGGCGGAGATGCTTCCCCGCCCTGGCGGGCCTCGGGCACCCTGGCCACATCGCTCTGACCTTCGACGACGGCCCGGACCCTCGCTCCACCCCGCACTTCCTTCAGGTACTGGACCAATTGTCCGTACGTGCCACGTTCTTCGTTCTCGGCGACAGCCTTCTCCGCCATCCGGAACTCGGCCGTGACATCGCACGCCGCGGACACGAGCTCGCCGTTCACGGATGGACGCACAGCCGCCCGTGGCTTCCCACCGTCGTCAGGGACGCCCGCGAAATCGCGCGCGCCACCGAGGCGGTCCGCAGCATTTCCGGCGTCCGGCCGCTGTGGTACCGGCCTCCGTACGGAATCCTGACCGGTGGCCGCTGGACGGCGGCCCTGCGGTCCGGGCTGAGGCCGGTCCTGTGGTCGGCCTGGGGCCGGGACTGGACCGAGGACGCGACCCCCGCACGGGTGTCCGCGACCGTGCGCAGCCGACTCCGGGGCGGCGGCACGGTCCTTCTGCACGACGCCGACCTGTCCGCGTCCGGCCGCTGGCAGCCCGCACTCGCGATGCTGCCGGGCCTGATCACCGGCCTCCGGGCCGAGGGCCTGACCGTGGGCCCGCTCGTCGACCACGGCCTCGCCCCCGGCTCCCGGGCGACGGGTGGGTTGCGCTCTGGGCGGGGCTAAGGGCTGTCCCGCCAGGGATTGCGGGACAGCCCTTGGCTAGTCGGAAGCGGTGGGGCCCGTCACCGCGACCTGGGCCGGGCGCAGGAGGTGGTCGCCGACCCGATAGCCGTGCCGCAGCACTTCGGTGCAGACGGTCTCC
Organism: Streptomyces sp. NPDC058051; assembly: GCF_042885475.1. NCBI lineage: Bacteria > Bacillati > Actinomycetota > Actinomycetes > Kitasatosporales > Streptomycetaceae > Streptomyces > Streptomyces sp. NPDC058051. The sequence continues at coordinate 128,091 of NZ_JBHVRW010000010.1, forward strand.
TGGGCCGCGCCGCACGCGCGGTACGTGATCGCCTCATGGGTGCGGGGATCGAAGGGCTCGCCCGGCGCACCGACGGTCCGCAGGCCCAGCGCCGTCAGCCTCTCCTCAAGTACGTCGGAGACGACCGCCGCCGCACCCTTGTCGTCGCCCCGGTGACGCACCTCTTCCACCACGTCCAGGACCGGGAGCAGGCCGGTGAGCACGTTGACCACCGCGATCTCCCGGATGGCCAGGCGGTCTCGGCGTACCCGCTTCCGGTAGTTGTCGTACTCGGCCTTCAGTCGTTGCAGGTCCGCGGTCAGCTCCGCGATCCGCTCGTCCCGTGGCGCCGCCGCCGCCCGATCGGCCCTGCCGGTGCCAGGGCGGGCCCCGCCGGTGCCGGCCGTACCGGACGCGTCCGGTACGGCGGTATCCGGGCGTCCCCGGCCCTGGAGGACGAACGGTTCGACCCCGCGCACGTCGCGCACCAGCACAGGCGACCGCTCTCCGTCACGCCCGACATGCGGATTCTTGCTCATCCCGCATCTCCCTTGCGCTCGTCATCGACGATCTCCGCATCGACGACGTCCTCCTCCTCCCTGCCCGGCCCGTCAGCGGTGGAGCCGGTGGCCGTGCCCCCTCCGGCGGCATCACCCTGGGCCTGTGCGTAAAGCGCCGTGCCGATGCGCTGCGCCGCCGCAGTCGCCTTCTCGGTGGCGGTACGGATCTCCGCGGTGTCGTCGCCCTTGAGCTTCTCCTTGACGTCCGCCAGGGCGGACTCGGTCTCGGAGCGGACGTCTGCGGGGATCTTGTCGGCATTGTCCCGGAGCAGCTTCTCTGTCTGGTAGACCAGAGTCTCCGCCCGGTTGCGGGTCTCGGCCGCCTCCTTGCGCTGCCGGTCCTCCTCCGCGTGCTGCTCGGCCTCGCGCACCATGCGGTCGATGTCGTTCTTCGGCAGCGAGGAGCCGCCGGTGACGGTCATCTTCTGCTCCTTGCCGGTGCCGAGGTCCTTGGCGGCGACGTGCATGATGCCGTTCGCGTCGATGTCGAACGCGACCTCGATCTGCGGGACACCGCGCGGGGCCGGCGGCAGGCCGGTCAGCTCGAACATGCCGAGCTTCTTGTTGTACGCGGCGATCTCGCGCTCGCCCTGGAAGACCTGGATCTGCACGGACGGCTGATTGTCCTCGGCCGTCGTGAAGACCTCGGAGCGCTTGGTCGGGATCGTGGTGTTGCGCTCGATGAGCTTCGTCATGATGCCGCCCTTGGTCTCGATACCGAGGGACAGCGGGGTCACATCGAGCAGCAGGACGTCCTTGACCTCCCCCTTGAGCACACCGGCCTGGAGCGACGCGCCGATGGCGACGACCTCGTCCGGGTTCACGCCCTTGTGCGGATCCCGGCCTGTCAGTTCTCGCACCAACTCGGTCACCGCAGGCATCCGTGTCGAACCGCCGACCAGGATCACGTGGTCGATGTCCGCCACTTTGATTCCGGCGTCCTTCACCGCGTTGTGGAACGGAGCCTTGCAGCGTTCCAGCAGAGCCGACGTGAGCTGCTCGAACTGGGCGCGCGTCAGCTTCTCGTCGAGATGCAGCGGGCCCTCGGCGGACGCGGAGATGTAGGGCAGGTTGATCGTCGTCTCGGTCGCGGACGACAGTTCGATCTTCGCCTTCTCGGCGGCCTCGCGCAGACGCTGCAAGGCCATCTTGTCCTTGGACAGGTCCACGCCGTAACCGTTCTTGAACTGTTTGACCAGGTGGTCGACGACCGTCTGGTCCCAGTCGTCACCGCCCAGGTGCGTATCGCCGTTGGTCGCCTTCACCTCCACCAGGCCCTCGCCGATCTCCAGCAGCGACACGTCGAAGGTGCCGCCACCGAGGTCGAAGACGAGGATCGTCTGGTCGTTCTCCTTGTCCAGACCGTAGGCCAGCGCCGCGGACGTCGGCTCGTTGATGATCCGCAGCACGTTCAGGCCCGCGATCTGGCCTGCCTCCTTGGTGGCGGTGCGCTGGGAGTCGTTGAAGTACGCCGGGACGGTGATCACCGCGTCCGTGACGTCCTCCCCGAGATGCGCCTCGGCGTCCCGCTTCAGCTTCTGGAGCACCCGCGCGGAGATCTCCTGCGCGGTGTACCGCTTGCCGTCGATGTCGCCGGACTCGGGGAAACGCCAGTGAGCGTCCCCCATGTGCCGTTTGACCGATCGCGCGGTGCGCTCCACATTCGTCACCGCCTGCCGCTTGGCGACTTCGCCGACCAGCACCTCACCTTGCTTGGCGAACGCCACCACCGACGGCGTGGTCCGCGCACCCTCGGTGTTCTCGATCACCGTCGGTTCGCCGGCTTCGAGAACGGACACCACGGAGTTCGTGGTTCCCAGGTCGATGCCCACTGCCCGCGCCATGGTTGCCTCCCTTCAGGGCCGAACCGGCTGCCCGCGCGGGTGGGAACGGAATTGATCCGGGTCGAATGGATCCGGATGAGCCGGGCGGTCGACCGGTGTTCGGCGCCTGCGTGGCGTCGGCGGACGAAAGCGGCGAAACCGCGGGGCCCGGAGCTGACGGGGCGGGATGAGCGTCGACTGCGCTCACGGCCGTCCTCCGGGAGACATACCGTCATCATCCGCATGACATCGTACTTGTCATCCTTTGGATGACATGTTACAACCAGAATGAGGTGAAGCGCAGGGGCACACAGTGCCCGGACTCACCTGGAGGTGACGATGATGCTGATGCGCACCGACCCGTTCCGTGAACTCGACCGGCTGGCCCAGCAGTTCATGGGCGCCACGGGCACCTGGTCACGGCCCTCCGCGATGCCGATGGACGCGTACCGGGAGGGCGACGAGTTCGTGGTCGCCTTCGACCTCCCCGGCATGTCTCCCGACTCGATCGACATCGACGTCGAACGGAACATGCTGACCGTGAAGGCGGAGCGACGGCCGACGGCCAAGGGCGAGGACGTACAGATGGAGCTCTCCGAGCGGCCTCTGGGCGTCTTCTCCCGCCAGATCGTCCTCGCGGACACGCTCGACACCGAGAAGATCGACGCCGGCTACGACGCGGGTGTGCTGACCCTGCGCATCCCGATCGTGGCACGCGCGAAGCCCCGCAAGATCAACATCAGCCGGACCGGCTCGGACAAGCAGATCAGCGCCTGACCCGGTGACCCGGTGGCCCGGAGTCCCGGTGTCCCGGTGTCCGGGTGTTCCGGTGGAACGCGGAGGACAGGGCACGCATCCTTCCCCTCCCTCGCCCCGTCCTCCGCCCCGCCCCGCCCCGCGCGGTAAGGACCGGGGTGGACGTGGGCGCGATGGGGCCACGGCCGGGCAGGGCCGGCCGCCCGAGTCCGCCGACGTCAGTCGGGTGGCTCCGGAACAGGGCGGGATCCGGGCTCGGGTTCCGGGGACGGCTCGGTGTCCGGCTGGGGTTCGGGCTCGGTGGGACCGGGCGCGGAAGGCGACTGCGGGTCGCGCGGCACCGGATCCGGCCGACTCGGAACGGGGCCCGGACCTTCAGGGGTGGGTTCTGCGGTCATCGCTCTTGTCCTCGCGTCGCGCGCTGGTGACGAACGCCGGGATCGGTTCTCGGTCCAGGTGCGTGCTGCATGTGATCAAGGATACCGGGAGTGACGTGGCGCACAGGTGAGCTCCCGGGCCGACGTTCAGTTCCCGATGTTCGTCAGCGTGCCGGACGCTTCCACCATGTTCAGCACGGTGCGCGAGGTGACGAGGTACGGAACCCCGGCGGGGGAGTAGCAGACGGCGATCATCACGTACCCCTTGGGAATGCTGCTCTGCGACGTTCTGAAGAACGGTTGCACCAGGTAGCGGACGCTGCCGTCGGGCTCTTCCGCGATGTCCTTGGCGACTTGGTTCTCGAAGTTCGACATACCGAGGACGAAGTTGTTGGTGAGCTGCTGCCCGCAGGGGCTGAGGTTCTTTTTCAGCTTGTTGGAACCCCCGAATCGTGCGGCGATGATGTGGCATCGCGCCAGATCCACCTCCGGATCCAGGCCGAGCCGCCGCAACGCGAGGCGCGCCTCCGCGTAGCCGAACGGATCTGGTTTCTTCTCCGCCGTCCTTCCGCTGCCGCTGCTGTTGTTGGGCGGCTTCTTCAGGCAGGCCTGCCCGGTTTCCGTACGGCCGTTGGCGCCGAGCGAGTTGAGGATCCATCCGTCGCCGCTCGGGTCCGCACCGCGGGGGAGGGAGCGGGCGCAGTCCTGCGGCCGGTCCTCGTCGTCGGTGGTTGTGGAGGCGGCCCGCTCCGCCACGTCCGCCGGTGACGGCGCGCCGACGAGTACCTGCTCGTCCTGCCGCTGCGCCTGCTGCAGAGCCGTGGTGTCCACCTCGGCGAGGACACGGACGTGGGCGTCGGCGGTGGATCGGACGCCATAGGGCTCCGGTACGCCGCTGACCCGGGAGCGGGATTGCGCCTCCCGTCTCTTGACGGCTTCCTGAGCGGCGTAGAGCGACCCGGCGTCGGTGTCCGTGCAGGCGATGTCGCCGGTGCTGTCCAGCGGCAGCACCTCGGTGGCCGTACAGGTGCCGGCCGGCCGGCCCTCGATCTGCACGACCGCCGTGAGCCGGACCGTGACCTGGCCGCCGGTGATGCGCTTTCTGGCCTCCCGGCTCAGGGTGATGCCGTTGATACGCGAGGTCACCTCGCAGCCGGTGGCGGCACAGTCCAGATCCGGCTCCGTCTCCACCTCTGCGGTGATTCCGGCATCCAGTGCCGTGCGCAGTTCCGGGATGCTGTCCCGGAACTCTCCCGCCAGGGTGGCACTCTCGGCCCGGGACAGCGCGGCGACCGTGAAGGAGCCCGCCGCCGGGGTGTCGGCCCAGGCACGTACGGCGGCGAGGGCATCCGTGGCGGCCGGCTTCCGCAGGACGGCCTGGGCCGCCGCCGTTCCCGTACGGTCCGCCGGCGCGCCTCCGGGTGCTGTAAGGGATCTGAATTCCAGCAGCCGGTGCGGGCGCGCCTCCGACACGTACAGGACACCTTGCGGCGTGGTCGCCCGGAGCGCCGGTACCCCGCCCACCGTGACGGGCGGGGCATCCGGCCCCGGCAGCGTTGTCTCCTCACTGTTGAGGGCCTTCAGCAGCCGGTTCGCTATGACGGAGGGGCTCTGCCCGGCCTCGGGGGTGTCCGCGGATTCCGCGCCGGGCGCCGCACCGGCGCCGACGACCCACTGGCCCGCGAGGTCCGAGTCGCCGCGGGAGTCGCCCGAGCCGTCGGGGGCGGTGGGCCCGCTGCCGGGCAGCTTGACGTAGGTGGTGCCGCCGACGGACATGGTGGTGACCTGCGTCCCGTCGTACGCGGCTTCACCGAGTGCGGCGCCGGACGCGGTGACGCGCATCTCGGTCCAGGTCGATCCCTTCGTCGTCGTGCGGTAGCGCACGGCAGGTTGCAGGCCCAGGTCCACGAGCGCCGCCGCGATCGCCGCGCGGTCGTCCGGTGGCGTCGTCCCGGAGGTGTCATGCCAGGTCAGCAGCGCCGCGGTGACGGCGGCGGCCACGCCTGCGGCCACCAGCGCGGCCCGGCGCCCGGACGCGACCGCCCTCCGGGTGGCAGTCGGGCTTCCGGGCGCCTGCCGCGATGATCCTGGCTGCCGGGTCGCGACAGGCGGTGCAGGCTGCTGGGCGGTAACAGGCGTTCCGGGCTGCCGGGCCGGAACAGCCGGTGCGGGCTGCGGCGCGCGCCCGGGTTTCGGCACTCCGCCCGAGCCGGACCGGGCCCCGCCGCGCGGCTGCCCCCAGGTCGCGCTCGTCGTGCCCGGCGGCGTCGCAGGAACCCCGCCCGACCGGTTCGGCGGTGACGGCCGGGCGGCGGGCGGCGAAACGGGCTGCTTCAGGGGAGGCGGCACGGCAGGAGGGGAAGCGGGCTGCCCCAGGGGAGGCGGCACGGCACGTGGAGTATGGAGCCAGGTCGGAAGCTTTGGCTCGTCAGACCCTGTCAGCCAGTAGTGGTCCCCCACCGAAGCTCCTTTCGTCAGTGTTTCTGAAACCCCGGCAGCGCATGCGTCTCGTGCGGCGGGGAGGCCGCGGCATCATTGCTGCCGGTAGCACACGGTGTAGGCGAGTTCCGGATACTCCCGGGACCGCCAGGTCGACCACCCGTTGTTGCCGCAGAAGGACGTGGCCCAGTAGCGGCTGGTGCGCCCGGTGACGACGACGTTGGAGGTGCTGCACGAGCCCGTGTTGGTGAACGTCGCGTTGTCACCGCTGCCGCGTTTGAGGAGGCACTGGCGCACTTTCGCGTACCCCATGGCGTCCGGGTAGTTCATCGACAGGCACAGCAGGAGGTCCAGGTCGGCGTTGTCCGGACCTCTGAACGGCTTCAGCAGGTTGTAGCGCGGCCACCCGTCGCATTTCGATTCGTCACGTCCGCGGTAGACGGCGAGGACCTTGAAGTTCCCCGTCCCGCACTGCTCGGTGTGCCAGCTTCCGGTTCCGTTCGGGCCGTAGACGCAGTCCCCCTGATCGGCGTGGTACGCGTTACCTCCCGGACTGAGGTAGCTCAGGCACAGCACCAGATCGTGTCTGGACGACGAGATGCTCTCGTCGCTGTCGTCGACGTCGTCGCAGCTGTTCAGGTCGGTGGTGTCGTGGCGGATGTCCACCACTTCGAAGGCCCCGTCCGTACAGTCCGTCGTGACCAGGTCCGCATCGTCGCGTGTTCCTTCGTCATCGAAGCAGGAGCCGATCTCGGCGTCGCCGATGGGGTCGGGTGTGGCCGATGGGGACTCCGTTTCGTCGTCGGTCTCCGTCTCGTCGTCGGTCTCCGTCTCGTCGTCGGTCTCCGTCTCGTCCGGTGTGCCGAGGCCGTCGTCGGAAGGGTCGGCCGGTTCGTCGGTCCATATGTCGGTGGAGGAGACGTCCGGCAGCGCCGAGGCATGGGAGTCCGCGGCGGACGAACCGTCACCGGACGAGAAGGTCACCCCGAGGAAGACCACGGCGGCCACGAGGGCGGCTACCAGGGCGGCGGCCTTGCCCGTCGACGGCCTGCCGGGCAGCCCCCGCGTCAGGGCCGCGATCCCCGGTGGCGGCACCGGGCGGGGGCTGCGCGCCGACGGTGCGGCGGGCTGCCCCGGACTCCGATGCGACGGCGCGACGGGTGCGGAGGGCGCGGCGGACGTGACGGGTGCGGCGGATGCCGCGGTGGCGGCGGCGGTGAGCTGTTCGGCCCAGGCCGCCGGTGTGGGACGCCTGGCCGGGTCCTGACCGAGACCGGCGCGGGCCAGGTCGGCCAGCTTCGGAGTGAGCGAGGCCAGCGCGGAGGGGTCGGTGGCGGTCTGGTCCCGGGCGAAGAGCCGAACGGCGAGCAGGGAGAGCTTGTAGACGTCGCTGGAACGGGTCGCCTTCTCCTCGCCTGCGGGGATCTGCCAGTCGGGTGTCTCGGCCTGGGGCAGCGCGGTGGCGCCCCGCAGGCGCATGGCGTCGCAGTCGATGAGGAAGCACTCGGGCTTCGGATCGGTGGTGAACAGCAGGTTCTTGGGGGAGAGGTCGCCGACCGTGATGCCGATGCGGTGCAGCCGGTCGAGCGTGGCCGCCAGGTCGGCCAGGAGCAGCACCCGGTCGCGTTCGCTGAGGGTCAGGCCGATTCCGGCGACGTAGGTGTCGTCGTTCAGCAGGTACTCCAGGTTGGCCAGTCGCCGGGTGCCTGAGGCGGTCCCGGTCAGGCTCCTGAAAGTGAACCGGAAGCGGTCGGGTACGAGGCGCATGAGGAGCCCGCAGGTGTGGCCGTTGCGCTGGACCACGGCCGCGGGCCAGGCCGTCTTGTCACACAGCCACCGGCCCTCAGCGGCGCTCAGCGTGCCGGGCAGATCCACCTGCGAGGCCAGCGCCGCGGTGTCGAGACCGGGCAGCACGGCGGGGGAGTACTCCTTGTAGGCGACGTCCCAGCCGCCGTCCACCGCCTTGTTGATCTTCTTGTTGGCGACCTCGTGCACCGTGCCCTGGCCGCCCTGGCCGAGTTGGCGCCCCAGGGTGAGCACGCCGTGCTCGACGACGGGCGTGGGCGCGGGTGTGGGGCTCACTCTGCTCCTGCTCCCCTGTGCGGCCAGATCACCAGCAAAGTGCGGTCGTCGTCGAAGGTCTCCCGGGAGAAGTCGAGGAGATGCGCCAGCCACAACGGCGACGCCGGTGCGGCGAGGTGGTGGGCGAACAGGGCACCGACCTGGCCGTCACCGTCACCGAGCGGATCCGCGAAGCCGTCGGTGCCGACCAGCATGGTGTGCGTGGAGTCCAGCCGCACCGTGGTCCGTTCCAGCGCGTCGGGCACGTAGGGGAGCGGAGTGACCTCGTTCGACACCAGCAGGGTGTCGGAACCGGTCTTGGTGCCGAACAGCGCCTCATACCGGCCAGTGGACCGGTCCAGCACCCAGGCCCCCGAATCCGCGATACGGCACAACTCGACCACGGAACCCGCCGGGTCGGGACGTACCACGCCGGCCACGAGCGTCGTCGCGTACAGGGCCGCCACCTCGCCCGCCGCCGGCTCCCTTCCGCTCAGCCGCCACTTGGCCAGCTGCCTCAGCCGCTCGGCGGCGTGCAGCACCACGTCCCGGAAGTCCAGCGGCCCCTCGCCCGACGACAGCAGGCACAGCATCCGCTCCACGGCGGACCGGCAGGCCTCGACGGCGCCGAACTCCGAACTGGAGGCGCTGGACACGCCGTCGGCGACGGCGAACACGATGCTGCCGGTCGCCTCGTGGACCGCGGCCCGCACCGCGTCCTGGCGAGGCTGCCGGTAGTAGCGGTGCTTGGCGCCACGCACCGACGCGGAACGCAGACAGTGCGACGGCGTGGACCAGCCGTCGCACTCGGTGTCGGGGAAGTCGAAGGCGTACTGGCCCGGCGGCCGGGCCTCGAACTCCGGGCCCGCCACACCCACCGTGACCTTCTGCCACGGCGCGGCCCGCGGTGCGACGTCCGGGGGCGGCGCCTCGGCCGTGCTCACTGCCCGACCTCGTCGATCGCCATGCTGAACTGGTCCGGGCGGTTCACCACCAGGTGCGGGCTGCCCGAGTTCAGTGCCTGCCCCGAGGCCACCAGGCTCGCGGTGAGCGCGTGGAAGAACTCGGCGACCGCCCGCCCGATGTCGGTCCCGGGCTTGGCGACGAACGCGAACTCCGGCCGCGTCGCCACCTCCACCATGGTGCCGGCGCGGGCGTCACCGATCCCGCAGGCCACGATGTTGGGAGCGGTCGGCGTCTGCGCCCGGTCGGTCAGCCGGGCATGCGGTTGCCGCCACGCTCCCCCGTCGGTCGGCTGGCCGTCGCTGAGGAAGAACACCACCGGCCGGTGCACCTTGTAGCCCTCGCCGCGCAGCCACTGGACGTCGGACGGAATCCTGCCCAACAGGTCGTCGAAGACCGCCTCGTAGTTGGTCAGGCCCCGGATCTCGACCTGCGGCAGACTCGTCTCGTGGCGCATGTCGGCCACCGCGAGACGCACCTCCACGTCATCGGAGAAGCCCAGCACGGCCAGCCGCAGCTTGGCCGCGACCATCGGCTCGGCCCGCAGCCCCTCACAGAGCGAGATCAGGCCGTTGGACAGATCTTCCTCGTACGGGCTCATCGAGCCCGACTCGTCGGCCAGTACATAGGCCGGCAGCAGTACGCCCTTCGTTTCCGCCATGCGGATTCGTTCCTCTTTCCGTGTCACACGTTGTCCGGCCGGCGCGCGGCCGTGGGCTCACCAGTCGCTGTTGACCAGCAAGGCTCTGATCGCGTCGTCGAGGCTCTGGAACATGCCGAGTTCCTTCTTGCCCATGGACGCCCGCCGGCCGGCGAACGCCTGCCAGCCGCCCCAGGACGTCGAGATCGCGTGTCCCACCGGCGCCCCGCGCAGGACGCTCCCCTTGTAGACCTGGACCACCTCGTCCTGGCCTTGGGACAGGACGTCGAGAGAGAACCCGGCCTTGTCCGCCAGTTTCTGCACGGACTTACCGATATGCGCCATAGCCAGCTCCGTCACGTGTGTGCCTTGCCTGCCCTCCGGCCGGGGCGGACTTGCCAACCATGGCGGCAGGCGCTGCAATGCAGATGAAATTTCGATGATGTGCGGGTGGGAGTGGAGGCGTCGCGGTGGACGGGGGAGTCCCTCAGCGGCTTCGTATCGAGTTGCTCGGGCCGGTCTCGGCCTGGCGTGGCGAAGAGCCGCTGGACATCGGGCCCGCACGGCGGCAGGCCGTCCTCGCGGCCATGGTGCTGCGCCGGAGCAGACCGGTCAGCCAGGAGCACCTGCTCGACGCGGTGTGGGGCGCGCATCCGCCGGCGTCCGGCCGTCGCCTCCTGCCGAGTTACGTCTACCCGCTGCGCAAGGCACTCGACCCCGAGGGGACCGACCGGGCGAGCTCGGTGATCCGCAGCGGCAGCGGCGGATACCGCTTCGTTCTGGACGAAGTCCAACTCGACACGGAGGAGTTGGCCGAGCAGGCCGAAGCGGCGCGGCGAACGAAGACCTCGGGCGACCTGGCCACCGCCATGGACCGGTTCGCCGCCGCCGTCGCCCTGTTCCGGGGCGAGCCCCTGTCCGGACTGCCGGGCCCGTTCGCCCAGGGCGAGCGACAGCGGCTGTCGGAGCGCCGGCGCGCACTCCAGGCCGAGATGCTGGAATGCCTCGTCCTGCTCGGGCGGTCCGGTGACGCACTCGACGACCTGACCGCGCTCTCCACGTCCGATCCGCTCAACGAATCACTGCTGGCGCTGCGCATGCGCGCCCTGTACGGAGTCGAGCGTCAGGCCGAGGCGCTGACGGCCTATCAGGACATGCGCGACCGCCTCCGCGACGAATTGGGCGTCGACCCCGGCGAGAAACTCCGCCGTGTCCATGAAGCGGTACTGCGACGCGAGGACGCACAACTCCTCGGCCCCGCGGCGGCCCGGCCGACCGACCGGCCGGCTGCCCGGCCTCAGCCTCAGCCCCAGCCCCAGTCCCAGTCCCAGCCCCAGCCTCGGCCCCAGCCCCAGTCCCAGCCTCGGCCGCGGCGCGCCGTGAACGACCTGCCGGGTGTCGCCGGCCGGCTCTCCGGGCGCGCGTACGAACTGAGGCTGTTGACCGCGCCTTCCCCTTCCGACGCCGTCTCGGTCGTGACCGTGGACGGCCCGGCGGGCGTGGGAAAGACCACGCTCGTCGTCCGCGCGGCCCACGACCTGCGCGCCGACTACCCCGACGGCTGCCTCTACGTGGACCTGCGGGCCCACAGCGAGGGCCGGCAGAGCCCGACCCCGCAGCGGGTCCTGCGGCGCTTGCTGCGCTCTCTCGGCGCGACCGACAGTGAGGTACCGAGCGACCTCGACGAACTCACCGCGGCCTGGCGCGCAGCGACCAGCTCGTTACGGCTCCTGATGGTGCTGGACGACAGCGTGAGCGCGAAGCAGGTCGGGCCGCTGCTCCCGGCCGGACCGGGCAGCAGGGTGCTGGTCACCGGCCGGCGGCGGCTGGTCGAACTCGACACCGACCGCAGGGTGACCCTGGAGCCCCTGGAGTCCGGCGGCGCGGTGTCCCTGCTCCGGCACCTGATCGGAAAGGAACGGTCGGACAGGGAGCCGGAGGCGACGCGCGAACTGGCCCGGCTGTGCGACGGACTGCCGCTGGCGCTGCGGATCGCCGGGGCGCGGCTGCAGACCCGCCCCGCGTGGACGCTGGCGTACCTGGTGGAACGGATGACCGGTCAGGAAGGCCGGCTCGGTGAACTGAGCGCCGGGGACCGCAGCGTGGAGGCGGCCTTCCGCCTGTCCTACGACCAGCTCCCCCAGCGGATGCGCCGCGGATTCCGTGCCCTGGGGCTGGCGCCGACGACCGAGGTCGACCGGCTGGCGTCGGCGGCCATGCTCGACTGCTCGCCGCCCGACGCGGAAGAGACCCTGGAGAGTCTGGTCGACACGAGTCTGTTGCAGGAGCCCCGACCGGGTCGCTACCGCCTGCACGATCTGGTCCGGGCGTATGCGCGGCGGCTGGCGGAGGCCGCGTCCGCGGAGGCCGAAGCGGCACGTGGCGCCGTGTTCCGCCTCTACCTGGACGCGGGCCGCATCGCCAGTGACTGGGGCCCCGGAGGGTTCCCCACCGGACCGCAGCCCGTCGGTGCGCCGTTCACGGACTGGAAGCAGGCGGAGAGCTGGCTGGATGCGGCGGGCGGTGAGCTGCCCGATGTCGTCGCGCAGGCCGCAGCGGTGGGCGAGGCGGATCTCGCCTGCTGGATCGCCGAGGCGCTGAGCGACTATTTTCTGCGCCGGGGCCGCTATCACGAGTGCCGGGCCGCCCTTGAGGCGGCACTCGCCTGCGCGGACGACGCCGCCGACCGGAGGATGGCGCCCGCCCTGCGGAACGGCATGGGCATGGTCGACTTCTATCAGGGGCGGTTCGCCGAGGGACACACCTGGTTCACCGAGGCTCTTCGGATCAGCCGCCGTGACGCGGACCGGCGCGAGGAGGCCCGGGCACTGACCGGACTGGGCGCCGCCGAGTTGAACTCGGGCCGGGTCGAGGAGGCGGTCACCCGCATCACGGAGGCGGTGGCCCTGTCCGAGCGGCTCGGCGACAACTGGCTTGCCGCCACGGCACTCAGCCTGCTCGGCACGGTCCACCAGATCCTGGGGCGCAACGACGAGGCACTGAGCTGCTTCACCGGCGCCTGCACCCATGCCGAGACCAACGGCAGACCCCACCTGCTCGGCCGGCCCCTGTCCTGCATCGCGGACGTCCACCTCGGCCTCGGCGATTACCGCGAAGCGAGGGATCTGTTCCGCCGGGCCACCGACCTGGTCGCACAGGGCGGAGACGTGCTGCTGCACGCGATCTCGCTGACCCGGCTGGGTACGGCCGAGGAAGGCGCCGGCGACCTGGGCAGTGCCATGGCCCTGCACCACGAGGCGCTCTACCGGCACGGGCTCCTCGACCCGCTCATGGAACCGCAGTACGACCGGTTGGAGATGGACATCCGCTGCCGACTGGGCCAGACCTACGCCACGGCGGGCCGCCACCGCGAGGCAGGCGAACAGTTCCAGGCCGCACTCGCGGTGCCCGGAGCCCGGACCCACGCAGGGGAGTACGCACGGGCGACCGAGGGCCTGAGCGCCTCCGCGGTCGCCTGACGTCCCCCGTGCCCGTACGGCCGAGCCCCCGCGCACCCGCGGTCGGCTACCGGGGTCGCGCCCCCGCGCACCCGCGGCGGGCTACCGGCACGGGCACGCGGGCCGGACCGTCCCCCCGCTTCCGCACCTGCCGCGGTGGTCCGGGAGGTCAGTCGTCCCGATCGGAGACGAGCCGGGGTGGCCGGTGCTCCGGTGCCCGGCAGGAGCGCGACCGGATCACTGCTGAGGGATCGCGCGCACGGGATGCTTGCTCATCACGGAGACCCGGTTGAACGCGTTGATCGTGATGGCCACCCAGATCACCGCGGAGATCTCGTCGTCGGTGAGGACCAGGCGGGCCGCGTCGTAGGCGCTCTCCTGCCCGACGGCGTCCGCGGGGTCGGTGGTGGCCTCCGCCAGGGCGAGCGCCGCGCGCTCCCGCGCGGTGAACAGCTCGGTGTCGCGCCAGGCGGCCAGTACACCCAGGCGTTGGGCGGTCTCGCCGGCGCGCACTGCGGCCCGGGTGTGCACATGGAGGCAGTACGCGCAGCCGTTGATCTGGGACACGCGGAGGTTGACCAGTTCCACGAGGGTGCGGTGCAGTCCCGCCTCGGCGGCGGCCTCGCGGACCGCTTCGGCTGTGTCGATCAACGCCTGGTAGGCCTTCGGACTCTGCTTGTCGACGAAGACCCGCTTGCTCGCGCGGCCTGTCGCTGTGTCAGTCACCCTGGACTCCTTCATGAGCCGCCACCGGCCCTCGCTCTGCCGTGCGCCCCGTGGTCGGCGCAGCGGCCTATCATTCAGAAGCAATTGTTGAACATGAAATAATCCTGGTGAGAGAGGGGCGCTCCATGAGCGACGTCGAGAGGGATCCCGCCGTACAGTCCTGCCGGGACTCGGACCCCGGCCGACCTGTGCCGGAGGTCGACGTCCTCTCCGCGCGGGACGTCCCGTTGGGCGGTCCGCGGGCGATGACGGTACGGCGTACGCTGCCGCAGCGCACCCGGACGCTGATCGGAGCCTGGTGTTTCGCCGATCACTACGGCCCCGACGACATCGCCGACACGGGCGGCATGGACGTCGCACCCCATCCGCACACCGGTCTGCAGACGGTGAGCTGGCTCTTTGCCGGGGAGATCGAGCACCGGGACAGCATGGGCAGCCACGCACTCGTCCGGCCCGGAGAGCTGAACCTCATGACGGGTGGGTACGGCATCAGCCACTCGGAAGTCTCCACCCCCGGCACCGCGATCCTGCACGGGGTACAACTGTGGGTGGCGCTTCCCGGAGAACACCGGCACACCGGCCGGGACTTCCAGCACTACGTCCCGAGCCCGATCAGGGTGGACGGGGCCGACGTCAGAGTGTTCCTGGGCACGCTGGCAGGTGACACCTCACCGGTGCAGACCTTCACGCCCCTGCTCGGCGCGGAACTCGTCCTCGACCCCCACTCGACGACCACGCTCACCGTCGACACCGCCTTCGAGCACGGGCTGCTGGTGGACCACGGAAATGTCCGTGTCGGTGAAACACTCCTGCACTCGGCGGAGTTGGGCTACATCGGCACGGGAAACGGCACCCTGACGCTGGCGAACGAGACGGATGCCGTGGCTCGGGCGGTCCTGCTCGGAGGGACGCCGTTCGAGGAACAGATCGTCATGTGGTGGAACTTCATCGGCCGGACCCACGAGGACATCGAGCAGGCGCGTGAGGACTGGGAGAACGGCGACCGCTTCGGCGAGGTCCATGGCTACGACGGCGACCGCCTGCCGGCTCCCGAACTGCCGTCCGTCGCCCTGAAGCCCCGCGGCCAGGTGCGCTGACCTGGCGCCATGCGTCCGCCAGGGGCCTTCATCGCACTGGTCACACCGGCACAGACGCCGCCGACACCGAGCTGAGGCGTCCGGAGTTTCCAGATCTTGGCCGCTCTGCGCCCTCGGCCCCACGACCGAGCAGCCGCACCGCGCACTCGTCGACGCCCTCGCCCGCCGCGTGGCCTCCGCCCGCACCCGGACGCGGGGCGGAGTGCAGCAGGCGGCTTCGGTACGGTCGAGGGCGACGGCCGCTACCGGCTTCCCGCCCGCCCTTCCCCCACGCCGGTATCGCACCGCGCAAGGACCCGACGTACCACCGAAAGGCGCACGATGACGCAGCCCGCCCCCGCTCCCACCGTCCGGCGAGTGGATCCCAAGCACCGCTACGAAATCCTGGTCGACGGCAGGACCGCAGGTCTCACGGCCTACCGCGACCGTGACGAACAGCGCGTTTTCTACCACACGGAGATCGACGACGCCTTCGCCGGGCAGGGCCTGGCCTCCACGCTCGTACAGCAGGCGCTGAACGACGTGCGCGCCTCGGGGAAGCGCATCGTGCCGGTCTGCCCCTACGTGGCGAAGTTCCTCAAGAAGCACGAGGAGTTCGCCGACATCACCGACCTGGTGACCCCGGAAGTCCTGCAGTGGTTGGACACCGCGCGGTCGCACTGACACGCGATGGAGCACCATGCTGCGGACCGCCGCCCGCGACATCGTTCTCCAGGCCACGTCGACCATCCGGTCCCACTCGTCGACGAGCAGGGAGTCCAGCCGCGACAGGGGCATGACCCCGGCGCTGCCGACGAGGGCGTCGACGCGGCCGTGGCGGTCGCGGGCGGCCCGGAGGGTGCCCACCGGTGTACCGGCGGTCGTGGGTCTCCCGGCGCGGAGCGGATCGCGACCACGAAGGTGAACAGTGAAGCGGGCTGCGGCACAGGACGTGTGCCGCAGCCCGCGGGCGGTTGCGGGGGTGGCTCAGGCCGCGCTGTTGCGCAGCTCCGCCACCGTGTCCGCGGTCAGGGGCCGTGGGCTGTGGTCGGGGTCGACGAGGACGACGGTGCAGGTGGCGGCGTGGGTGAGGGCGGTGGTGAAGCTGCCGTCGGCGAACTGGGCGAGGAGGCCGCGCGGCGAGCGGCCGACCGCGACGGTGACGGCCTGCGCGTCGGCGGCGTGCCGGGCCAGGGCGCGGCCGGCCGCGGCGTGGTCGCCGACGCTGGTGAGGACCTGGCCGGTGGCGGTGATGCCGTGGGCGGCGAGGCGGTCGAGGTGGGCGGTGACGGTCGCGCGGGCGTGGTCGAAGTCCTCGGCTTCGACGGCCTGTTCCTCGACGACGGTGGTCTGCTGGACGTGGACGACCTCCAGGGGGCTGCCGGAGGTCCGGGCGAGCCGTGCCGCCGCGTCGACTATCACAGCGGCCTTCTCGTGGGCGCCGACGGCGACGATGACCGGAGGCGTGCCGCCGCTCGGCTCGCTTCCGACGGGAGTGAGGGTGGGCGTGACGGGCTCGCCGTCGCCCATGTGCTGCTCGGCCTGCCGGAGCAGGCGGTGACCGCTGGCCAGGACGGGGATGGCGAGGAGGAAGGTGGCGGCGCCGAGGTAGAAGGGCACGCTCAGGTCGGTGGCATCGGCGAGCTTGCCCGCGACGTACGGGGCCAGGCCGCCGCCGATGAAGCGCAGGAAGCCGTAGGAGGACGAGGCCACCGGGCGCTCGACCGGGGAGACGAGCATGACGGCCTGTGTGGTGAGGGTGTTGTTGATGCCGATGAACGCGCCGCTGACCACGACCGCGACGATCACCACGGTCGGCGTGGCCACGCCGGCGGCGATGACGGCCATCACGATGCCGAGGCCGAGCAGGTTGGCGTACAGCACCGGGGCGGTGCCGTACCGGGCCTGCAGACGCGGGGCGACGAAGACACTGAAGGCGGCGACCAGGAGGCCCCAACCGGTGAACACCAGCCCGAGCTGATGGGCGTTCAGCTCCATGGGGTAGGGCGCGTAACCGAGCATGGTGAAGAAGCCCCAGTTGTACAGCAGGGCCATGATGCCCATGGTCAGCAGGCCGCGGTGACGCAGTGCCTTGAGAGGGGCGGTCAGTGAGATGGGCTGCTTCGGCTTGGGCAGGGAGGGCACGAACGCGAGGGTCGCGATCAGGGCGATGCCCATCAGGACGGCGACGCCGAAGAACGGTCCGCGCCAGCTGATGGCGCCCAACTCGCCGCCGAGCAACGGGCCGACGGCTATACCGAGACCGAGAGCGGTCTCGTAGAGGATGATCGCGCCGCCGAAGCCGCCACTGGCGGAGGCGACGATGACGGCCAGGGAAGTGGCGATGAACAGGGCGTTGCCCAGGCCCCAGCCGGCGCGGAAGCCGACGATGCCGTTGATGGAGTCGGTGGTGCCGGCCAGGGCGGCGAAGACGACGATGACGGCCAGCCCGATGACCAGGGTGCGCTTGGCGCCGATGTGGCTGGATATCCAGCCGACGATCAGCATGGCGACAGCGGTGACGATCAGGTAGCTGCTGAACAGCAGGGAGACCTGGCTGGGCGAGGCGTGCAGGCTGTCGGCCAGGGCGGGCAGGATCGGGTCGACCAGACCGATGCCCATGAACGAGATCACGCAGGCGAACGCGACGGCCCAGACGGCCCTCGGTTGCTTGAAAGGACTGGCGGTCTTTCCGTGCGGTGCACTCATGTGCGCTCCTCTTCCGGAACGTCGAGCGGTAGGGGGGTGGAGCCGGATGGTTCAGGAGCGGGCCTGGCGGTCCTGGATCGCGCGGGCCAGGGCGGGCAGCGCGACCTTCACCGCCTGCTGCTCCGGTTCGGTGAGCTCCTCGACGAGGAGCTGGAGGGCGTGAGTGCGCTCCGCACGCCGCTGCCGGGAGACCTCCAGGCCCGTGTGGGTGACCTCCACCAGGACGGCCCGGCCGTCGTTGCGGTCGGCGACGCGGCGTACGAGGCCCGCGCGCTCCATGCGGGTGACGAGCTGGGTCATGTTCGGCTGGGACACGCCCTCGGCGCGGGCCAGGTCGGTCAGCCTGGTCGGGCCCTCACGGCACAGACGGGCCAGCGCGGAAGAGGTCGCCACGCTCAGGCCGCCCGCGTTGGCGCTCTGACGTACGTAGCGGACCATCTGCTCGACGGCGGTGATCAGATCCTCTGCAGGCAAGCCTGTTTCCATAACCCGCTTATGCATAGCCTCATTATGCATATACGTGTACTGCGAAGCAAAGTTGGGCCCGGCGGGGCCCGGAGGAGTCGTGCCGGAGGCGACGGACCCGAAGGGCGTACAGCGCACCGTCGATGTGGTGTGCGCCGCCGACGGCTCTGCGAACGGGCAACGGCGGCGCTCAAGGCGCCTCCTGGCCCGTCCAGGCCGCGCCTGAGGCTGCTCTCGACCCTACGGTGGTGGCATGGCGGTGATCAGCGGTTGGAGGCGGGGAGCGCGGGCTCGGATCGGTGTGTGGGAGGCACTGGGCCTGGTTCTGCTCTTCGTGCTGTCGGTCCTGGCCGCCTCGGTCGTACGGCACGGGCACCAGTTCTCCCTGCGGTGGCCCGTTGTGGTGCTGGCCGTGGTCGGCTGCTCCGCGCTGGTGTGGCGGCGCCGTCACCCCTTCGTCGTCCTGGCCGTCGCGGTCGCCTGCGGGGTGGCCTTTCAGATCGTCGGGATCCGGGAGAGTCCGCTGGTGATCAGCCCGGTCCTGGTGTCGATCTACACCGTGGCCGCGCTGACCGACCGGCGTGCCACCTGGATGGCGGGTTCGTTCTCGGCTGTTGTCCTGGTGGGGGCGGCCGTGATGTGCGACCCGCACTCCTGGCTGGCCCCCGACAACGCCGCGATGCTGGCGTGGACGGCCCTGCCGGCCGCTGTCGGGGACGGGGTGCGTTCACGTCGCGCCTACATCGCGGCCGTCGAGGAGCGGGCCGAGCACGCGGAGCGTACGCGTGAGCAGGAGGCGCAGCAAAGGGTGGCGGCCGAACGGGTGCGGATCGCCCGTGAGCTGCACGACATCGTCGCGCACCACATCGCTCTGATCAACGCGCAGGCCGGCGTGGCCGTGCACCTGGTGGAACGGCGGCCGGAACGGATCCTGGCCGCTCTGGAGGACATCCGGGACACCAGCCGGTCCGCGCTGGACGAACTACGGGTGACCGTGGGGCTGCTGCGGCAGTCCGGCGACCCGGTGGCGCCGCGTGACCCCATGCCGGGCCTCGCGCGCGTACCGGCGCTTCTGACGTCGTTCGAACGTGCCGGACTGACCGTGACCCACACGGGGCGCGGCACCGCCCAACCGCTGCCACCGACGGTCGATCTGGCCGCCTACCGCATCGTGCAGGAGGCCCTGACCAACGTCCGCAAGCACGCCGGGGCCGACCACGCCCGGTTGTGCCTGCACTACGGCGACGAGCGGTTGACGATCACCGTCGAGGACGACGGGCGAACCGGGGAGGACCACACGCATCCGGGGACGGGGCACGGACTGATCGGGATGCGGGAACGCGCTGCCGCGGTCGGCGGCTGGCTGTACGCGGGAGCGCGCCCGGAGGGCGGGTTCACCGTGACGGCCGAACTGCCGTTGCGTCCCGGCCTGGTGAGGGGCAAACCGCCGGAGAGGGACACACATGACGATTCGCGTACTGCTTGCCGATGACCAGGCCCTGCTGCGGGGCACGTTCAGGATGTTGTTCGACTCCGCGGACGACATGGAGACGGTGGGGGAGGCGTCGAACGGGCAGGAGGCACTGGAGCTGGCATGCGCACAACGCCCTGACGTGGTCCTGATGGACATCCGCATGCCGGAGATGGACGGCATCGACGCCACACGGCTCATCAGTGAGTCCGAGGAGACCGCAGACGTGAAGGTGCTCATCCTGACCACCTTCGAGGACGACGAGCACGTTGCCGAGGCACTGCGTGCCGGGGCGAGCGGATTCCTCGGCAAGGGGGCCCGGCCCGAGGAACTTCTCGACGGTGTCCGCACGGTCGCCGCGGGTGAGGCACTGCTGTCCCCATCGGCGACCCGCGCGCTGATCAGCCGTTTCCTCGCACAGCCGGACGCGTACTCGGCGGACGTGCACGAACGGCTGGAGTGCCTGACACGTCGGGAACTCGATGTCGTGGGGCTGGTGGCGCTGGGACTGTCGAACGACCAGATCGCCGAGCACCTGTTCGTCAGCCCCCTGACCGCGAAGACGCACGTCAACCGGGCCATGACCAAGCTGGCCGCCCGCGACCGGGCCCAGCTCGTCGTCATCGCCTACCAGTGCGGCCTGGTCACCCCGGCGACGGAACCGGGGCGTTCACCGGCGTCCGACTGATCGCAGGCGCGGTACGTGTGCGCCGGTCCAGCCGTAGACGAGCGGGCCGGATACCGCAGCCGTGGTAGCCCGGAAACGCTGCACGGGGACGACGCGCGAGGGGCCGCTCCTGGGCGAAGGTGGGAAGGCGAACGGAGGTTTCGCCATGATCGGAACCCACTGCCTGACCACGTGCTGCGACGCCGAACCGAGGACGCGGCGCACACCCTTTCGGCCCCGGCGCCACCTGCGTGAGCCCCGAAGCCGTCCTCCGGCTCCCCGCAGCGGCGCCGCCCGGTACCGCTCTCGCCGGTGCCCGGCCGTCCCCACGGGGTCGGCACGCACGCACCGTGCGGAACACCGCCCCTTCGGGCCCTGAGCCTCGGGCCGCGCGCACGAGGACGGCACGGCGCGCCGTGCGCCCGGCCGCGCGACCGACGGCGCTCTCGCCGTCATCATCCTGCCCGGCGGCCCACCACCGAGACCGGACACTCACGCCCGACCTGCGGCCGCGACGACCGCGACCGGCAGTTCAGCCAGGAAGGACCAGCTCCCATGCTCACCGCAACCACGAAGCACCACACGATCAGTGAACGACCGGCCGAGGAGCACACTCCCCAGGCCACTGCGACAGAAGAGGTGATCACGGTGGGAGCTCAGCAGGGAACCCGCTCCGCGCGCCGGGACTGGCGCGACTACCGCGCACTGCCCGCACACCTGTCCCTTCTCCGCGACGCCCTGGCCGCCGGCGCCGACCGGCACCAGGAGGTGTACGGGAAGGGCGAGGCCGGAGACCGGCACGCGGCACCCTGCCGACGCGGCCCGGCCCGCGTGGCCGGCACCACGCAGCTCACCCTGGCCCAGTGGGTCAGCAGGACCGCGAGCATAGGGAACCGGAGCTGACGCGAAAGCAGCGGCGAGACCGGGGCGGCTCGGCACACGGCCTCCGGGCACGCGTCCTCCGGCAGGAGGGGCCCACCGCACACCGGCCCCTCCACCGCCTGCTCGGCATACGGTGCTCTCTGCCCGTTCCGGATGGCGCATCGCGAGAGGACAGCTTCGTATGCCGACGTACAACAACCCGGTGATCAGCGGTTTCCACCCTGATCCCAGCGTGTGCCGAGTGGGTGAGGACTACTACCTCGTCTGCTCCAGTTTTGAATACTTCCCGGGGGTGCCGCTCTTCCACAGCCGGGACCTGGTCCACTGGCGGCAGATCGGCAATGTCCTCGACCGGCCCGGACAACTGGACCTGCGGGACGACGCACGGGCCTCCGGCGGCATCTACGCGCCGACGATCCGCCACCACGACGGCCGGTTCTACATGATCACGACGAACGTCAGCGGACGAGGCAACTTCATCGTCACCAGTGAGCGGCCCGAGGGGCCGTGGTCGGATCCGGTCTGGATCGACCTCCCGGGCATCGACCCGGACCTCGCCTGGGACGACGACGGCTCGTGCTGGTGTGCCTTCTCCGGGGTGCGGGTGGCCCGCATCGACCCTCGGACAGGAGAGGTACTGGACGGTCCGTGGCCGGTGTGGTCCGGAACGGGCCTGCAGTATCCCGAGGCGCCGCACCTGTACCGCGTCGGGGACTGGTGGTACCTCATGATCGCCGAGGGCGGCACCGAGCGCGGGCACGGCGTCTCCATCGCCCGGGCCCGTTCACCGCGCGGTCCCTACGAACCGGCCCCGGCCAACCCGATCCTCTCCCACCGCAGTACCGACCGGCCGATCCAGAACACCGGCCACGCCGATCTGGTCTCCGCGCCCGATGGCAGCTGGTGGATGGTGCTCCTGGCCACGCGGCCCCGCGGTTCCTCCCCGGGCTTCCACGTCCTGGGCCGCGAGACGTTTCTGACCCCCGTCCGCTGGGAGGACGGCTGGCCGCAGGTCGGACCGGTGCTGGAGGAACACCAGGCCCCGGCCGCCTGGCAGCCGACCGAACCCGCGCCGTACCGTGACGACTTCGACACCCCGGTGCCGGCGCCCGGCTGGATATCCCCGCGCAGCCGCCCCGACCGCTCCTGGTCCCTGAGCGACCGGCCGGGGTGGCTGACCCTGACCGCGACAGGTCCCACCCTCGACCGTCCCGGGCACACGTTCATCGGGCACCGGCAGCAGCACCGCGACTGCCGGGTGTCCGCCCGCCTGGACCCGGGAACAGGCCGCGCGGGACTGTCGGTGCGTCTGGACGAGGCCCACCACTACGACATCGAGGTCAGCGGCGGAGAGGCCGCCGTGATCGCCCGGATCGGCCCACTGCGCCAGGCCGTTGCCCGGCACCCGGTGCCACCGGGGCCGCTCACCCTGGTCATCGAGGTGCGCACGACCGACCAGGTGCCCCCGTCCGTCGTCTCCGCCGGACACGCGGCCGGTGAACCGCTCGGCGTCGGCGCCGACGGACCGGACACCATCGCCTTCTCGCTCCTGCTGCCCGAGCCCGTGCTCCTGGCCGAGCTGGACGGCCGCTACCTGTCGACCGAGGTCGCCACCGGCTTCACCGGCCGCGTGATCGGCATGTACGTGACCGACGGCTCCGCGGCCTTCGACTGGTTCGACCACCGGCCCACGACCGTCCCCGCGCCCCGGAGCGAGCACGACGCCGCCGACCCCGCGCCCCGGAGCGAGCACGACGCCGCCGCGCCGCGCTGACGGTGGGCGCGGCGGCGCCACCGGAGGCAAGTTGACCCGGTCACGGTGGCGCCACCGGAGGCACGGGGGATCCACGTCCAGCGGTCCGCCGTCCCGGAGTGGGGGCGGTGTGCCGCGCACGGCGGGCCGCGGTGACAGCACGCCGTCCCGTGCGCCCACCCCGGCCCCGCGAGCACGGGACCGGGCGGTCAGCCCTTGACGAACGTGCTCTCGACACCGGGGAACCCCTTGTCCCACCAGTGTCCGTAACGCCGGTAGACAGCGGGATCGCGGTCGGAGAGCAGGGCCCGCAGCTTCTCCGCCTCCTCGGTCAGACCGCGCCACGCGGTCTTGCCGAGTTTGCGGAAGGCCGTCAGTTCCAGGCCGCCGTCGGTCGCGCGCCACACTCCGGCGACCTGTCCGTCGACGAGCAGGCAGGGCAGCGCGTCGCCGTTGCGCCGGACGACCAGCGGCCGGTACTCCTCGGGTACGACCCGGCCGGCACCCGCGTGGGCCAGCAGTGTGCTGTCCCACATCGGCAGCAGCCTCGGCGGCGCGGGGGTGTCCTCCGCGGGCACGGAAGCGTCCGCCAGGTCGAACAGGGCGGCGCGGCCCGGGCCCGGCACCCGGACCACCTGGTCGCCGAGCTCATCCAGTGCCCGGGTGATCACGGGGCGCGTCAGCAGGGTGAACCGGGCGAAGTCCGGGGCGGACGCGGGCCCGAACGCCCGCAGGTAGGCAAGCAGCAGCCGCTGCGCCCCGGGGCCCGCTTCCTGCGGCACGGAGCCGGGGGACGCCGGAGAGGCGAGGTAGGAGTTCGGCTGGGTGAACGACCACGGACCGCCGGTCGGCGCATGATGTATCGGCGCGTACGTGCGCAGCGCCCACCACACACGGTGCGCGTGCTCGCCGAACCGCCCCGTGATCTCCTCCTCCACCTCGACGCCGGTGCGGGGCCGCGCCAGGAACCCGGCGAGCTCGGCGAGCAGAGCGTCGGCGGCGTTGTGGGCCAGCCCTGTCGAGGTGAAGCGGCGGTCGTACACACGCGACGCCCGCAGGCTGCTCACCATGGCGGCGTGGAAGGACGCGTAGTCCTCGGCGTGGACGGCGTGCAGCGTGATCCGCATGAGCGTCGCCTTCACGATCCGGCGTTCCGTGAACGCCGCGTCGAGATCCTCGGGTGCGAAGCCCTCCACGCGGTTCCACAGCGCCAGGTACGGCGACGCCGGTGTCTGCGCCTGGAGAGCACAGACCTGGCGGACCGCGTCCGCAACGTCCAGGCGGCGGCGTTCGAGCAGGAGTTGACGGTCCAGAGTGGCCAGGGCGAGCTGTCGCGCAGTGAGGCTCATGGGCGGATTATGTCGCCCCCGGCAGCCGCGGACGCCGGTGGCCGGAACGAGCCGCACGGCACCCGGAGACCCGGCTCGTGCGATGGCGCGCTCGTGGTGTCCGGATCGGCGCCGCTGCCGTCGGCGGCCGGGCACGTTCCCGCGCGTCTTCCGGGTGATCGGCCGGCTCGCCCGCCGTACCTCATCGGATTTGTTGAAAGTTCATGCAGCTGCGTATAGGCTGCTCCATATCTTGAAAGTTCAAGCTATTTTTTCTCAGTCCTCAGAAAGACCTGTGCTCATGACCCCCCACCTCGACGTTGCCCGCCCCTCCTCGACCTCCGCTGCCGGCACCGGAGGCGTCGGTGCCTCGTTGCACGCCTACGATGTCGGTCTGCTGCTCCTGCGTGTCGTTCTCGGTCTCACGGTCGCCGCACACGGTGCGCAGAAGCTCTTCGGCTGGTTCGGCGGCGGAGGGCTCGACGGCACCGGCCAGTTCTTCACCATGAGCGGCTACCCCTCCGGCAAGGCGATGGCGGTCATCGCCGGGCTCAGTGAGACGCTCGGCGGAATCGGCCTCGTGCTCGGCCTGCTCACCCCGCTCGCCGGTGCCGCGGTCCTCGGTACGATGATCAATGCACTGGCCGTCAAGTGGGGCGGCGGCTTCTTCGCTCCCGACGGCGTCGAGTACGAGATCCTGCTGGCCGCCGGTGCCGCGTCGCTGGCACTCACCGGACCCGGTCGGCTCGCCGTCGACCGCTTCCTGCCCGGGCTGCGGGCCCACCGCCTCGGATACGGAGCCGCGGCCGTGGTGCTCGGTGCGCTGATCGCCGGCCTCGTCCTGTTCATCCGCAACTGACCACGGCCCAGACGTCGTTGACCACCGCACATGATGAAGGGAAGTGCATCCCATGGCCGTACGTCGGCTCAATCACGCCGTCCTCTACATCCGTGACGTCGACCGCGCCGTCGACTTCTACACCGATGTCCTCGGATTCGTCGTGGAACACCACCTGCCCGGGCGGGCGGCGTTCCTGCGGGCCCAGGACACCGAGAACGATCACGACCTCGGCCTCTTCGCTCTCGGAGCGCAGGCGCCCGGGCCGCAGCCCGGCCACGTAGGGCTGTACCACCTGGCCTGGGAGGTCGGCACGCTCGGGGAGCTCGCCGAGACCGGCCGCCGGCTGCGGGCACGGGACGCCCTCGTCGGCGCCTCCGACCACCTGATGTCCACGTCCCTCTACGCGAAGGACCCGGACGGCAACGAGTTCGAGGTCATGTGGCGCGTGCCGCGCGAGGACTGGCCCGAGACCGAGGACCTGCGGCCTCGCCCGCTCGACCTGGACGCGGCCATCGCCCGCTGGGGCGCCGACCTGAAGACCGGAGCGGCGGCCGGCGCCGCGACCTGAGGCGGCCGGCTGAGCGGGAGGCGGCCGGCCGCGCGGGAGACGTCTTCGTGGCGGCCCGCCGGGTTCGATGCCTGCCGCGGGACGGTCGAAGTCAGGTCACGGACGGGTCGGTTCGCTCCCGGGCAGCCGTGCGCGCAGCGTGGCGGCGAACTCCTCCGCCCGGGACAACTGGACGCGCAGCTTCTCCACCTGTTCCGCGGCGGCCTGCTCGTACCGGCGCACCCGCTCCAGGAGTGCCTCGCGCTCGTCGGTGTCGGACCCGGCGGCGTCGAGGCGGTCCGTGACCTCCAGCAGGTCGCGCATCTGCTCCAGGGTGAAGCCGAGCGGCTTCATGCGCCGGATGACCATCAGCCGGGCGACGTCGGTCTCGGTGTAGAGGCGGAAGCCGCCCTGCGAGCGGGCGGAGGGGACGACCAGGCCGGTCTCCTCGTAGTGCCGGATGGTGCGCAGGGACAGCTCGGTACGCGCGGCCACCTCGCCGATCTGCATGTGCTTGCCGTCCACGTCCCCGCTCCTGGCCTTCCTGTCGCGGCGGTGCCGCGTTCCGACCCGGCCCCGCCGATCTCTACCCTAACGTTAGGGTAGAGTTCCTCGCGTCGGGGCGGCTCTGCCGCAGCCCGGCGTTGCCGTGCCGGGGTCGACGCCGCCCCTGGCGCAGACCCGATTCTTGCAGGAGAGAAACGTGCGCGAGCACAGGACGTCCGGCGCCGCCGCTTGTCCGCTGTGATGCTCCACCGGCGGACGTGACACGGCGGCCCCACCGGCGTACCGCTCTCGCTCCGTCCGATCTTCGGACCACGGTTCCGTCCCGCGGAGCCGCACACGGGGTGCCGGTCGGCCCTCCGCGTCCCCCGCGTGCCCCCTTCACCCCGAGCGGGACGCGCCTGAATGACGACAGGTAGCTGCTCCTTGTCCTCCTCCGCTGTGACTCCCGCCGTGCGGCTGCGCGCCCTCAGGCCCGACTGGCTGAACGATCCGAAGGTCTGGCGCACCGAGGTGCTCGCCGGCCTGGTCGTCGCCCTCGCGCTGATCCCCGAGGCGATCTCGTTCTCGATCATCGCCGGAGTCGACCCCGCCATCGGCTTGTTCGCCTCCGTCACCATGGCCGTCACCATCGCGGTCGTCGGGGGCCGCCGCGCGATGATCTCCGCCGCGACCGGTGCCGTCGCCCTCGTCATCGCGCCACTGAACCGTGAGCACGGCCTGGGCCATCTGATCGCCACCGTCATCCTGGCCGGTCTCTTCCAGGTGGTCCTCGGGGCACTCGGGGTGGCGAAGCTGATGCGATTCATCCCGCGCAGCGTGATGGTCGGCTTCGTGAACGCCCTGGCGATCCTGATCTTCATGGCCCAGGTCCCCGAAATGACCGATGTGCCCTGGGCGGTGTACCCGCTGATCATCGGTGGGCTGGCGCTGATGGTCTTCTTTCCGAAGATCACCACTGTCGTCCCGGCCCCGCTCGTCTCGATCGTCATCCTGACGGTCGTCACCGTCGGCGCGGCCGTCGCGGTGCCGACCGTGGGCGACAAGGGCGCCCTGCCGTCCTCGCTGCCGGTGCCGGGTCTGCCCGACGTGCCGTTCACACTCGACACCCTGACCACGATCGCCCCGTATGCCCTCGCGATGGCGTTGGTCGGCCTGATGGAGTCGCTGATGACCGCGAAACTGGTCGACGAGATCACCGACACCCACTCCAACAAGACCCGTGAGTCGATCGGTCAGGGCATCGCCAACATCGTCACCGGTTTCTTCGGCGGCATGGGCGGCTGCGCGATGATCGGCCAGACGATGATCAACGTGAAGGTCTCCGGCGCCCGCACCCGCCTGTCCACCTTCCTCGCCGGCGTGTTCCTGATGGTGCTGTGCATCGTCTTCGGCCCGGTCGTCTCCGACATCCCCATGGCCGCTCTGGTCGCGGTGATGGTCATGGTGTCGTTCGCGACCTTCGACTGGCACTCCATCGCGCCGAAGACGCTTCGGCGGATGCCGGCCGGGGAGATCGCCGTCATGGTGATCACCGTCGCGTGCGTGGTCGCCACGCACAACCTCGCGATCGGTGTCGTCGTCGGCTCGATCACCGCCATGGTCGTCTTCGCCCGACGCGTCGCCCGTCTCGCGGAGGTCACCGCCGTCACCGACCCCGACGGCGGCACGGTCGTCTACCGGGTGACCGGCGAACTGTTCTTCGCTTCCTCCAACGATCTCGTGGGCCGGTTCGACTACGCCGCCGACCCGGACACGGTCGTGATCGATCTGAGCGCGGCGCACATCTGGGACGCCTCCTCGGTCGCCGCCCTGGACGCGATCGAGACCAAGTACGCGCAGCGCGGCAAGACCGTCGAGATCACCGGCCTGAACGATCCCAGCGCCCACCTGCACGGCAAGCTCAGTGGCGAGCTCTCGGCCGGTCACTGACCACGGCGGTACGGTCGGGCCCCGAAGCCCGGCGCGAGATCGCCTTCTCCACCGACCGGAACGACATCGCCCCGCTCCCGGCGTGACGTCCGGGCCGGCGCGGGCCGGTGGACAACGTCCGGGACTGCTGCCGGGCGAGGCCGGGGGAGCGCCGAGGGCGGCGAGGGCGCGGACCGCGCGCCCGGCCTGCACACGCGGGGCCGAGGCAACTGGGCCCAACACGCTGGGCGTTTGGGCCTGCGCTGGGGTCCGTGCGCCCTGGGGCCCTCCGCGCCGCCCTTCTACCGTTCCACGCCGTCACCGCGCTGCTCGCCGTGACCGCGCTGCTCGCCGTGACCGCGCTGATCGTCATCACCGCAGGAAGTTCCCTTTGCGACCGTCCGGGTGAACAGGCCGCCACCGCGCTGCTCGTCACGTCCGCTTCGCACGGGAAACGCCCGCGCCGCCGGCCGCGCACCTGAACTCCTTGGCGCGACACCCCGCGCAACAAGTGCCAACAGAATTGTTGACAATCTTGTTGGCCTAGATTTAGCTTCGACAGGCACTCACTCAGGGAGGGCAGATGCCGAAGGAAGCCCGTCCAGGCTCCGGAGAGCAGGCCAAGCAGTACGCGCTGGAGCAGTTGCGGCAGGCGATTCTGCGCGGCGAGATGGCGCCGGCTCAGCGGCTGGTGGAGAACGAACTCGCCGAGCAGTACGACGTCACCCGCGCCAGCATCAGGGCGGCGCTGCTCGACCTGGCCTCCGAGGGGCTGGTCGAGCGGATCCGCAACCGCGGATCGCGGGTGCGCGTGGTCACGGTCGAGGAGGCCGTGGAGATCACGGAGTGCCGGAGGGCGCTGGAAGGACTGTGCGCGGCCCAGGCCGCCGTACGGGCCACCGACCAGCAGCTCGACGAGCTGACCGGCCTGGGCGACGCCATGTCCAAGGCGGTCGCCGGCGGCGATCCGGTCACCTACTCCGAGCTCAACCACCAACTGCACGCCCGGATCCGGGAGTTCTCCGGCCAGCGGACGGCCGTCGGTCTCCTGGAGCGGCTCAACGCCCAACTGGTGCGACACCGCTTCCAGTTGGCACTGCGGCCGGGCCGCCCGCAGCAGTCCCTGAATGAGCACCTGGCCGTGATCGAGGCGATCCGCGCCAGGGATCCACGGGCGGCCGAAACGGCCGTCCGCGCCCACCTCAGCAGCGTGATGGACGCCCTGCGCGACGACTGACGCGATGCCGAGCGGGTGCACACCTGTCAGCAAGGAGATGCAGCAATGACCGACGGCAACGCGCCCGCCACCCCACGATCGACACTGGTGATCACCGCACACGCCGGGGACTTCGTATGGCGGGCCGGTGGTGCCATCGCTCTGGCCGCCTCCCGGGGCGAGAAGGTCACCATCGCGTGCCTCACGTTCGGCGAGCGCGGGGAGTCCGCCCGGGCCTGGCGCGAGGGCAGGAAGCTGGACGAGATCAAGGCGATACGCCGCGACGAGGCCGAGCGTGCGGCCGCCACGCTCGGCGCAGCGGTCCGCTTCTTCGACGCCGGCGACTACCCGCTCGTGGCCACCGCCGAGCTGACCGACCGGCTCGTCGCCGTCTACCGCGAGACCCAGCCCGATGCCGTGCTCACGCACCCCGCCGAGGACCCCTACAACGGCGATCATCCGGCCGCCAACCGGATGGCGCTGGAGGCCCGCGTCCTCGCCCAGGCCATCGGCTACCCCGGTCAGGGCGAAATCATCGGCGCCCCGCCGGTCTTCTACTTCGAGCCGCACCAGCCCGAGATGAGCGGCTTCAAACCCGAGGTCCTCCTCGACATCACCGAGGTCTGGGACACCAAGCGCAAGGCCATGGAATGCCTCGGCGCACAGCAGCACCTGTGGGACTACTACACCGACCTCGCCGTACGCCGAGGCGTCCAGCTCAAGCGCAACGCGGGACCGAACCTGGGCCTGGCCCACCGGACCATGGCCGAGGCCTACATGCGCCCGTACCCGCAGATCGCGAAGGAGTTGGCATGAGCGGCGTCATCGTCACCCATCCGCCCAAGGCCGACGCCGAGGACGTCGCGGCGCTCGCCGGATACGGCACCGCCACGGTGGGCGAGGCGATGGGCCGCACCGGTTTCCTCGGCACGCACCTCAGCCCCGCCCAGCAGGGCACCCGTGTCGCGGGCACCGCGGTCACGGTCCTGTCCTGGCCCGGCGACAACCTCATGATCCACGCGGCGGTCGAGCAGTGCGGCGAGGGCGACATCCTCGTCGTCACCACCACGTCGCCCAGCACCGACGGCATGTTCGGCGAACTGTTCGCGACCGCACTGCACAGGCGGGGCGTGCGCGGCCTGGTCACCGACGCCGGCATCCGCGACACCGCCGAACTGCGCGCCATGGGCTTTCCCGCCTGGTCCGCCGCCGTCAGCCCGCAGGGCACCGTCAAGGCGACCGGAGGATCGGTCAACGTACCGGTCGTGATCGGAGGCCAGATCATCCGCCCCGGTGATGTCATCGTCGCCGACGACGACGGCGTCGTGGTCGTGCCCCGTGAGCGCGCCGGGCGGACCGCCGAAGCCTCCGAGGCCCGCGAGCGGAAGGAGGCCGACGCCCGCGCCGCCTTCCTGGAGGGTCAACTCGGTCTGGATCGCTACGGGTTGCGGGACACCCTCGCCACCCTCGGTGTGACCTACCGGACGTACGAGGAGTACACCGCCGCAGCGGGCGAGGGAGCCGGGTCGTGACCGGACCCGCAGAGGTGCGATGCATGCTGATGCGCGGCGGCACCTCCAAGGGCGCCTACTTCCTGGCCGAGGACCTTCCCGCCGAACCGGCCGCTCGCGACGACCTGTTGCTGCGGATCATGGGCAGTCCCGACCCGCGCCAGATCGACGGCCTCGGCGGTGCGCACCCGCTGACGAGCAAGGTCGCCGTGGTGTCGCCGTCCGACGACGCCGAGGCCGACCTCGACTACCTCTTCCTCCAGGTCGGCGTCGAGAAGGCCGAGGTGTCGGACCGTCAGAACTGCGGCAACCTGCTCGCCGGAGTCGGCCCGTTCGCGGTCGAGCGCGGAATCGTCCCGCCGGGCGACGCCGAGACGACGGTCCGTATCCGCATGGTCAACACCGGGGACCTCGCCACGGCGACGTTCCCGACGCCGGGCGGCCGGGTCGAATACACCGGCGACACGGCGATCTCCGGGGTGCCGGGGCGCGCGGCCGCGGTGACGATCGCGTTCCCGCCCGGTGAGGGGCCGTTGCTGCCCACGGGACACGTCCGGGACACCGTCGCCGGCGTCGAGGTGACGTGCGTGGACAACGGCATGCCGACCGTGCTGATCATCGCCGACTCCCTGAAAGTGACCGGCTATGAGGAGCCGGAGGAACTGGAAGCGAACGGCGACCTTGCCGCACGTCTGCACGAAATCCGGCTCGCGGCGGGCAAGTTGATGCGCCTGGGCGACGTGACCGACGCGACCGTCCCCAAACTGACCCTTCTCGCCCCACCCCGGCACGGCGGCGCGGTCACGACCCGCACGTTCATCCCCGTCCGCTGCCACACCTCCATCGGCGTCCTCGGCGCGGCAAGTGTGGCCGCAGGGCTGCGCATCGAAGGAAGCGTGGCGGAGGGAATCGCGCGCCTGCCCCACCGGGGTGAGCCACTGCGCATCGAGCACCCCACGGGGTTCACGGACATCGAAAGCAGCCTCGCCACCGGGCCCGACGGCCTGCCCTCCGCCCGTCGCACCGCCGTGGTCCGTACGACCCGCAAGATCTTCGACGGCACCGTCTTCCCCCGGTCCGCCGACACGCCCCCTCCGCCCGCACGATCCTCATCCTCAGGAGGTCAATGATGACCCCACCCCTCGGCGACATCGCCCACGTGGGCCACGCCCAGCTGTTCACCCCTGACCTCGACGCCAGTGTCGCCTTCTTCACCGACTTCCTGGGCCTCACCGTCAACGGGCAGGACGGCGACACCGTCTACCTGCGGACCTTCGACGACTACGAGCACCACAGCCTCGTTCTCACCGCCCGCGACCAGCCCGGACTCGGCCGGCTGGCGCTGCGCACCTCCAGCGAGGAAGCCCTCCGGCGCCGCGTCCGGGCGGTCGAGGAGGCGGGCGGCACCGGCCACTGGACCGAGGACGAGCCGGGCCTCGGCAAGGTGTACGTCACCACCGACCCGGACGGCCACGAACACGCTCTGTACTGGGAGAGCGAGTACTACCGGGCCCCCGACGCGCTGAAACCTGCACTGAAGAACCAGCCCCAGGCCAAGCCCGGCCGAGGCGTGGGCGTCCGGCGCCTGGACCACATCAACTTCCTGGCCGCCGACGTGCTCGCCAACGCCGAGTTCCAGCAGAACGTGCTGGGCGCCAGGCCCACGGAACAGATACGCCTCGACACCGGCAGGATCGCGGCCCGCTGGCTGACCTTCACCGACAAGTCGTACGACGTCGTCTACACCTCCGACTGGACGGGCTCCACGGGGCGGCTGCACCACATCGCCTTCGCGACCGACACCCGCGAGGACATCCTGCGCGCCGCCGACCTCGCCATCGACTCCGGCGTGTTCATCGAGACGGGTCCGCACAAGCACGCCATCCAGCAGACGTTCTTCCTCTACGTCTACGAACCGGGCGGCAACCGCATCGAACTGTGCAACCCGCTCACCCGCCTCGTCCTGGCCCCCGACTGGCCGCTCGTCACCTGGACCGAAGCGGAACGCGCCAAGGGACAGGCGTGGGGTCTGCGGACCATCGAGTCGTTCCACACCCACGGCACGCCTCCTGTTGAGGGCTGACCGGGCAATCACTGACGGCACGCCTCCTGTTGAGGTCTGACGGGCCATCACCCACGGCCTGCCTTGCCTTGAGGTCTGACCAGGTCATTCGGCCCCGGGGACACCTGTGCGTCGCCGGGGCCGACATGTTCTTCACGATTGTCAACAAAAGTGTTGACGAAAGGGTTCCGGCTTCCTAACGTGCCGGTCACACCCCCCTCGGCCGCCTCTTCGGCCGCTTCCTTCTCCCACCGCTCCTGGGACACCCCTCCCGGACGAGAGGAACAACGATGTCCTCCTCCGCCACCCCAGCCACCGTGAGCCGCGGCGCCAGAATGGCCAGGCTGGTCTTCGCCCTGTGCTGGCTGGCCGTCCTCTTCGACGGCCTCGACATGTTCATCTACGGTTCCGTTCTGCCGCACATGCTTGAGGAGAAGGCCCTCGGCCTCACCTCGGGCCAGGCCGGTGACCTCGGCAGCTACGCCACCTTCGGCATGCTGGTCGGCGCGCTCACCGCGGGCACGGTCTCCGACCGCATCGGCCGCAAGAAGATGATGGCCGTCTGCGTCACCGTCTTCTCGCTGGCCTCGGGCCTGTGCGCGGTCGCCCCGGACGTCACGGTCTTCGGACTCGGCCGCACCCTCGCCGGCCTCGGCCTCGGCGGCCTGCTGCCGACCGCGATCACCATGGTCTCGGACTACGCGCCGCGCGGCCGCGGTGCCCTCATGGTCGGCGCACTGATGACCGCCCATCACACGGGAGGCATCGTGTCCGCGTACGTGGCGCAGTGGCTCGTGGAGCCGCTCGGCTGGCGATCCGCGTTCTGGGTGTGCGTCGTCCCGTTGCTGTTCGTGCCGGTCGTCGTCAAGGTCATGCCGGAGTCGCTGAGCTTCCTCGTCGCCAAGGGCCGCACCGACCAGGCGCGACAGCTCGCCGCCGCGCACGGCGTCGAACTGCCTGCCGTGAAGGAGCGGGGCGCGGCCGGCGCCGGCCGCTGGGACGCTCTGGCCGACCTGTTCCGCGCCCGTCAGTGGAGCCAGACGCTGCTGTACTGGCTGGCGTCCTTCGGCGGCCTGCTCCTGGTCTACGGCGTCGCCACCTGGCTCCCCACCCTGATGCGCGCCGAGGGCTACGACCTCGGCTCCTCGCTCCAGTTCGTGATCGTCTTCAACCTCGGCGGCATCGTCGGCATGCTGGTCGCGGGCCGCGCCGCCGACCGCTTCGGCGCCCCGCGCATCTCCGCGATCTGGTTCCTGCTCACCGCCGTCAGCGTCTATCTGCTCAGCATTCACATGGCGCTTGCACTGACCTTCACGGTGGTCTTCCTCGCCGGCGTCTTCCTCAACAGCGCGCAGACCATGATCTACGCGACGGTCTCGATCCGCTCGGACGCCGACAGCCGGGCCACCGCCGTGGGCTGGACCTCCGGCATGGGCCGCTTCGGCGCCGTCTTCGGCCCCTGGCTCGGCGGCCAACTGCTCGCCTCGGGCCACGGTGACCGGGGCTTCACGGCCTTCGCGCTGACCGGCCTGTTCTCCATGGTGTTCATCGGCATCGCCTCGCTGCGCAAGAACTCGCAGAGCCTCGCGCCGAGCACCGGCCGACCGGCACGAGCCGCCCACTGACCCGGCACGGCACCGTGGCCCGGACCCTCCCGCACGTTCCGGGGTCCGGGCCACAACGCGGTCGGCACACGGCGGTCAGCCAACTCGGCGTGCTCACGCGAACGTGCTCAGGATCGGGTGGCTCAACGGAAGGCGGTGGCATTCTCCGAGGCCCATTGCTGGAACGTCCTGGCCGGGGCACCGGTGATCCGGGAAGCGGTGTCGCGCACCGTGAGCAACTCGTTGTTGACGTCGCCTCCCGTCAGGTCGAGCACCGCGTCCGCGGCTTCGCCGCCCAGGAAGACGGCCATCCGACGATGGGCTTCCTGCCGGCTGATCTCGGCGAACGGCACGTCCCGCCCCAGTGCTGACGCGATGGCCCCGACCTGCTGCCGGGCTGTGATCCGCTCCGGGCCGGTCAGCGCGTATGTCCGCCCCTGGTGGCCGGACTCGGTCAGTGCCACCCGGGCCACCGAGGCGATGTCCGCGGGGTGGATCGTGGGGAGGCCGATGTCCGCGTAGGGCACGCGGACCGTTTCGTGCTCGCGGATCGTTGCCGCCCACCACAGGGCATTCGAGGCGAACTGTGTCGGCCGCAGGATCGTCCAGGCCATGCCGCTGTCCTTGAGCAGCTGCTCGACAGTCAGGTTTTCGCCGGCGGGGCCCAGGTGCGGATGGGTCTGGACGGTAATCGACGAGACCAGCACCACGTGTTCCACGCCTGCCCGCCGGGCCGCCTCGATGATCTCGACGTCCGAACCCATGCGTGACACAAGAAACAGTGAGCGGACCCCCTCCAACGCAGGCTTCAGCGAGGCTGTGTCAGCGAAGTCACCCGTAACGGCTTCGACTCCTTTTGGGAACGCTGCCCGTGTGATGTCACGGGTGAGCCCCCTCAACGGTCCGGCGCCGAACGCCTGGAGCTCTTGCAAGAGGGCGCTTCCGATATTTCCGGTGGCTCCGGTCACGAGGAACATGAGGTCTTCTCCTGTCATCAGGCGGTGATCAACACGCTGTGACGTTAAGACCTCAATCAAGCTTCAGGTCAAGCGGGATCGGTGGGTGGTGCGAGCCGGGCACGCGCATCCGCGCTGTCCCTACGAGGATTCCCGTTGACCGGTGTCCGCCGCGGAGTCGGGCGTGGCGCTCAGGGGCAGCAGCCGGGGGCGTTTCGCGGTGCGGCCGTCGCCGGAGGACTGACCGCGCACACG
This sequence comes from Streptomyces sp. NPDC058051, assembly GCF_042885475.1. NCBI lineage: Bacteria > Bacillati > Actinomycetota > Actinomycetes > Kitasatosporales > Streptomycetaceae > Streptomyces > Streptomyces sp. NPDC058051. The sequence continues at coordinate 163,631 of NZ_JBHVRW010000010.1, forward strand.
GCGCCCGAGCCAGGGGCCGAGGAACGCGGCCGCCCAGCGCAGTTCGGCTCCTGCGGCCTGCCGGCCCGTGGGAACCCTCTGCGGTGGCAGGGGGAGCGTCCAGGCGTCGTCGCTTCCGGGCAGGTGGATGGCTTGTGCGAGGGCTGCGGCGATCCGCTCGTGGCCGAGGGGGCTGGCGTGGAGTCGGTCCGCACTCCACAGCCGTGGATCGGTGGCTACGGCCTGTCGGCCGATTTCGGCGACCGCGACCCCGTGACGGGCGGCCGCAGCGCAGATGCGGGTATTGAGGTCGAACACGCGGGACCTGATCGGCCGGGCAAGGGGCACGATCTTCCCTACGTCGGGGAAGGTCAGCGTCACCACGTGGGCCCCGGCTGCCGTGAGCGAGCTGAACATCTCCTCCATGTGCCCGGCCACCTCCGCGGCGTCGAACCGGGGCCGGAGCAGGTCGTTGACCCCGGCGACGACGGTGGCCAGGTCGGGCCGCAGGGCCAGGGCGGGCCCCAGCTGTTCAGTGCGGACCTGGCCGGCGACACGGCCTCGTACGGCAAGGTTGGCGTACCGAAGCCCCGGGCTGACGGCCGCGAGATGGTCGGCGAACCGGTCGGCGAAGCCGCGTAGGCCCACGGCGTCGTCCCCGTCGCCGAGCCCTTCGGTCTGGCTGTCGCCCAGGGCGACGTAGCGCAGGTATTCACCGTTCGGCATGAGTCGACTGCCTTTCCTTGAGGACGGCTGCGATCCGCAGGCACCAGTCCCGGTGCTCCTGCTCAAAGGCCAGGCCGCGCAGGCAGGTCAGGTACGGCCCGATCCGCTCGCCCCGGCGGAGGAACTCCTCCTCGTCCGTATCGCCGCGCAGTTGCCGCAGCAGCTTGCCGAGAAGCTCGATCTTGGCCTCGGCCGCGGACGCTCGCTCTTCGAGCTGTTCGATCACCGGCGCCGTGCCGATGCGGTCGGCGACCTGGACCTTGACGAGCAGATCGTCCCGGATGAACGAGGGCTTCGATACGGCTACGGCGAATGCCTCCAGCTCGGCGCGACCGGCTTCGGTGACCCGGAACAGACGCTTGTTGGGCCGGGTCGTCTGGACCACCTGCCGACCCGCGACCAGCCCTTCCTTCTCCAGTTTGGTCAGCTCGGCGTACAACTGCTGTGGCAGGGCGTGCCAGAAGTTCGCGACGCCGACGTCGAACACCTTCGCCAACTGGTATCCGCTGTACTCGCCGTCCAGCAGCGCCGCCAGCACCGCATGCCGCAAGGCCATCGAAGCAGCCCCTTCCCTTTCCTCGTCCGCCACTGCATCCTACTCAAGAAAATGACTAGTCATATTCTTGAGTAGGAGAAGAGGTCATGGAGACTGCTGAACGCTTCCGCGCTGCCGTGGAGAAGGGCGAACTCGCCGCACTGGACGACCTGTTCACCGAGGACATTCGCCTCTACAGCCCTGTGAAGTTCACGCCCTTCGAGGGCAAGCCCATGGTGCTGGGACTCTTCGGCGTCCTGCTGCGCACCTTCGAGGACTTCCGCTACACCGGACACTTCGAGGGCACGGCCGAGACCAGCACCGACGGCGAAGAAGCTCCGTCGGCGATCCTGCTCTTCCGGGCCACCGTGAACGGCAAGCAGATCCACGGCATCGATCTGCTCCAGTTCGACGGGGCGGGCCGGGTCAAGGAGTTCACGGTGATGGTTCGCCCCCAGTCCGCTGTGCACGCCCTGGGCCAGGCGGTACGTGCGGGCCTGGTCGCCGACGGGCTCGTCCCCGATTCCGTCGACCGCTAAGCCTTGATTCACCGAGGTGGTTTGAGAATGGTGTTTTGATCGACTTCGGGTCGGTTGGCCAGGTGAGGGCAGGTTGTGTCCGCTGGTTTGCCCAGCTTTTCCACAGGTTCGGTTCCGGTCGGGCCCTTGCGGGCGAGGTGGGCAGGGACTGTTCGTATCAGCCGGCCGGTCCGTGGGCGGTGGAGAACAGGTGTGTCCAGGTGTGCTGCCAGGGCCAGTTGTGCGGTAGGTGCAGGGTGCGGATGCCCTTGAACCGGCCGTACTCGGCGCCCTGCTTGGTCCGGCCGTAGACCCGCTTGTGGGTGGAGTCGACATCAATGAACGCCTTGTCGCCGGCGCCGGGCAGCAGCGGGGTGTGCGCGGTCAGTTGGTCGAGGAACCTGCGGTGGACAGCGTGGAGTTGGAGTGCGTGACCGTGGGTGAACGAACGGAGGAATGTGCCCGGCGTGGAAGGCGCACGGACCCCCTGGAACAGGGTCGGCATCGCGCCGTGCCGCAGGATATGGAGGTCGTCGATACTGTCCGCGCCCGCCGCCATGCCGGCCACGATGCTGCTGGCCTTGACGTCCGCCGACGCACCCGCGCCGTTCGTCATCCCGCTCAGCTTCACCTTCTGCGCCACCAGGCCCGACAGCCCGCACCGTTCGGCCAGCCGCATCACCGGAACCAGCCCGGCATGCGCGACCAGATTCGGGTCATCGAACGCAGCGGAGACCGCCGCTGGAGTATGGGAAACTTGCATCTCGGAAGTGCCTTGCCCATCGTGCGTGCTGGAAGCCTCAAGAACTCCCATCATCGCAGGTCGCAAGGCACTTCCTTATTTCTCGAAGAGTCATCCACAGCCATCAGATCGGTGGATCAAGGCTAAGAGCAGGGACGGACGACCACGTGACTCACGCCATTCAAACCTCGATGGCATGAGCCCAGGGTTCGATGCATAGGACACGGTGTTGGCAAGGACGGCCGTCGGTGAGGGGTGAGGGGTGAGTAGGTGAGTGGCCCTCGGGGCTGTCGTCGCGGGGTCCGGCAATCCGTCCGTGCCCGAGGAGCTCCCGTCTTGGGATCGGCGTCGCCTGGTGGGCGGTCCGTTCAGGCTGTTCGACCCAGGCGAGTGCGCCGCGCTCGAACGGGAGACAGGGCTGCCCCTGCCACCCGCGTACCGCTCGTTCCTGGCCCCGCCGCTGCCCGGCCCGGCAGCGCTCCTTTCATGACGGGTCGTCAGTCCGCCCGCCGTCGAACCGGCTGCCGGCATGCACCAGGCCGGATTCGTAGGCGTAGACCACGGCCTGCACCCGGTCACGCAGGTTCAACTTCGCCAGCATGCGGCTGACGTGCGTCTTGACGGTGCCTTCGCCCACGTAGATGGCTGCCGCGATCTCGGTGTTGGACAGGCCGCGGGCGACCAGCGCCAGCACCTCGCGCTCCCGGTCGGTCAGAGCGTCGACGCCGACCGCCGGCGCGAGCGGCGCCGCAGCGGTGCCCACGAACCGCTCCAGCAGGCGGCGGGTCACGCTCGGCGCGACCACCGCTTCGCCGCGCACGACCACGCGGATGGCTGAGAGCAGGTCGGCGGCGAGGGTGTCCTTGAGCAGGAATCCGCCGGCGCCGGCCCGAAGCGAGGCGTAGACGTACTCGTCGAGGTCGAACGTGGTCAGCATCAGGATCCTGGTGTGGCCGGTGCCGTCGGCGCAGATGCGACGGGTCGCCGCGACGCCGTCGATCTCCGGCATGCGCACGTCCATCAGCACGATGTCAGGTTGGAGTTCGAGCGTCAGCGCCGCCGCCTGCGCGCCGTCGCCGGCTTCGCCCACCACCTCCATGTCCGGCGCGTTCTCCAGGATCATCCGGAAACCGGTGCGCACCAGAGCCTGGTCGTCGGCAATGAGTACCCGGATCACGCTTCCCGCCCCTCGACGGGCAGGTGCGCCCGCACCACGAAACCGCCGTCGGACCGTGGTCCGGCACTGAGCCGGCCTCCGAGCAGTTTCACCCGACTGTCCATGCCCCGCAGGCCGTTGCCGCCGCCATCGTTCCCGTTCGGGCTGTGCCCGTCGTCGCCGACCTCGATACAGACCTCGGCGTCCGAATAGCGGATCACGACATCGGCGCTCGCTCCGGCGCCGGCGTGCTTCATGACGTTGGTCAGCGCCTCCTGCACGATGCGGTAGGACGACAGGTCCACGGCTGAGGGCAGCGTACTCGGCGTCCCGTCCACGCGCAGCCGCACCGTCGTGCCCGTCTGGCGTACCCGGGCGAGAAGGCCGGGTAGCTGGGCAAGTCCCGGCTGCGGATGCCAGGTGTCCTCCACCTCGCCCAGTGCGGCAAGCACCCGGCGCATGTCCGCGAGCGAGTCGCGGCCGGTCTTCACGATCGTGTGCAACGCGCTCCGGGTGTCGGCGGGCCGGTTGTCCAGCGCGGCATCGGCGCCCTGTGCCTGGATCACGATCAGGGACAGGCCGTGCGCCACCACGTCGTGCATCTCGCGGCTGATCCGCCCCCGCTCCGCGGCCACCGCCAGGGCCGCCTGCTGGTCCCGCTCCCGCTCCAGGTCCGCGGCGCGCGCGTGCAACTGATGCAGGTACTCCCGTCGGCTCCGGGTGCCGGAACCGACCGCCCAGGCGGCGAGCAGCACCGAGCCGAGCAGGGCCACAGCGCTCCAGGTGTTCGAGCTCTCCGCCCGGCCGGCGACGGTGGTGTCGACGTGTCCGTGCGGAGGGCCGGTGAGGTGGACCACTTCGAACCTGAACGACGGCACCCCGTTCACCGGACGGCCCCGCTGCGCGTCGGAGAGACACCAGCCGACGACCAGTAGCAGCAGCCCGGCCAGCGCCGCCCGCGACACGGGGCGCGGGCAGTGGGCCGCGACCGTGGCGAGCAGCACCACGACGGCCAGGTCCACGACCGTGGGCACCACGATCGCCAGGTGTCCCGCCGTGGCCAGCACGCAGACCCCGAGCATCGGCAGCGGCCGGCGCCGCCGCAGCGCGACACCGACCAGGGCGAACGCCGTCGCGGTCCACCACCCCCAGACCACAGCCCCGCCCCACGCGCCGCCGGACGGGGCGGCGGCCACTGCCCGCAGCATCGCGGCAGGGTTGTTCACCGGCAGGCACACCGCGAGCAGCCCGGCCGCCAACGCCCCGTCCTGTACCACGGGTTGGTGTGCCCAGGAGCGCAGGGCAAGCAGTGGCTGCATAGTCATGAGCGTCGAGTCTAGGTACACCACTTGTGCCGTCGCGTCTGTCTCAGGACATACGCGAGTGCCACGCCGTCCGTCCCGAGACAGACGCGGGTAGCGGCGGACCGGCCGCACGGTGGTCGCATGACACAACACGAATCAGTGGAGTCCCTGACCGGCCGACGGCCGCTGGGCCGACGTTCGCTGCTCGGGCTGCTGGGCGCTCCGGTGGCCGTCGGCGGCGCGTGGGCGATGTTCGGCACCACCGCCGACGCTGTCCCCCGGCCCGCGGCGGGCTCCGGCTCGTCGGTGCCGGTGGAATTGCGGCCGGGCGGGGAGTTCGAGCAGTTCCTGGCACAGTTGGCGGCGGAGGACACGTTCTCCGGCACGGTGCTGGTGGTCCGCGGCAAGCGGACGGTGCTGGCCCGCTCCTACGGCATGGCGGACAAGGCGAAGTCCGTCCCGAACACCGCCGACACCATATATTGCCTCGCCTCGGTCACCAAGCTGTTCACCGCTGTGGCGGTCGCGCAGCTCGTCCAGCAGGGCAAGGTGGCGTTCGAGAAGACACTGGGCACGTACGTGGACGGCTTCCCCTCCACTGTCGGTGACACCGTCACCGTCCACCACCTGCTGACCCACACCTCCGGCATGGGTGACTACCACGGCATCGACGGCTACTTCACCGCGGCGGCCGGATGGACCACCGCCGAGCAGGTGATGGCCGGGACGCTGGACTTCATCCGGAAGGCCCCGCTGAGCTTCCAGTCCGGCGCCGGCCACCAGTACAGCAACTCCGGTTACACCGTCCTCGGCGCGATCGTCGCGCAGGTCTCCGGACAGTCGTACTACGACTACATCCGGCAGCACGTCTTCGGACCGGCCGGCATGGGCGACTCCGACTTCTGCACCAAGGCGCAGTGGCGGTCCGACCGGCGCATCGCCCACCCGTACAGGAAGCAGCCCTCGGGGCAGCGCATCGATGGCGTGGACCAGGAGCAGCTGTTCACCGGGCTGCCCGACGGCAACGCCTTCTCCACCGCCCCGGACCTGGTCCGCTTCACCAGGGCGCTGCTCGACGGCACGCTGCTGGACCCCGCCCACATCGACCTGGTCGTGGGCGCGAAAATGCCGGCGGCGAGCCTCCCGGCGAAGCCTGGGCTGCCGGCGAAGACCCTGTTCGAGGCCTACGGACCGGGAGTGACCCTGCGCAACGGCAAGTGGGCTGTCGGGCACAACGGGGGCTCCGACGGTATTTCCACGAACGTGGAGTGGTACCCGTCGACGGACTGGGTCGCGGTGAAGCTCAGCAACTACGACCCGCAGGACACGATGGTCGTCGACGACAGGATCCAGGGGATCCTCACCCAGTAGCCGGGAGTGTGGAGGCCGCGTCGACGGCGGTGCCGCCGTTCTGCGTGCGGCCTGGTGACGCGCCCCGTCGGCGTGCTGGTCACAGCCATCCGCAGCGCTGTGCCTGCAGGGCCATCTGGAAGCGGTTCACGGCACCGAGCTGGGCCATCAGGATCTGCACGCGGCGGAACAGCGTGCGGCGACTGATTCCCAACTCGCGACTGATTCCCAACTCGCGGGCGATGACGTCGTCGCTCGCGCCGCCCGCAAGGAGCCAGAGCAGATGACGGTCGGCGGGGGCAGGCCGCCGGGCCGGGTGGTGCGGCCGTGGAACGGCAGGGCGTTCTGCCAGGACTGCTCGAACAGCGCGACGAGCGCGGAGAGCAGACCGCACGGCTGCACCACGAGCATGGTGTTGTGCACGTCGGCCTCCTTGATCGACAGCGACACGAGCGCGTACGCCTCGTCGATGATCACGAGTTTGACCGGCACCGACGGCAGCACCCTGGCCTGTTCGCCGGCCTTGATGCACGGTTCGATGACCTCCTTCAGGTGGCCCGGATGCTCCAGCGACTCCCGCGAGTACACGACACGCTGCGTCACACCACGCGCGAGCGTGGCCAGCGCGTCGTCCGTGGCCCCGGACAGGGGGAAGTACGGCGGCGACTCGAACTGCCGGATCTGGTCGCGGGCACTCGCCCAGGCGTGACGAATCCTGGGGCCGACGGCGTCGCCGGTGACGACCTCGACGAGATGGTCGTTGTACGCGGCGAGCCGCTGTCGCCGGAACGACTCGAACGCGCCCCCTACGGTGATGCGCGACTCCTCGACCTCGGCCGCCCGGTGCCGGGCGAGGATCTTCAGGCCTGCAGTGGGCGGAACCGGGGCCACCACGTCCCCGCCCTGCTCGGCGGCACTGGCCAGACCGGCGTCGACCAGCGCTCCGTACGCCGTGGCGAGTTCCGCATCGTCCAGACAGGCCGCGGCTCCGATCGCACTCAGCGGAGCGGGGGCCAGGTCCAGCAGTGCCAGGTAGACCTGACCTGCCGCCCGATCGACATGCGCGACCAGATTCGGGTCATCGAACGCAGCGGAGACCGCCGCTGGAGTATGGGAAACTTGCATCTCGGAAGTGCCTTGCCCATCGTGCGTGCTGGAAGCCTCAAGAACTCCCATCATCGCAGGTCGCAAGGCACTTCCTTATTTCTCGAAGAGTCATCCACAGCCATCAGATCGGTGGATCAAGGCTAAGGCCACAAGGCGCAGCCGCCCGGGGTGGCGGCGGTGCCGCCGGAGACACCTTCCTCCCGAGCCATGTCCGGTCAATCCCGACGCGCGGGTCCACGGCCGGACACCGTGTGTCGTGGGCGCGCGCAAGGTCAGGCCCTGGGCTCTGCGGTACTGCGGCGCACCACGAGGCGCGGTGTCATGGTCGTCTGGACGGAGCGGTCCCGATGTCCTTCGACGCGCTCGATCAGCAAGCGGGCCGCCGTGGACCCCATGTCCTGTCCCGCCTGGTCCACGCTGGTCAGCTGGACGGTGGCCAGCTCGGCCAGGGCGGTGTTGTTGTACCCGACGACGGATACGTCCTTCGGGATCCGCAGCCCCAGCTCGTGCGCGGCCCGCCACACTCCCAGGGCGGCGACATCCGCCCCGGTCATGATCGCGGTGGGCCGGTTCTCACCGGCCAGCAGGCTGATGCCGGCTTTGTAGCCGCCTTCGTCGGAGTACGCGGCCTTGCAGACGCGCGCATGCGCGGCGAGGCCGTGCCTCTCCATCGCCGCCATGTACCCGCTGGTCAGCTCGATTTCAGGGGTGTTGTGCCACTGGCTGGCGCGGGTGCCGGGGGAGGAGACCAGGGCGATGTTGCGGTGGCCCAGTCCGGCGAGGTGGTCGACGACGAGGCCGGCGCCCGCGGCGTCGGCGTCGGCGACCGAGTCGTGGCTGTCGGACGCGTCGTGGTGTCCGATCACGACGGTGGGGGTGGACCGGGCCGTGTGCAGGACCTCGCTGCGTCTGGTGCCGGGGGCGATGAGGATCAGTCCGTCCATCTGGCGGTCGACCATGGACCGGATGGTCTTGCCCTGGGCGTCCGCGCCGAACCCGGCAGCACCGATCATCACGGTGTACTCGCTGTTGTCGAGCTGCCCCTGGATGCCATCGAGGATGTCGGCGAAGAAGCTGTTGCGGATGTTGTCCAGCAGGACACCGATCGTGTAGGTCCGGCCGCGCATGCCGCGTGCCGCCGCGTGCGGGCGGTAGTTGAGCTCCTCCATCGAGGCGCGGACCCTCTCCTGCATCGCCGCGCTCACTCCGTAGGCGTTGCGCAGCACCTTGGAGACCGCCGCGGTCGACACCCCCGCATGCTGGGCGACATCCGTGATGGTGACTCGCTTCTTCTGTTCCGACCCCGGCATTGCAGGCGCTCCCAGTGCTCAGCTCATGGTTTATGCAACGGTCTACACGATGATGCCTCTGGTCCGCCAGATGTGCGCGGCCTTTCCAGGATGTTACGGCCGAATGTCTTGACGTCCGTTCGGACTGAGTGCACTGTGGTGCGCACTTCGCCGTGGAGAACGTTACACAAAATGTGGGCTTCCTGGGCTTCTTCCCCAGGCCCTTCACCGTGCGTCCTCCGCTCCAACGATGACTGGGAGCATGCTGTGAACACCGACTCCACCTCCGCCAGAAGGGCCCGCATCGCCGGTCTGACCGCGAGCGCCGCCGCCCTCACCGTCCTCGCCACCGCCTGCGGTGGAACGGGCGGGGGCTCGTCCTCCGCTCCCAAGGAATTCAGCTACCTGACCAACACCGAGAACACGACGGTCAAGACGGCGCTGACGACCCTGTCCAAGGGGCAGTGCGCCGATGCCGAAAAGGCGTTGCCACTGAAGGTGGAGACCGTTCCCCAGACCAGCCTGGACCAGAAGCTCCAACTGCTGGCCGGCCAGGGCGCGCTCCCGGTCCAGTTCGCCGCCGGCAACGCCCCGGCCCTGACCGATCAGCTCTACACCTCCGGCAAGATCGCCGACATCGAGACGGAGCTGAAGAAACTGGGCGTCCTCGACCGGATCCAGCCCGCCGCCCTCTCCACCATCAAGGCCCTGTACGACGGCAAGGTCGAGGTCCTGCCGTACGAGTACAACATCGAGGGCATTTTCTACAACAAGAAGATCTTCAGCGAGAACGGACTGAACGAACCAGGCACCTGGGACGAACTCACCAAGGTCTCGGCCGCGCTCGACGCCAAGGGCATCCAGCCGTTCTCCGCATCGGGGCAGCAGGGCTGGCCGCTGACCCGCCTCATCAGCGGCTACCTCTACCGAAGCCTGGGCCCCGACGCGCTCAGGGACGTCAAGGACGGCAAGGCCCGGCTCACCGACCCCGAGTACGTGAAGGCCGCCCAGGAGATCGCCGATCTCGGCAAGAAGGGATACTTCGGCAAGGGCGTCGGCTCGATCGACTACGACACCGCCTTCAACCAGTTCCTCACCGGCAAGGCAGCCATGTTCTACATGGGCAGCTGGGCGCTGACCGACATCGCCGACCCGAAGCAGAACACGGTCGGCGCCGAGAACATCGGCTTCATGCCCTTCCCCGCGGTCTCCGGCGGCAAGGGTTCCGCCGACCAGTACCCGTCCAACGTCGGCCTGGCCATGACGCTCGGCAAGAAGACGTTCGACTCCAAGGTCGGCGGCTGGGTGACCTGCATCGCCAAGAACTACGGCAGCACCGCCCTGAAGGACCAGGGCTCGATCTCCGGCTTCAAGACCAGCACCCCCGTCAAGGACCCCAACGAGGTCACCAGCAAGGTACGCGAGACGATCGGCGAGTCGAAGCAGAACGTCCTGTGGTTCGAAGCCCTGTTCAGCACGAAGGCCACCACGGTCAGTCAGACCAACGCGGCGGGCCTCGTCAACGGAACCATGAGCGCCGAGCAGTTCATGCGGACCGTGCAGGACGCGCTGTCCAGCAACTGAGGCGCGCGTACCGACGCCTCAGCCCCTCGCCCCGGGGACGTCCTGTGCCTCCCGCCGCAACGTCCCCCGAACGAAGTGGACTTCTCACCCATGCACCGTGTACTCGGTGACCGCAGGGCCGTCCTGATCCTGATCGGACCAGCCCTCCTCGTCTACTCCCTGATCATGCTCATCCCGATGGTGTGGTCACTGGGATACAGCTTCACCAAGGGCAGCCCGATCGACGGGTTCACCGGCAACGGCCTGGACAACTTCCACCGCCTGTTCACCGACCCGGACGTCCGCCACGCCCTCCGGTTCACCGCCGAGTACGCGGTCACCGTCACCGTAGGCCAGGTCGTCGCCGGCTATCTGCTCGCCCTGCTGTACGTGTTCTTCCTCAAGCGGGCCTCGGCATTGGTTCGCACCCTCGTGTTCTTCCCCGTGGTGCTCCCCACGGTGGCCGTCGGCCTCCTGTTCAAGAACTTCTTCCAGGTGGCCCCGCAGAACGGCCCGGTCAACTCCCTGCTCAACGCCGTGGGAATCGAATCCATCGACTGGTTCGGCAGCTCCGGCCACGCCTTCTGGGTCCTCATCATCATGGACATCTGGCGGTCCATGGGCTTCTACGCCGTCCTGCTGTTCGCCGGCCTCGTCGACATCCCCGAGGAAGTCCTCGAATCGGCCCGGCTCGACGGCGCCCGGGGCCTGCGCCTGATCCGCCACATCGTGCTGCCGATGTCGTTCCCGGTCCTCCTGTCGTCGCTGATCTTCAGCATCAACGGCACGCTGAAGGCCTTCGACTCCATCGTGGCGCTGACCAACGGCGGCCCCGGCAACAGCACGTCGCCGCTGACCCTCTACATGTTCCAGACGTCGTTCACGTACGGCGACTACGGCTACGGCAGCACCATCGCCCTGCTGCTCACCACCGTGTGCCTGCTGGTGACCCTGGTCGTCTTCCGCGTCTCGCGACGCGACCTCACGAAGGACTGAACCCATGGCCCTCGACACGGCACACCGGACCCGGGCGGCCACGGGCAGCGGCGGCCGCGCCTCCCGGCTGCGTACCACCCGCTCCGAGGGGCGCCGCCGCCGCGGCGGACGCCTGTGGGTCAAGGCGGTCGTCGCCCTCCTGCTGGTCGTCGAGATCTACCCGCTGATCTGGATGCTCCTCACGTCGCTGAAGTCCAACAGCGACTACCTCAACAACTCCACCTGGAGCCTGCCCACCCACTGGGAATGGGGCAACTACAGCGAGGCGTGGTCCACCGGCCACATCGGCCTGTACATCCAGAACAGCCTCTTGGCCGTACTGCCCGCACTCGCACTCATGCTCCTGCTGGGCACCGCCGCCGGATTCGCCTTGCAGATCATGGTCTGGAAGGGACGCAGCCTGATCCTGCTGATCTTCCTCGCCGGCATGATGGTGCCCGCTCAGATGATCCTGCTGCCGCTGTTCACCATCTACTTCCGGACCGGCCTGTCCGGCAGCCTGTGGCCGCTGATCCTCACCTACACCGGCACCGGCCTTCCGCTGACCGTCTTCATGATGGCCACCTACTACAAGTCCGTGCCCCGGGAACTGTTCGAGGCCGCGACCATCGACGGCGCAGGCATCCTGCGCGCGTTCTGGACCATCAGCATCCCCATGGTCCGCAACGCCGTCCTCACCGTCGGCCTGGTCCAGTTCTTCTTCATCTGGAACGACCTGCTCATCGCGCTGACCTTCACCAACAGCCAGGACCTGCGCACCGTCCAGGTCGGCCTGCTCAACTTCACAGGCGACTTCGGCGCCACCCAGTACGGCCCCCTCTTCGCGGCCATCTGCCTCAACGTCTTCGGCACCCTCGTGATCTACCTCTTCCTCAACCAGAAGGTGATGAAGGGCCTCACCTCAGGCGCCGTCAAGGGCTGACAACCAACGCCACCACCCCAACCGGTTGTCCCACGCCCATCTCACGGAAGGTTCCCCCAGCTGTGTCGCACCAGCCTGCCCCCGTCACGTTCGAGCACCTGCGTGACGCCCTCGGAATCGGTCGGACCGAACCCCGGCTGTCCTGGCAACTCCCCACCGGCACCGAGACCCAGACCGCCTACGAACTCGAACTCGACCGCGACGGCTCCGTCCACCGAACCGGCCGCATCGAGAGCGGTGACCAGAACCTGGTGTCCTGGCCCGATCGCCCGCTCACCTCACGGGAACGCGTCACCGTCCGCGTCCGCACCTGGGCGGCCGACGACGAACCCTCCGCCTGGTCCCGTCCGGCGACCGTCGAAGCCGGTCTGCTGGATGCCACCGACTGGCAGGCCGAGCCGGTCGGCGCCGGCTGGAACGAAGACCCCGAAGGCGACCGCCGCCCGGCTCGCGTGCGCCGTGACTTCGAGCTGACCAAGCCCATCGCCCACGCCCGCCTCTACATCACCGCGCACGGACTGTACGAAGCCGAGATCAACGGCGTCCGCGTCGGGAACGACACCCTCTCACCGGGCTGGACCGTCTACGGCCGGCGGCTGCGCTACTACACGTACGACGTCACCGCCCACCTCACCGACGGAGCCAACACCGTCGGCGCCCACCTCGCCGACGGCTGGTACCGCGGACGCATCGGCTTCGACGGCGGCACCCGCAACATCTACGGCACCGACCAGTCCCTGATCGCCCAGATCGAGGTCACCCACACCGACGGCACCACCACCGTCATCGCCACCGATCAGAACTGGCAGGCGGGCTTCGGCCCGGTCCTCGCCGCCGGCCTGTACGAGGGCGAGACCTTCGACGCCCGCCTCCACGACCCGGCCTGGTCCACCCCGCAACACGACGACGCGGGCTGGACCCCGGTGGCGGTGCGCGAGCGTGACCTCCACACCCTCATCGCCCCCACGGCGTCCCCGGTGCGCTGCACGCAGGAGATATCACCGGTCTCCGTCACCCCGTCCGGAGACGGCCGATACCTCCTCGACTTCGGGCAGAACCTGGTCGGTCGTCTGGCCGTCACCGCTGACGGACCCCGGGGCACCACCGTCACCCTGCGCCATGCCGAGGTTCTGCAGGACGGCGAACTCGCCACGCGCCCCCTGCGCGGGGCCGCCTCGACCGATGTGCTGACTCTGGCCGGGAACGGCCCCCTCACCTGGGAGCCGCGCTTCACCCTGCACGGCTTCCGCTACGCCGAAGTCAGCGGATGGCACGGAGAGTTGACCACCGAGCACGTCACGGCCCGCGTCTACCACACCGACATGCTGCGCACCGGTTGGTTCGAGTGCAGCAACGACATGATCAACCGGCTTCACGAGAACGTCGTGTGGAGCATGCGCGGCAACTTCGTCGACCTGCCCACCGACTGCCCCCAGCGCGACGAACGCCTCGGCTGGACCGGTGACCTCCAGGTCTTCGCCCCCACCGCCAGCTTCCTCTACGACTGCGCGGGCATGCTCGACTCCTGGCTCGCCGACGTCGCCGCCGAGCAACTGCCCGACGGCACCGTCCCCTGGTACGTCCCGGTCATTCCCGGCGGCCCCACCTGGACCCCGATCCAGCCCGGCGCGGCCTGGGGCGATGTCGCCACCCTCACGCCCTGGGTTCTCTACCAGCGCTTCGGGGACCTGGAACTGCTGCGCCGTCACTACCCGATGGGACGCGCCTGGGTGGACCTGCTCGAACGACTGGCCGGCGAAGACCGCATCTGGGAGACCGGCGACCAACTGGGGGACTGGCTCGATCCCATCGCTCCGCCGGACGACCCCGGCGCCTCGCGCACCGACCGCTATCTGGTCGCGACCGCCTACTTCGCCCACTCCGCCCGCCACCTGTCCTATTCCGCGAAGGAGCTGGGCCACGACGAGGCCGCCGCTACCTACGGCCGCCTCGCCGACGAGGTCGCCGCCGCGTTCCGGGGCAGATACGTCGAGACCTCGGGCCGCATGACCAGCGACAGCCCCACCGCCTACTCCGTCGCCCTCATGTTCAACCTGTTCGAGAGCGACACACAGCGCACGTTCGCCGGCGACCGGCTGGCCGACCTGGTGCTGGAGGACGACGCCCGTATCGCCACCGGATTCGTGGGCACCCCACTGATCTGCGACGCCCTGACCGACTCCGGCCACCTGGACGTGGCCTACCGGCTGTTGACGCAGACCGAATGCCCCTCCTGGCTCTACAGCGTGTCCATGGGGGCCACGACCATCTGGGAGCGGTGGGACAGCCTGCGCCCCGACGGCACGCTCAACCCCGGCGGCATGACCTCGTTCAACCACTACGCCCTGGGAGCCGTGGCCGACTGGCTGCACCGCACCGTCGCCGGACTCGAACACACCCGGCCCGGCTACCGGACCCTCGCCTTCCGGCCCCGGCCCGGCGCGGGGATCACCTGGGCCAGGGCCCGCCACGAAACGCCGTACGGTACGGCCGCCATCGCGTGGGAGCGGACCGCGGGCGGCATCAGCGCCCTGGTCACCGTCCCCGACGGCTGCCGAGGCCGCGTTGAACTGCCCGGCTGCCGGCCGGTCACCGTGGGCGCGGGCGAGCACCGTATCGACAGCACCGCGTTGAACGGCCGCGCCGCCTGAGCCGGCCCACCCGCGCACTTCTCCCGCCGCTCCCTGCCTCCAGCACGCGTGGACGGCGGGAGAGGCACGGCTCGGACGGTGCCGGACGCCGTTCCGATTCCGGCATCGGCATCGCCTGCTCCACCGCACCACGTCCCGGCCCCGTCCGCATCGGACGGCGGCCGCGGCCGAGGCCCGCACCATCTGGACTCGTCCGAGGGGACGACGGCCGAGGCCGAGGCCCGCACCACCCGTGATCCAGCCCCCCTCCCGCCCCTAGGAGAGCGTGACATGACCCGTCCCGGAGGAATGACCCGGCGCGAAGCCGTCGCCGTATCCGTAGCCGTTCTGGGAGGAACCGCGGTGACGACCGCGGGCCTCCCCACCCCAGCCGCAGCCGCTGCCCGCACCGTCCCGGCCAGCGCGTCTGGGGCCGAGCCCTGGCGCGACCAGGGCAAGTCGCCGGCCCGCCGAGCCGACGCCCTGCTCGATTCCATGACCTTCGACGAGCAGGTTCTCCTGGTCACCGCCGTCGAGGCAGCCGAGTTCCAGCCGCTGGAGCACCTCGGCATTCCGGCCATGACGCGGGTGGACGCCTCCGACGGACTGCGCGGCGACACCGGTGTCACCGCCTTCCCCGCGCCCAACGCCCTGGCAGCCACCTTCGACACCGACCTGGCCGAGAAGTACGGCTCCGCGATCGGAGCCGAGGCCCGCGGCAAGGGATGGAACGTGCTGCTCGGCCCGACCGTCGACATCGACCGCAATCCGCGCAACGGCCGCGAGTCCGAGTCGTACGGTGAGGACCCCTTGGTCAACGGCCTGATCGGCGCCGCCGTCACCAGGGGCTTCCAGAACAACGACGTCATCGCCCAGGTCAAGCACTTCACGGTCTACAACCAGGAAGAGGGCCGCAACTCCCTCGACGTGAAGGTGTCCGAGCGGGCCCTGCGCGAGGTGTACTACCCGGCCTTCGAGCACACGATCCGCGACGGCGGCGCCTTGTCGATCATGGGCTCCTATCCGCAGGTGAACGGCGTGTTCGCCTGCCAGGACCCACACATCATCAGCGCGCTCAAGAACGACCTGGGCCTCAAGGGCTACCTGGGCACCGACTTCTACCCGTGGGCCGACCGCGTCGAGGCCATCAAGAACGGCGTCGACTCCGCGGCGCTGACCCCCGACACCCCCAAGGACGCCTTCACCGACGGCCGCATCCCCGAGGACCGCACACGCGATGCGGCCCGGCGCATCCTGTACGCCCTGTTCGCCTCCGGCACCTACGACAACCCGGTGCCCACCACCCCCGCCGACGTCGTCACCAGCGACGCCCACCACACCCTCGCCCGGATCACCGGCGAGCAGGCCACCGTCCTGCTGAAGAACAGGAGCGACCTGCTGCCGCTGCCGAAGAAGAAGACCGTCGCGGTCATCGGCCCGGCCGGCAAGGACGCGATGACCGGCGTCGAAGGCTCCTCGTACGTCGACCCGGGAGAGTTCACGACCGCTGTCGACGCCATCAGGGCGAAGGTTGGTGCCTCCAACGTCCTGTTCTCCCAGGGAAGTCTCGGCGACGTGGCTCTGCCGGTCGTTCCCGGTGATGTGTTCACCACCCCGGACGGCACGCCCGGCCTGAAGGCCGAGTTCTTCGCCGGCGAGGATCTGTCCGGCCAGGCGCTGGCCACCACGACCACCGCCGGCGTCGACTTCCGCTGGGGCAATCCGGTCGGCAACCTGCCCGCGAAGTGGTCGGCGCGATGGACCGGACGCCTGGCCGTCCCGCACAGCGGCCTGATCCGCTTCAGCACCCTGCTGTCCGGTGCCGCCAAGCTCGTCATCGACGGCAGGACCGTCTTCGACGACTCCCGCTTCGTGTGGGACTCCTTCTTCGGCCCCAAGGAATGCGCCCTGGGCGGAGTCGTCCGACTCACCGGCGGCACGAGCGTCGACATCACCGTCGAGTACTCGACGAAGGACGTCGGCTTCAACGGGCCCAGCATGAAGCTGTGCTGGCAGCCCCGATCGCTCATTCCCGACGCCGTCGCCACCGCGAAGAAGGCCGATGTCGCCGTGGTCTTCGTCAACAACTACACCGGCGAGGCCATCGACCGCGACGACCTGGCGCTGCCGGGTGACCAGAACCAGCTCATCGACGCCGTCGCCGCGGCCAACCCCCACACCGTCGTCGTCCTGAACACGTCCGGTCCGATGCTCATGCCGTGGCTCGGCAAGGTCAGGAGCGTCCTGCAGGCGTGGTACCAGGGCGCTGCCACCGGCACCAGCATCGCCAACGTCCTCTACGGGGACGCCGAACCCGGTGGCCGCCTGCCCGTCACCTTCCCCGCCGACGAGAAGCAGGGCCCATCCACCTACACCGGCGGGAAGAACGACGGCGCCTACGGCAGCATCACCTACGACGAAGGCATCTACATCGGCTACAAGTGGTACGACAAGCACCGGGCCGAGCCGCTGTTCCCCTTCGGCCACGGCCTGTCCTACACCACCTTCAGTCACCGCAACGCCCGGGTGACCAGCCGGGGCCGCGGCGACACCGCGGGCCACGTCAGTGTGGAGGTCCGCAACACCGGCAGGCGCCCCGGTGCCGATGTGGTCCAGGTCTACCTCGGACACCTGCCCACCCCCGTGGACACCCCCGCCAGGACGCTGGCCGGATTCGCCCGGGTGGGCCTTGAGCCGGGGGAGCGCACGACGGTCGAGGTCGGGATCAGCCGCCGCGCCCTGTCCTACTGGGACGAGACCGTGAACCGCTGGGTCACCCCCACAGGAAGGGTCGAGGTCTACGTCGGCACCTCGGCGAGGGACGTCGCGTACGCCGGGTCCATCACGGTCAACTGACCACGCGGCACCGCCACACAGCACAACCGCCCAGGGCCACGCACCCCCTGAGCAGACCCACCCGCTGATCCCTGCCCGGACCACGACGCCGGGCAGGGATCAGCCGGCCCCCTTCTTCCACACCGCCGCGGAATTCTTCGGTATGCCGTCCGCCGCAGCGCACAGGTCGGGGCGTGCGGAACGATCGTGCGCCCCCACGCTGTTCCGCACCGCCCGTTGCCGTTCGAGCGTGTGACTCCTCGCGTGTCCCTCAGGCGTCGTGGGGCGGTGAGTGGATCGCCGCGTCGATCAGGAGGCGTGCGGCCGCGTCGGTACGGGCCGCGTCGCCGGTGACCAGGCGGTCCTGGCACAGTCCGCGCAGACCCGAGACCACGAGGGTGGCGCGTGCGCGCGCCTGCCGTTCGGGGGTGCCGAGGCGCACGAAGGCGTCCGCCACCGGACCGATCATGACGTCGACGGTGTCGGCGGCCAGCTCCCCGTACTGTTCCGGATGAGTCGCGGCCAGGCTGAGCAGCTGGAGCAGCATCCTGACCGGGCCGGCCTGCTCGCCGACGGTGATCGCCTCCCACAGGGCGCGGGCCGACCGGCGCAGCTCCCGGGTGCTCGTGACGCCGTCGAACAGGGCGTGGGCGTCGGGGCGGCTCGCGGCCAGGGCGCGTGCCAAGAGGTTCTCACGGCTCCCGAAGTAGTACAGGAGCATCCGCTTCGTCGTGCCGATCTCCTCGGCGAGCGGGGTCAGCGAGAGGTTCGCGAGACCGTGGCGCTCGATGTACCGCACCACCTCGCCGAGCAGTTCGGCGCGCTTCTCGGTGTTGATCGGACGGGGCACCTTTTGAATGTACCGGAAGGTACATGTATCGTCCACTCATTGTTTCTGTGCCGATCGGTACATCAACAGCGGTGGGAACGGAGCGCGACACGGTGGAGAGCGGCACGCGAAGGCGTGGGGCGACGGCGAAGACCTTGGCCGAGGCGGCCTGGTTCCCCGCGGTCCTGTTCCTGGGGATCCTGTTCTTCTTCGCTCCCGCCCTGCACGCGCCCGAGCCGCACCACGTGCGGGTGGCGGTTGCCGGGACCGCGGACGCGGATCGCGTCGGCGGGGAGCTGGGGCGGCAACACCCCGGCGGCTTCGACGTCTCGACCGTGCGGGGCGAACGCCAGGCACGGCAGGCGGTGCTCGACCGCGACGCCTACGCGGGTTATGCCACCGACGGTCACCGCTCCGTGCTCTACGTCGCGAAGGCCAACGGGGCCTCCCTGGAGCAGGTGCTCGTGACCGCCTTCGCGAAGGTGTCCGGCGGAGAGCCCGGCCTCGTGGTGAAGGACGTGGCACCCACCACGAGCAAGGACCTGCTCGGTTCGACCGCGGTCTACTTCGCCATCGCCTGGAACATTCCCGCCTACATCCTCGCCACGACACTGCTGCGTGCCGTCGGCTTCGACCGCCGCCGCAAGCTGATGGCCACAGCGGTCGTCGCGGCGGTGTTCAGCGTGGTCGGCTACGGCGTCGGGGCCGGGCTCGGATACCTGCACGCACAGCCCGCCGTGATGGCCGTCGCGTTCCTGCTGACCACGGCGGTGGCCGCGACGACGTCCGGTCTCGCGCCCTTCGCCCGCCAGTACCTTCCCGCGGTGGGAATGACGCTCTTCATCGTCATGTCGATCCCGACGAGCGGCGGAGCGGTCCCCAGCCCGCTCATGCCGCGCTTCTACCAGCACGTGCATGCCGTCATGCCGCTTGCGAACGCGGTCGACGCGCTGCGCGGCTTCCTGTACTTCGACGGCGCCGGCACGCTCAAGCCGATCCTTGTGCTCTGCGCCTGGATCGCCCTCGGCGCGGGGCTCCTCGCTGTCGACTACTGGCGCCACCGGCGCGCGTCCGACGGCAGCACGGTCGCCGAGCCTCCGGTGGACGATCCGGCCGTCGAGACGCCGGTTCCCACGGCCTTGCCGGTCCATCCACACCACTTCGGTGAACCGGTTCCCGTGCTCGTCGGAGCCGTACGGGAGCGCGAACAGGGGCCCGTGCCCGGAGCGGCGGTGATCGTGCTGGACGGCCAGGGGCGGCGGCTGGTCACCACCATCACCGACGACCGGGGCAGATACGCCATCTCGGGACTGCCCGAAGGACACCTCGGCGTCGTCGCCTCGGCGCCCGGCCTGCATCCGCTGGCGCACCGCACGCTCTTGAGGGCCGGGGAGACCGCCGACGCCGACTTCGTCCTGCGGCGGCGTGAGGGGCGGTACACGGAGGGCGCCGAGGGGCCGGCGCCCGCGGTGAAGTGAGAGGCCGGGTACAGACACCGGCGTGACCCGATCCCGTGCGGGCCCCACTCCACACGCCGCCCCGCCCTGCTCCGTCTCCCAAGTGGTGTTGATGCTTAAGGCCGTTGTCAGTGGGCGACGGTAGGTTCGTTCATGTTGCGCCGCGTCGGCGTGAACACCCCCTTTTTTCTGGCATGCATGGGAGAGGCGCGTTGACAGTCTGGGAGAGGTCGAGCACGGTGCGGGTGGTACCGCCCGCACGGCCGCGGAAACTTGCCAAAGTACCGTTCGTGGAGCTGGCCGACGGGCGGTTGCAGGGCGTGGTGTCCAGCGGATCCGACACAGGCCGCGTGTATGTGTCCTCGATCGCCGCCGGAACGTACGCGTTCGCGTGCAGCACCAACAACAACCGCCCGTGCGGAGGTGCGCGCGGCACGTTCTGCAACCACATCCGCGCGCTCGTCGGCGAGGCCGTCCTCCAGTACGGCGCCGGGCGCGTCGCCCGGTACCTGAAGGCCGAGACACCCGACGGGGAGCTTGACGCCCCCGGGCTCGTCTCGATGATGGCCGGCACGCGTCCCGCGCAGGGAGACACCTCGGCCGCCGCACCGGTCTTCAGCCGGTTCCTGCGGCACCTGGCCTACCTCGAACTGGAGCCGGCCACCGCACCGCTGCCCGAGATGCACTGGTTCCCGCCGACGAGGGCGGTGGCCTGATGCGTACGGACCTGCTCTTCGACCCCGTCGACGGACTCGACGAGGCGCTCGCGGCCGTGGACGCCTTCGACGGCGTACTTGTCGCCGGACTGCTCCGCCCGCAGCCCGAACAGGCCGCGCTCCTGGCCGCGCTCGCGGACGCCGTCGCGGGAACGCCGTTGGCCTCGCGGGTCGCCGAGGCAGTCGAGAAGGCGGCGGCCGGCGCCGCCGGGGAGGACCACTTCGTCGCGCTCGCCGCTGCCCGCACCGCCCTCATGGGTTCCGTCCACGACGCGCTGGCGGCCCGTGCGGGGGACGTCACCGGACGGCCGCGCGCCGGGGAGACCGCTCCCGCTGCCGACGCGGAGGAGCACGCCGTGAACGTGCTCGCCGCTGCCCGAGCCTGGCTGTGCGACCTGGCCCGCGCCGGCTGGCAGGGCATCGACCACGAACTGATCACCGGTGCCGCGCCCGTGGTCTCCGCGATGCTGTCCGACCCGCTGCTGCGGCGGCAGGCGACGCTGTTCGACGGCTTCGCCGCCGAACTCGCCGCATCCTGCCCGGGAGCCGCGCTGGAGCGCGTTCCGGAGCGCCGCTGGGCCGACCTGTGGTCGCGCGGGCTGCTCCTCACCCTGCCCGGTGCCGCCCGCACCCCGGCCATGTCCACCGCCACCGGCCGCCTGCTGCCGCTCGGCGTCGACGTGCAGGAGCACGCGACCGCTGTGCAGGCCCAGGTCCACGCCGTGTTCGAGCCCGCCGACGGCACGGCGCCGCGCCTGGTACGGGCCTCGGTGTCCGCGCCGAAGCCCGACACCGTCATCGGTGCAGGACTGTGGCAGCTGCTCCGCCCCCGCATGTCGCTGCTCACCGCTGTCGGTGAGGGCCGCTCCATGGAGCTCGACGCCATGCCCGTCACCGCAGAGGGCGACCTCGTCTGGGACGACGAGCGGGCCCGCGCGGGCGAGTCGGCCGACCCGTTCGCGACGGCCCGGGTGATCCTGTCCACCGCGACCGACCCGGTGACCGCCCCGCTGGACCGCCACCCCGCCCGGATCGCCGTACCCGTCCTGCTGGAGGGGTACACGGTTGAGCAGGAGGACGACGGGCCGCTGACATTCGTCCTCGCCGGGCACCGGCTGGCCGTCGACACCGACCGCACCCCGGCCGCGGGCCCTCTCACCCCGGAGGCCGTCGCCGCGTCCGGCGCGTGCGTGGGACTGCTCCGCTGGGACGCCGGGGAGTTCGTCCTCCAGCCGGTGGCCGTCGAGACGACCGTGCGGAAGAAGACCGTCGCCGTCCACGCGGGCGCCTGGGCAGGCGGCACCACCGACAAGGCCGGTGCCCGGGCCGAGAAGGCTGCCACCGACTCCGTCGCCGTCCTGCGCGAACGAGCCGGAAGGCTGCTGCGGAAATGACCGACCACACTCCTGGAGGCGGCACCGTACCCGCGGGCCCGCCGCCCGCCGGGCCGGACCCCGGCGAAAACCGCCGGCAGGTCCTCTACTGGCGGCTCCTGGCCCGGCTCTTCGACCACGAGGAGCAGACCGCGCTGGAATCGGCGAGCCTCGCCGTCGTCGAGGACATCGGCCTGCCGTCCGCGCTGCTGGATCCGGCCACGTCCGTCGACTCCGTCGTCCAGCGCCACCCGGAACTGGCCGACGAGTTCGACGGCCTGATGACCCCGGAGCCCGAAGAGGACGGCGCGCGCGACCGTGCCGCCGAGGTGCGGCGCGCCGCGCTCGCGTCGAAGCTGCTGCTCAACGTCTTCGCCACCGGCACCGGCACGGTCTCCGCCGGTCAACTGGCCCGCTGGCAGTCAGACAAGGGCTGGTTCGAGCGCGCGCTCGGCTGCCCACCCGGCGGACCGTCCGCCGGAGCGGGCATCACCGGCAACGGCCTGGGGCCCGAACTCGGCGC
Organism: Streptomyces sp. NPDC058051; assembly: GCF_042885475.1. Taxonomy (NCBI): domain Bacteria; kingdom Bacillati; phylum Actinomycetota; class Actinomycetes; order Kitasatosporales; family Streptomycetaceae; genus Streptomyces; species Streptomyces sp. NPDC058051. Next base: position 186,181 of record NZ_JBHVRW010000010.1, read on the forward strand.
CATCGAGGCCGACCTGGTGCGCCGCATGCACCTGCGCGAGGTACTGGCCGACCCGGCGCTGGCCGCCCGGCTCACCCCGAGCATGTCCCTGATCGAGCAGCTGCTCCGCGACAAGGGCAACCTCTCCGGCATCGCCCTGGCCAACGCCAAGTCCCTCATCCGGCGTTACGTGGACGAGGTCGCCGGAGTGCTGCGCACACAGGTGGAGAAGGCCACCGTCGGTGAGCTGGACCGCTCGGTCCCGCCCAAGCGCGTCTTCCGCAACCTCGATCTCGACCGCACCATCTGGAAGAACCTCACCAACTGGAGCCCGGAGGAGGAACGGCTCTACGTCGACCGCCTGTACTACCGGCACACCGTCCGCCGGACCACACCCCAGCGGCTGATCGTCGTCGTGGACCAGTCGGGCTCCATGGTCGACTCGATGGTCAACTGCACGATCCTCGCGTCGATCTTCGCGGGGCTGCCGAAGGTGGACGTCCACCTCATCGCGTACGACACCCGCTCGATCGACCTCACCCCCTGGGTGCACGACCCGTTCGACGTACTGCTGCGCACCAACCTCGGCGGTGGCAACGACGGTCCGGTGGCGATGGCCATGGCCCGGCCGAAGATCGCCGAGCCGAAGAACACCGTCATGGTGTGGATCTCCGACTTCTACGAGTTCGACCGCTCCCAGCCGCTGTTCGAGGGCATCGAGGCGGTCCACCGCTCCGGTGTGAGATTCATTCCCGTCGGCTCGGTGACCAGTTCCGGACGGCAGCAGGTCAACCCCTGGTTCCGCGAGCGGTTCAAGGCCCTCGGCACCCCGGTGGTCTCCGGCCACATCAACAAGCTCGTGCACGAACTCAAGACGTTCCTCACCTGAGGCGCCCCGGCCCGGCCGCCCACCGCCCTGGCGAAGAGGGCAGCCGCCCGCCGGAGTCCGCGCCCCGCACCCATCACCTGTCCGGAAAGGCCCTTACCATGTCCGACCTGCTCCGCGCTCCCGCCGAGACCAAGTACGCCGAGGAACTCGACTGGCTGGAGTCCGTCGACGACAACCCCAAGCCGTTCTCCTGGCGCCTGTCCCCGAAGATGGTCCGCCTGTTCATCCTCGGCTCCGAGCGCGCCGACGGCCTGGACCGCGAGGTGACACAGAAGTGGTTCGGCGACCGGAGCTTCGTCGAGCGTTCCATCGTCACCCTCGCCTCCGACCGGGGCCTGCTGCTCATCGGCGACCCCGGTACGGGCAAGAGCTGGCTGGCCGAGCTCCTCTCGGCGGCGATCTGCCGCAACTCCACCATGGTCGTCCAGGGCACGGCCGGCACCACCGAGGACCACATCAAGTACTCCTGGAACGTGTCCATGGTCATCGCCAAGGGCCAGTCGCGGGAATCCATGATCCCCTCGCCGATCATGACCGCCATGGAGGCCGGAGCCATCGGCCGTTTCGAGGAGCTGACCCGCTCCACCAGCGACGTACAGGACGCGCTGATCTCGATCCTCTCCGAGAAGTACATCTCCGTCCCCGAACTGGAGAGCGACGGCGGCGGCGACAACATCGTCTTCGCCAAGCCCGGATTCTCCATCATCGCCACCGCCAACAGCCGTGACCGGGGCGTCAACGACCTCTCCTCCGCACTCAAGCGCCGCTTCAACTTCGTCCGCATACCCGTTGTGACGAACAAGAAGAGCGAGGCCGAGATCGTCCGCTTCCGCACCGAGGAGCTGCTGCGTCGGCACCGGATCGAGCTGGAGGTGCCGCCCACCCTCCTCGACGTCCTCCTGCAGAGTTTCGCCGATCTGCGCGCCTCGGCCGCCGCGGCGGGCAGCGACGACGAGAAGCTGGAGTCCGCACTGTCCACCGCCGAGCAGATCGGTGTGCTGGAGGACGCCGTCCTGCACGGCAACTTCTTCGGCGAACGCACCCTGACCGCCCGTAACCTCGCCGCCTCGCTGGTCGGCTCCCTCGCCCGCCGTGAGCCCGAGGACCTGGCCATTCTCAGCAAGTACCTGCACGGCGTCGTGGAACCGCGCGGCAAGGAGGAAGGCGGCTCCTGGCCCGAGTTCCTGGAGGGTGGCCGCGACGCGATCGCGAAGCTGTCATGAGCGAAGCCTCCGAGAACCCCGCGCCGACCCCCGCGCCGATCGCGGCGATCGCGGCGATCCGCACAGCCGACGCGCCGCCCTTCGGCGCCCTGCGGGGTCAACTGCACGAAGCCGCAGCCCGGTTCGCCGACGGGCCCGACGCCCTGGAGGGCATCCTGCTGGGCATGGTCGACGACGTCGACCGAGCTGCCCGCGAACCACTGGAGATCTTCCCCGTCTGCCACCACTCACCCGCCTCGGCGCTCGCCATGGCCCGTCGGCTGCGCGAGAAACAGCCCAAGGTCGTCTACCTGGAGCTGTGCGAGGACATGGCCCCGCTCCTCACCGAGCTGCGCAACTGCCGGCTGCCGGTCGCGGTGCAGGCGTTCGCGAGCGACACCGACACCTTCCCGCCCGAGTGGGCCCCTCTGTCGGTCGTCGCGCCGATCACGGAAGCATCCGCCGAATACCAGGCCATCGCCTACGCCCTCGACACACCTGGCGTGGAACTGGTCCTCGTGGACCGTTCCTCCGACCACGTCTTCCAGTGGGACGCCCGCCACGAACAGGCCGGGGAACAGGCCGGCGAGGACACGACGGGCCCCAGGACGGAGCCCGCCGAGGCCGCGCTCCACGGCGAGGCCGTCGGCGTCGAGATCGGCGACCTGCGCCCGCGCTTCGCCGAACTGGAGGAGCATCTGCTGCGCCACGGGAAGGTACGGCACTGGTCGGAGTGGTGGCACCAGTACGTCGAGGTGCCGCTGGGCGACAGCGACCACGACACCTACCGCCAGGTCATGTTCCTCATCGGCAGCCTGTTCCGGCGGCTCGCCCCCGGCGACGCCGACCGCGTACGCGTGGACGAGGACCGCGAGCGATACATGTGGACCCGGATGCGCGAGCACCTGACCACGACCGGTACCGACGCGGCCGACTGCCTGTACGTCTGCGGCGCGTTCCACGCCGCCGCCCGCGTCGAGGAGTTCGGCGTGCACGGCGCCGACCGCTTCACGATCTCTCCACGCACCGCCACGACCTGGCAGTACGGCCTGATCCCGTCCAGCCATGCCGCGATCGAGGCGCAGTTCGGCCTCGCTTCCGGCTCGGTGTCGATCGCCGCGACGCAGTGGGCGAAGAACCTCGGACGCACCCGCGTGAAGCCGTACCGCCTGGAGGGGCAGGCCGGTACGAAGAAGGCGCGCCCCACGAAGGCCGTCGCACCCGTTGCCGCCGTCACACCCGCCGCCCCGAAGGATCAGCTCTCCGGCTTCCTGAGCCGGCCACCGGTCCTCGACACCCTGGACGAGGCCGAACTGCTCGGCTGGTCCGTGGACATCACCCGGGCCGCGCGCCGCAACGGATACCTCGCCTCGACCGCCGACGCCATCGCCGTCTTCGAGACGTCGATCCTGCTCGCCGGCATGAGGGACCGGGCCAAGCCGACGCCGTACGACTTCCAGGATGCGGCGATCACCTGCATCGAGAAGGACACCGTCCCCGGACGGCGGGACGTACGCCGCCTCGTCGAGATCATGATGGGCGGCGACCGCATCGGCCAGGTCGGCTACGACGCGCTGCCGCCCCTCGCCCGCGACGTCCACGACCGGCTGGCACCACTGGAGCTCAACCTCCAGCAGCGCGGGGTACGCCGGGCACTGCTGGACATGGCGTCCAGCCCGCAACTGCGGGCCTGCTCGGACGTGCTCTGGATGCTGCGCAGGCTGATGCCGCCCGGCGCAGCACGGCCTGTCATGGGCGAACGACGGCTGGGTGAGCGCTCGATCCAGGAATCGTGGGACCTGGCGCTCGGCACCCATCAGCGGGCACTCATCGAACTCGGCTACGAAGGCGTGAGTCTCGAACAGGTGCTGGAGCAGAGGCTGCGGCGTGCCGCGTACGGACCGCAGACGACGACCGCGGACGTGCTGGCCGCGGTCGAGGACGCGACACTCCATCTCGCCGGCCAGCGACGCCTCGCCGATGAACTGGGCACACGCGCACTTGAGGTCCTCGCGACCGAGCGCACCGTGGACGGGGCACCCGAGGTGCTGCGCCGGGTCCGCGGACTGCTCGCGTACTACCGCACCAACGAGCCCGAACTGCCCCCGTGGATCGAGTCCTTCGTCAGGACCGGGTACGCCCACTACTGCACCCTGCTGCCGACGGCCTTCACCGACGAGCACGCCGGCGTCCGGCACGTGGCGGCGATGCTGGGCTTCCTGTTCAGCATGGAGAGCCTGGCGCTCTCGCTGGGCTGCGACCGGACCCAGCTGGAACTGGCCGTCGCCCAGTCGCACCCGCAGGACCCGGCGAAGACGGCGCTGCTGTGGGCGGCACAGGTCCAGCTCGGCACCCTGTCCCGGGAGCAGCTGCGGACCCGCTGCGACGAACTGCTGGCCAACCCGCTGGTGGTGCCCTCCTACCCGCGCTACCTCAGCGGTTTCGTGCACGCACTGGAGCCGGTGCCGGGCCTGGCCGGCGTGGTGGTGGAGGCCGTGTCGAACGCGTTCGGCAGACTTCCGGACGATGTGCTGCTGCCGTGGCTGCCGACCCTGATCACCACGCTGCGGTCGAACGGCGCGGAGCTCGCCCCGCTGCTCATCCGCGAGGCCGGACGGATCTTTCCGGCGCGGCTCGCGGCCCTGGACTCCTGGACACCGCCGTGGCGGCAACGACCGGCCGCGGCCCCGGCCGCCGACCGCGCCGGCGGTGGCGTGGCGCTGCTCCCCGCCCATCCTGCGACCTGTGACGCGGTCGCGGAGCTGCTGGGGTGCGCGGACGGCTGGACACCGGCCGACGCACCGCCCCGTGGGGTGGCGCTGCTCCCGGCCCACCCGGCGACCTGCGACGCGCTGGCGGAGCTACTGGGCTGCGACGCCCCGTGGGCCCCGGCCGGCCAGGCACCCGGCAGCGCGGACCTGATGGCCCGCCACCCGGCCACGGCACACGCGGTGGCAGCCCTGCTCACGGGCCGGTGACAGCGGCCTCGGCCGCCGGGACAACGCGTCCCGGCGGCCGGGCACCCGCGGTCGTCGACGGTCAGGTCTCGCCGAGATTCGCTGACCGCGCCCGTCCAGTAGGGGATGGATACCGAGCCGGCCGCGACGTACACGGCGTGACCGCCCCTCGGCAGTCCTGGCATCTCAGGGGAAGTGCGCGACCTCGACGAAGCCGCGCACGGTGTCCGTCACTTGGTGGTGATACGCAGAATGCCCGTCACCGTTCCCTGGTAATAGACCCCACCCGGTGCTGCTGTCCCCGCCATCTGGAGGGTGTCGTACAGCGAGCCGATGCCGACCTGGGAGCTGCGGGTGACCTTCCCGGTGGCCGGGTCGATCTCGGCGTAGCGGTAGGGGTCGAGCAGGGTGGTGCCGGACGTGCCGGGAATCAACGGGTCGCGCAGTACCGTGTGCAGCTTGCCGTCCGCCAGCGACAGCTTGGGCACCGCAGCCGACCGCAGTGCGTTGTCCCACACCAGGTCGCAGCCTGAGCCGTCGGCCCGGACGTCCACCCTGGTCAGGCCACCGGTGAAGTCCGCCGACGCGGGCACGCTGTCCCCGGCGCCGTCCGGTACCGCCGGATACGGATAGCCGTAGGTGCTGGCCACGAAGACGCTGCGGCCCACGCCGATCGGGGAGTTCTCGCTGCCCGCACCGCCGGCCAGCAGGACCGGTGTCGAGCAGATCCGCTCACCGGTCTCCGTCCTGTAGACCTGGAGTTTCACCTGGCTGTCGGCGTTGTCCACGACGGTGACATAGTCCGTGCCGTCACCCGGTCCGAAGAACGTGGGTGTGGAGCCGCTGCCCCAGCTGAGCTGCCCCGGCTTGCGTGCCGAACCGCGGTCGTACTCCTGCCGCCAGGAGACGCGCGGGGTGCCGTCCGCGCCGGCGGTCAGCAGATACGTGGCCCGGGTCGTGGTGACGACGGTGCCCCGGGGCGAGGTGGAGATGCTGTTCGCCACTTTCTCCCCACCGGGCAGTGGCAGGGTGCGGACCGTGCCGGTGCGGTCGTCGGCGGTGCCCACCAGCCCTTCGCCGGTCGCGAACCAGACACGCCCCTGCCAGTCCGGCGAGAGTCCGGTCACCGCGTCGTCCTGCGGTATCTCGGAGGTCAGGGACAGGCTCTGGTCGACGGTCAGCGTCCAGTCGCCGTCCGTGTTCCGGTGATGGCCGACCCGCAGGAGCGACCTGCTGCCGTCCACCACCACCAGGCGGTCGTTCTGGTCGATGTACGCGTAGACGCCACCCAGCAGCGAGCCCTTGGTGAGGGCGAGTTCGGCGATCGAGCCGCCGTCGTCCGGGTCCAGCAGGTGGACCGTGGGGACCTGCCCGAAGATGGGCGTGCACAACGCCACAGGATAGCCGTCGGACCCGACCAGCACGGTCGGGCAGGCGGACGCCAGGGCCACCCGATCCGAGGTGAGCGTGCCGGGCCCCGGCCCGGCCAGCGGCGTGGTGTCCGAGGACGCGGTGTCCCCGTGCATGGTGGCAGTGCCGTCCGGTCCGGTGTACGGGTTGTGGGGCGGCGCCGGAGCGAAGACCGAGCCGGTGGCGCTTGCGGGAGCCGCGCCCGCTGCGGCGACCACCGCAGCGGTGACGGCAGCGGCCAGCGCGGTGCGCAGCCGTGAACGGGCGGGGACGGCGAAGGTCATGCGGGTCTCCTGGGAATACGCGATACGGACGAGGGCACGTCTGAGGGCACGTCCGGCCCTGGCGCCGGGCCGTGCACATGGGCGGAGGACAAGAGGCGGGGGATGCGCCGAGCAGGTCCGCACCACGGTTGGCTGCCGAGGCGAAACCGGTGCGGAGGCGAAACAGAGAACCTCAGGCGATCACTGAGAGCTCTTGGACAGCTGTACCGAGGTCGTCATGCGTCAGGAAGGGACGATGACCAGGACGGGGACGATGACCAGGGCAGGGAGAATGGCCAGGACAGGGACGAGGGGCTGCGCCTGTCGGATCGTGGAAATGCCCGGGGAGCGCCTGCCGGAGCAGCGACACATGTGTTGGCCGACAAGGGAGCTGTCGACGCGGGACTACGACGTGTGCGTGATGACGGCACAGGCTGCCCGGGAGCTACACAGGCTGGAGGCGTGCCTCACCAGGTCGACATGGCGTCGCGCCGTCAGAAGAACTCCCGGATGCATGCCGGGAAGGCAATCAAGAGAAGCATGCCCCTGTCAAGAAGGGGCGTGGCTTCGACCCCGGTCCGAACGAGTCGGCAGCCGGGCCGGTCTGACGGAACATTCGGCGTAGCCGTGTTGTTGTGCGTCGTGGCGATGTGAGCATGACCATGCCTGCCGGACATTGCGCGAGGCTGCCGCCCCACGTAGCGTTCCGGGCAGGTCATGAGTGTCAGCGTCAAGCCCTGGCTTGCTGACCGGCAACCCTCCTGCGCGGTGGGGTGCTCCAGGTGATGACCAGGCGGAGCCCGTCCGGGTTCCGCAAGCGCGATGCGGGCCGAACCCTCGGGTCCGCCGAGACGGAAGGGCGGAGGTGACGGTCGTGGCACCCGTGTCCCGCCTGCTGGTCAGGGTTATCGCCCCGCGACGACGCCTCCACCTGTGCTCCCGGCCTCACATCGACCTGCAGCGCGTGGCCGCCGCGCTCTGTTGTTCCTGACCGCTCTCCCGCCGCCGAACCCTCCGGACGAGGGACGGTGATCACGTACGGTCGATCAGGAAGGCACCCCTCTCGTGTCCTCGTCTTCTTCGCTGAATTCCTCGCTGTCCTCTTCGCTCCACCTGGCCGTCGCGCTCGACGGCGCGGGCTGGCACCCGGCCGCATGGCGTGAGCCGGTGGCCCGTCCCGGGGACCTGCTCACTGCTCCGTACTGGGCCGACGTCATCACGGAGGCCGAGCGCGGCCTGCTCGACTTCGTGACGATCGAGGACGCGCTCGGGCTCCAGAGCTCGCACTTCGCGGAACCCGACGGCCGTACCGATCAGGTGCGGGGGCGGCTCGACGCGGTGCTCATCGCCGCCCGTGTGGCCCCGCTGACCCGGCACATAGGGCTCGTACCGACCGTGGTCCCCACCCACACCGAGCCGTTCCACATCTCCAAGGCGATCGCCACCCTCGACTACGTGAGCAACGGACGCGCGGGCCTGCGGATCCAGGTGTCGGCGCGGCGGAACGAGGCGGCCCACTTCGGGCGCCGTGCGATTCCGGGTGTCCGCATCGAAGACCTGGACAGCCCTGCCGTACAGGAGTTGATCGCCGAACTCTTCGAGGAGGCCGGCGACTACGTCGAGGCGGTGCGCCGCCTGTGGGACAGCTGGGAGGACTCCGCGGAGATCCGCGATTCCGCCACAGGCCGTTTCGTCGACCGCGACAAGCTGCACTACATCGACTTCGTGGGCCGACACTTCAGCGTCAAGGGCCCCTCGATCACGCCCCGGCCACCGCAGGGGCAGCCGGTCGTCAGCGCTCTGGCGCACCAGAGCGTCCCGTTCCAACTGGTGGCCCGGTCCGCCGACATCGGCTACGTCACCCCGCACGACGCAGACCAGGCACGTGCCGTCGTCGACGAGATCCGCCGCGAACAGGCCGTGGCCGGGCGTGCGGAGGAACCGCTGCACCTCTTCGGTGACCTGGTGGTGTTCCTCGACGACGACCCCGCGGCGGCGGCGGCCCGCCGGGCCCGCCTGGACGGCCTCGCGGGCTACGCGTACACCAGTGACGCGCCCGTGTTCACGGGCACGCCCGCTCAGCTGGCGGATCTGCTCCTGGAGTGGCAGCGGGCCGGACTCTCCGGCTTCCGGCTGCGCCCCGCCGTGATCGGCCACGACCTCAACGCGATCACCCGTGGCCTGGTGCCCGAACTGCAGCGCCGCAGCGCCTTCCGGCATGCCTACGAGGCCGACACCCTGCGCGGGCTGCTCGGACTCTCCCGCCCCGCCAACCGCTACGCCAACGCCTGAGCCGGAGGGACCACCGACATGAGCACCAGCAAGGACACCGGCAAGCCGCTCAAGCAGATCCATCTCGCGGCCCACTTCCCCGGGGTCAACAACACCACCGTGTGGAGCGACCCCGAGGCCGGCAGCCACGTCGAGTTCAGCTCGTTCGCGCACTTCGCGCGCACTGCCGAACGGGCCAGGTTCGACTTCCTGTTCCTCGCCGAGGGGCTTCGGCTGCGCGAACAGGGCGGCCGGATATACGACTTGGACGTGGTGGGACGCCCCGACACCTTCACGGTGCTGTCCGCCCTCGCCGCCGTCACCGAGCACCTCGGCCTGACCGGCACCATCAACTCCACGTTCAACGAGCCCTACGAGGTGGCCCGCCAGTTCGCCAGCCTCGATCACCTCTCGGGCGGGCGCGCGGCATGGAACGTCGTCACCTCGTGGGACGCCTTCACCGGGGAGAACTTCCGCCGCGGCGGCTTCCTCCCGCAGGAGGAGCGGTACTCACGGGCCAAGGAGTTCCTGGCCACCGCGAACGAACTCTTCGACGCGTGGCACGGCGACGAGATCGTCGCCGACCAGCAGAGCGGAACGTTCCTCCGGGACGCGCGGGCCGGAGCCTTCGTGCACAAGGGGCAGCACTTCGACATCGAGGGGCAGTTCAACGTCCCGCGCAGTCCGCAGGGCCGTCCGGTGATCTTCCAGGCGGGTGACTCCGACGAAGGGCGCGAGTTCGCCGCGGCGAGCGCGGACGCGATCTTCAGCCGGTACAGCACCCTCAAGGAAGGCCAAGCGTTCTACGCGGACGTCAAGGGCCGCCTCGCCGGCCACGGCCGCACCCGCGACCAGCTGCTGATCCTGCCCGCCGCGACCTTCGTCATCGGTGATACGGACGCCGACGCCGAGGAACTGGCCCGCGAGGTGCGCCGCAAGCAGGTCAGCGGGGCCACCGCGATCAAGCACCTGGAGTTCGTCTGGAACCGCGACCTGTCCGCCTACGACCCGGACGGCCCGCTTCCCGACATCGACCCCGATCCGGGCGAGCACACCATCGCCCGCGGCCGCGCCCAGGTACGGATGTACCGCGACCCGCTGGCCGTCGCCCGGGAGTGGCGGGAGCTCGCGGCTGCCCGTAAGTGGTCGATCCGCGACCTGGTCATCGAGACAGGCAACCGCCAGACTTTCGTCGGCTCCCCGACCACGGTCGCCGAGACCATCAACGACTTCGTCCAGGCCGACGTGGGCGACGGCTTCATCCTCGCTCCGCACATCACCCCCGGCGGACTGGACGTCTTCGCCGACACCGTGGTCCCGCTGCTGCAGGAGCGCGGCGTGTACCGCACCGAGTACGCGGGCACGACCCTGCGCGACCACCTCGGCCTGGCCCACCCCGGCACCGGTGCGCCGGGTGCGCGAGTGGCCTCATGAGCCATGGCCGTCACCTGCGTCATCCACGCTCCGGCCCCTCACCGATCTGACCGGCACGAGCGTCAGCGACGCCACACGGGGGATCGCCCACGCGAAGCGGGACCGCGGGCGGGGCCTGGACTTCCAGGGCCGCCGTGGCGGACGGGCTCATGACCGCACTCGTGCGCGTCCGTCTGCCGGAGGCAGCCGGTGTGACCAGGGCAGGGCTTCCTCCAGTTGGGCCGCCGCGTCGAGGAGCAGTTCCTCCTGGCCCCAGCCCGCGGTGAGGGTGATGCCGATGGGCACGCCCTCGCCGGTCCAGCCCAGCGGAAGGCTGATCGCGGGGAATCCGGTGGCGTTGGCGAGGATCGTGTTGCCGGTGAACCGTGTCATGGCGCGCAGTTCCCGCTCCGGATCGGCGTCGTTGCGCAGCTCGCCGACCCGGGCCGGGAGCCGGGTGATCGTCGAGCTGAGGACGAGGTCGGCGTGCGCGTACCGGGCGGCCCAGACACGGGCCCGTACCTGGAGCGTGTTGAGCGCGGCGGCCAGCATGCCGGAGTCGGTGACGGCGGCGCGGGCCCGCAGATGCCGCACGACGGGTCGCAGCGCCGCCTCCGCGTCGCCGGGCACCGGCTTGGTGCCGGCCAGGGCGCTGAAGACGGTGGTGAACGCCGAGGTCAGTTCGTCGTCGAGGGGCTGGTCCAGCCGCTCCACGTGATGGCCGAGGCCGGTGAGCGCGGTGGCGGCGCCGTCGAGGGCCGCGGCGACCTCGGGGGCCTCCGGGGCACCGGACACCGAGCCGTGCGCGAGTGCCACCACCAGCCCTCGGCGTCCTTCGCCGCAGGCTTCCAGGAAGCCCGCGCCCGGAGCGGGCCGTACCGTGCCGGAACCGGGGCGGGCGGCCATGGTGTCCAGCAGGGCGGCTGTGTCGCGGACGGTCCGGGCCAGAGGCCCTTTCGTCGTCAGGCCGATTCCGTCACCGGCTGTGGGGCCCATGGTGACGCGGCCGCGGCTGGGCTTGAGTCCCACGATCCCGCAGGCGGACGCGGGCGAGCGCAGCGACCCGGCGGTGTCGCTGCCCTGGGCGAGCGGGACGAGCCGGGCGCCGACCGCGGCCGCGGAGCCGCCGCTGCTCCCGGCCGCTGACAGCGCGGGTGCGAAGGGGCTGCGCGAGGGCGGTGCCACGTCGGGCTCGGTATAGCAGGCGGCGCCGAACTCCGGAGTGGTGGTCTTGCCGATGTCGACCAGACCCTGCTCGCGCAGGAGGCCCACGATCTCGTCGTCGTGGTCCGGTACCCAGTCGGCGAAGAGCGACGACCCGAGGGTGGTGCGGATCCCGCGCGTCGCCTCCAGGTCCTTGATCCCCACCGGAACCCCGAAGAGCCGTGGCAGCGCGGCGGGTCCGGTCCGGTCGAGACGGCGTTGCGCTGCCACGGCGGCGGCCCGGGCGTGGGCGTGGGCGACGGTCGTGAACGCGCCCACGGTGTCGTGGTCGGCGCGGTCGAGGAAGTGGTCGACGACCTCGGGGACCGAGACGTCGCGGCGGGCGATCGCCGCCGCCAGGTCCAGCGCGCTGAGGTGGTGCAGGTGGGTCATCGGGCCGCCTTGCAGTTTCGTTACGCGTATCGATATTGTGTGGGCATGGTAGACGACACAGGCACTGGCAGGAAGCCGGGCCGTCCGCGGGCGGTGACGACCGCGCAGATCATGCGGGCGGCAACCGAGATCGCCGACGCCGACGGGCTCGACCGGGTGTCCTTCCGCGCAGTCGCAGCACGCCTTGAGGTGTCCCCGATGTCGGTGCACCGCGCCTTCGGCGGCATCGAGGCGCTGCACCGGGCACTCATTGAGGACCTCGTCGGCTCGGTCGCCACCACGGTCCACTGGCCCGCCACCTGGCAGGGTGTCCTGCGCACCTTCGCCGGGGAACTGCGTGCCCTGCTGCTGCGCCACCCGCTCGTGCTGGAGTCGCACCGCCACGCGGCCCTCGAAGCCCCGGGCGCGGACGACGTCGCACACCGTGTCGTCGCCGCCCTGCGCTCGGCCGGCCTGGACGAGGAGAGCGCCGCCTACGCCTACGCCACCGTTCACGACTTCGTCACCGGGCACGTCGCCATCCGCCTGGGCCGCGGCGAGTTCGAGTTCGCCGACCTGCCGTCCGCGCGCCGTGAGGCGTCCGTCTTCGCCCGCCACCACGACCCCGTACGTCGCTTCGCCCTCGGGCTCGACATCCTCGTCTCCGGCATCGAACACCTCGCCGCGACCACACCGGCCCCGGGGAATCCGGATGCCTGACACCGACGCCCGCCCGCTGCCCCCGACCCATCACGTCACCACGGCCCAGGGCCGCACCATCGGATACTGCTCCTACGGCGACCCCGACGGCCGACTCGCGGTCGTCGTCCACGGCACCCCGGGCAGCCGGTACGAGGGGCTCGCCCTCGACGCCCCGGCCCGCGCCGCCGGCCTCCACGTCGTCGTACCGGACCGCCCCGGCTACGGACGCACCTCACCCGCCCCCGACAACGGATTCCACTCCTGGGACGCCGACTTCGTCGACCTGCTCGACGCGCTCGGCGCCCCGGGCGCCGCACTCGTCGGCTTCTCCGGCGGCGGCGGATACGCCATCGCCGCCGCCCAGCGCCACCCGGACCGGGTGGAACGCCTCGTTCTCGCCTGCGGCATGATTCCCGGCGCCCCCGCCGAACTCCTCGCCCGCCGCATCCCGCTCGTGACGCTCCTCTACCGCGTCGCCGCCCGTGCCCCGCGCGTCGCCCGGGCCATGGTCACCGGCAGCGGGATCTTCCGCTTCGCACGCGGATCCAGCGTCTCCGCGTGGCCGCCCGCCGACCAGGCGGTCATGACCGACCCGGTCTGCAAGGAGTGGTCGGCCGCGGATGCCCTGGGCGCCAAGGAGCAGGGCGGCGACGCCGCCGTGGCCGACCTGCGCCGCTACGCCCGGACGCTGCCCGAACCGCTGTCGACGCTGCGCCCTCCGGTGACGTTCCTGCACGGCACGAGCGACGGCAACGTCCCCGTGGAGGTGGCTCGTTGGGCCCACGACCGTATCCCCGGCTCGACCCTGCGGACCCTGCCCGGGCAGGGGCACCTCTTCCTCATGGCCGACCCGTCCCCCTTGGTGGAGGCGCTCGGCTGAGGAGCCGAACGCGGGGCTTCGTGGGTCTCAGGGAACAGTGACTGCCGACCGGTTCCGGAGTCGGTTGTCGATCAGCCTGTTCGTGAACGTCGAAGAGCGATGACGGCACTGTCGAGTTCGAGAATGCGACGGCCGGCCGCCCGTCACGGGTGACCGGCCGTCGACGCAGGCAGCGGCAGGAGCGAGACGTATGTGGCCGACGCGGTGCTACGGGACCAGCCGGGCCGGCGCCTCCTGCGTGTTGTGCTGGGTGATTCCCCGCATCACCGCGCGGTGCGGGGAGTCCCCGTCGGGCAGGCGCAGGGGGCCGGCCACCGGCGAGAGGCGCGTCGCGAGCATGAAGAGGTCGAGCCGCGCTGGATTGCGTCGGGACGGCCAGGCCCCGACATCCTCGCACTGACACTGACGGTATGCAGATCCTCAATTCGGGCTCACATAAGGCATGTTGAGGTGAAGAGAGGGTTCGTAGTGCGGCTAACGTCGGGCGGAGCCGATGGCCGGCTGCGACGAAGGGGGAAGCGTGGACGACGATCGTCAGCCGGAAAGCGGTGCGGGCACACCGGAGCCACCGCAGCAGCCGCCTCCCCCTGCCGTGCCACCGGACATCCCACGGTCCGAGGACACGGCACCCATCCTTCCTCCTCCACCTCCCACCGTTCCCCCACCACCGGCCCACCCGCCCACAGCAGCACCGACGGCCGGTCCCCGGAGCAGGCGGCGCCTGTATGCGGGCCTGTCGCTGGCGGCGGCGGTGGTGGTGCTCGTCGCCCTGTTCCGGCCGGACGGTTCCGGCGGGCCTGACGCGGACTCCAAGGGGGCGGGCGGTCAGTCCCCGGCCGCCGTCGCGGCCAAGGGTGCCGCCGCGGCCAAGGCGTTGGCGGCGCTGCCGGGTGTGCGCCTGTCAGCCGCCTATCGTTCGAGCGGCGGAGAGACCGAGGTCCGGGCCGATCTGACCGTCACCTCCGACGGCGAGGCCAGCGGAACCCTCAGGATGCCGGTGACCGGCCGGGCCGCCATGGCGTGGTCCGCGGATCAGCTCTATCTCAAGGGCGACGACGACTTCTGGGCGCAACAGGGCCCGCATTACGGAAAAGATCTGTCCAGCAGCAGTCACTGGGTGGCGCCTGTCAAGCGCGACGGCTACTACATGCTCGACAGCTTCGGCGTGAACGCGGGCTCCCTGAATCCCGCGTCGCTCGCTTCCCTTGTGCGCGAGGTCACCTCCGACCCCTCTGTGGTCCAGGAAGACGTCGAAAGCGTGCGGGGCCGAAAAGCCACGTCCTATGCCGCGCGGGACTGGACGGTCGTCCTCGCCGACGCGGCACCGCACACGGTGCTGGCCATCGGGATCAGCCCGGCCCGCTCCAGCCCGGTCAAGTCGGCGTCCTGGCGTCACACGGCAGGCGGCCGGGTGCTCCCGGCTGTTCACCGGATGCCGTCCGACGACAGCGACAGGTACAGCAACCCGTACCTCAACGTGATACTGCATCCGGCCACGGGCAAGGAGGCAAAAGCCGTACGCGTGGCCGCCGGCGAGGCGAAGACGGCCGCCGTGCCTCCCCTGACGTCCGCCGAGAAGGTGAAGAACGCCCAGGGGCCGGTCTTCACGACCTCGTCGGACGATGCGTACCTGTGCACGAGCAAGCCGTGCTCGTACTCCTACACAGTCACGAACGAAGGAGACGAGCCGGCGGAGGCCACCCTGCACGTGAGTTTCCCGGGCATTCCCGACCGGGCCCACCCGCTGGGTGTCCTGGCTCCGGGAAAGTCCCGGACGGTGAGCGGGACGCGCCCCAACGCGGCGGCCGGCACGGGATCGACCGTGCGGCATGTCGACCCCGTGTGGGTGTACTCGTACGCGTACTACGGGCCCGATCCCGAGGTGGGCCGGCGTCTGCACGCGCGGAATCTGAAACCGGACGACGTGTTCGTCGCCACCCCGCTGAAGCCGGCGGTCGCGAAGTTGCTGGACCTGATGACGAAGAACGCCGCCGGCGACGACACGAAGGCCAACGAGGTCGCGGTCGCGGCCCTGCGCAGTGCCGACAACCGGGGCCAGCTTCCCCTGCTGGCGGCGATCGCGCAGTCAGGACGCCTGTCGAACATCAAGGATCTGGCCGCGAACGTGATCAAAGCCAACAAGATGGACAACCCGGGTGACATTCGTGTGCTGGAGCAGGTCGCCCACCTGATGGTGACCGATCCGAACACCGAGGTGACCTACGACGGCGCCTACGAGATCAACGGAGAGAAGTACAAGGCGGACTACATCACCGTGTCCCGAAAGGGAGGAGAGGAGATCAAGAAGGCGTTCCAGGTCAAGGCCGCCAGTTCCAGGAGGAACCTGCCGGACCACGTGGACAAGGGCGGCGAGCAGCTCAACGGGGAGGCCGGAGCGAGCGGATCGGACGGCCTGGCCGAGAACGCGCCCCCCGGCTTCAGGCGTGTCCTCCAGATCTATCTGGAGCCGAACCTCACGGACCTGTTCCACCAGTCCAAGGCCGATCTGGAGAGTTCCCTCTTCGAGACCAGGAAATGGGCCAAGGTTCGAGAAAATCTGTGCAAGCAGAGGGCAGACAAGCAAGGGCCGCGCATCGAGGAACTGGTCATCGTCAACGGGGCCGGAAACCATGTATGGGCGGACCTGAGCAAACTCTGCACGCCGACTGCCGACCACACACGCTGACGAGCGCTTCGGTTGGCGGATGAGCATGCTGGCCGGCGGAGCTGAGCGCTTGAGCCGGCGGACGGGGTGCGGCCTGCGACGCTTACCCGCAGGGGGTGTTCACGAGCGCCGATGGCCTGGGCAGTCATCGGTCATTGGGCGTCGACCCACCAGGCCGCGCGGGCGGACGCTAAGGTCGTGAACGTGTTGAGCTCATTGGTGAGCGGGGACTTGGTTGTTGTCGGCGCCGGCATTGTCGGCGCATCGGTGGCCTATCACGCCGCCCGGGCGGGCGCCGCGGTGACGTTGGTCGACGCCGGGCGGCCAGGCGCCGGCGTGACGGCGGACTCGTTCGCCTGGGTCGGAGCGTCTGGCGTGCGCAAAGGTCCGGCCGCCGGGCTGCGGGCCACCGCAACGACGGAGTACCACCGACTCGGGGCCGAGTTGCCAGGGCTCCCGGTTACCTGGTCCGGCTCGCTGAGCTGGACCAGGGAGGGCAGTGCGCCCGACGCCGGGCCCGGGCAGACAATTGTGGACGCGGCCACCGTGGCGACGCTCGAACCCATGCTTCGGCGGCCTCCGGAGTGGGCTGTCTGGACGCAGGATGACGGCGCTGTCGACTCGGTGGGCGTGACCGAGCGGCTGGTCGCGGCCGCTCGCACCCATGGAGCTCGGGTACATCTGGACACGCCGGTTACCGCGGTCCGCCGGGATACAGCGGGCCGTATCAACGGGGTTGAGACGGCAACAGGACCCCTCTCCGGTACGACAGTGGTGCTGGCGGCCGGAGTCGCCACGGCCGCGCTGGGCGCGTCGCTCGGCGTGCGCGTCCCGGTCGAACCGTCGCCGTCGCCGCTGTTCCGGCTCCGCGCCCCGGCCGGTCTGGTCCGCACCGTGGTCAACACCGAGGACTTCGACCTTCGGCAGGTCGCTGCGGACCGGCTGATCGCCGCCGCGGACTCGCCCGAACGGACCCTTGCCGCCGTCCGGTCCACTTTCCATGGCGCCGGGAGCGTCGAGCTGCTCAGCACCCGACTCGGAGCGCGCCCCATGCCGGCCGACGGTGAGCCGATCGTCGGCCCGGTCGCCGAGGTCCCCGGCCTCTACTTGGCGGTGATGCACTCGGCGGTCACGCTCGCCGCGGCCGTGGGCCGCCTGGTCGCACGGGAGTTGGTCGACGGAACCGTTGAGCCGGTTCTGTCGGGTTGCCGCCCGGATCGCTTCTGACCTCGATCGTTCATGAGTCCTCGTCGGTTCGCTGACGGGGATTCTGTGCTTGCGAGGTGCGGAATTTCGTGGGCTGGGGCATGTCGGCGCTCTCTGTTACCCAGGCGCCGGGCCGCTCGTTGCCGCCGGCGGAATCGGTGCGGATCAGTGTCTGTCGGCCCCGCCGCACATGTTTGACGAAGTCCCGGCGTCCGGGGCAGTGCGCCTGCGGGCGGCGGGCCTGGGTCTCGGTGCCGTCGATCCTCAGCGTGACGTTCTCGGCCGCGGCATGGGCGAAGACGTCCGCAGGCGTCCGTAGTCGCAGGCCGGGCCGGCGCCGCGAATCCCCGCGCGGGGCGCATCCATGTCCCGGCGGAGTCCTGACGGATCGCTCGCGTCTACCCTCACCTGTATGACGACCGATTGGATGGCGGAAGACCAACGCATCGCTCGGGGACGGCGCTCTGACGGGCTCAGCGGTCCACCCGCGAGGCAGGTCGCTTCCCCGCCGCCGCTGTCCGAAGCGGAGATCTGCGAAGCGGAGGCGGAGCTGGGCATCGCGTTCCCGGACCAGTACCGAGAGTACGTGCTCCGGCAGAGCGCCGGCGGCGTGGTGAACCGGCTGTGCCGATCCGCGGCAGGCTGGGGCTGGCATGGTGACTCAAGCACCAACTACCACTTGCTCACCACTGACTTCCCGCATCCCGACTCCTACCGTGCTTACGAGGATGAGCTGGACGCGCGCGAGCCGCTGACGCAGGAGTTTCCGGACCACAACGCCTACCAAGCGGCATGGGAGCAGTGGGACGCCGAGTACGGGGTGTTCCGGGAGCGCCAGACGTCCGGCGCCGTATTCATCCAGGACAACGGCTGTGCCTTCTCGACCCTGCTCGTTGTCACCGGTCCGCACCGGGGCTCACTGTGGTTCGACGGCCGGGCCACCTGCGACCGGATCCTTCCTCTGAACCTGGGCGGTCAGCCCGTGTCGTTCACGGACTGGCTCGCTCACAGGTCCATGGATCTGGTCGGCTGGTGAACGCGGCCGGGCCGACGCCCGGCGGAGCCGGTCCGGCCGCCCGGTCGCAAAATTCCCCACTCAACCACTGGTGAGAACGCGGTCAGGCCCATCGCGGGGCATCGGCCGGGCGAACTTCCGTGGATCGCCCCCGGTCCGAGTCGGCGCCTGTCAGCCGTGCTGCCACGGTCACGGCCCGTGGGCCGAGCCGGTCAGGCCCTTCAGTACGAGCCGACCATGCCGCCGTCGACGCGGAGCTGCTCGCCCGTGATGTAAGCGGCCTGCTCGCTCGCGAGGAAGGACACCGCGGCACCGAACTCCGCAGGATCGCCGTAGCGGTTGGCCGGGATGCGCGCGGCCGACTGTGCCGCGACCTCGTCCGGGCTCCGTCCGCTCTTGCGGGCAGCGGCCTCGTCGAGGGCTGCGACCCGGGCCGTCGCGATGCGCCCGGGCAGCACCATGTTCACCGTGACCCCGCGGTCGGCGACGTCGCCCGCGAGCGACTTCAGGTAGGCGGCGAGCGCCGCGCGGCCGATGTTGGAGACCGCGAGGGTCGGGATGGGGCTCTGCACGCCGCTCGAACCGATGGCGACGATGCGGCCCCAGCCGTTCTCCAGCATCCCCGGCAGCAGGGCCTTGGTGAGGGTGATGTGGGCGAAGAGCAGTTGTTCCATCGCCGTCCGGAGCGCCTCGGTGGTGAGCTCGCTCGCGGTCGACGGGGCCGGTCCGCCGGAGTTGAGGACGAGCTGGTCGATCTCGAGCCCGGCCAGTTCGGGAAGGGCGGCGGCGATCGCGGCCGGATCGGCGAGATCGAGCGCGATGCCGGACGCCCCCGCGCCGAGCTCCCGGGCCACCTCCGCCGCGCGGCCCGCGTCCCGGCTGGTGACGAGGACACGCGATCCGGCGGCGAGAAGGGCGGCGGCGGAGGCGCGGCCGAGTCCGCTGGATCCTCCGAGAACGAGTGCGGTGTGGGAGCGGGTATCCGTCATAGTTGACTCCTGTAGATGCGCCAATGGCGGGCACTACAGTACGTCCTGCGTCATGGACCAGCAGTAACTCGCCTTCCGCGTGACGGGCAAGTCTGACGAAAGGGAAATGAAGGGGCATGAGGGAAGAGGCCAAGGTCGCCAGATGGGCGCTCGTCTACTCGGAGCTGAAGCGCCAGATCCAAAATCTCGAACTCGTTCCGGGCGCACGCCTCTCGGAGAGCAGTATCGCGGCACAGTTCGGCGTCAGTGCCAGCCCCGTGCGGGACGCGCTCGGCCGGCTCAGTCAGGAGGGGCTGCTCACTGTCCGGCGCGGGCAGGGCTACACCGTCGCGAGCCTCACCATCGGTGGTATCACCGAGACCTGTGACCTGCGCTACGTGCTGGAGACCGGGGCTGCGGAACTCGCCATGGAACGGGCGCGGCCCGAGGACGTCGAAGCGCTCCGGCCCCTCGCGGCCGCCACGGGGGAACCGGGTGTCGCCGGTGTCGACCTCATCCGGCGCAACGCCGAGTTCCACACGGCGGTCGCCGGACTCACCGGCAACGGCCGGATCGTCGAGTCGGTGAAGCGCGTCATGGAGGACTCCGTGCGCGTCTTCCATCTCGGCCTGCCGACCTTTGAGGACCACGGCATGCAGGCCGACCACGACGCCCTGCTGGATGCCATCGCGGCCAAGAACGTCGACGCGATGAGGGAGATCGTGCACCGGGAGGCCTATGAGGCGAGCCGGCACATCCTGGAGAGCCTTGTCCGTAACCCCGGAACGAAGGCTTCGCAGCTGATCGCATCCCTCTGACGTCCGACCGGCCGACCTGTCCCCGACTGTGAACTGTTGCGCGTACTGCAGTACGCAGTATGGTGGCTGCCATGTTGGGCAACCCGGCTTTCGCTCCACGCGCTCTGACGCCGCCCCGGTCCGCCACCAGTGCCACGGTCGCCCTCGGCGACACCGTCGCGCGCCTGCGGGCCGAGGGGCGCACGATCATCAACCTCGGCTCCGGCGACCCGGACTTCGCGACGCCCGGGCACATCGTGGAGGCGGGCGTCCGGTCGCTCCGGGAAGGCCGCACGCACTACGCGCCGTCCCGCGGCATCCCCGCCCTGCTGGAAGCGATCGCCGCCGACCGTGAGGCGCGCACCGGCATCGAGGTCGCGCCCGGCCGCGAGGTCGTCACGACACCGAGCGCCAAGTACGCGCTCACCATCGCCGTTTCCGCGATCGCCGGGGTCGGCGAGCCGGTCATGATCCTGGCGCCGAGCTGGGTGTCCTACGTCTCCATGGTGACCATCGCCGGCGCCGAGCCCTGCCCTGTGCCGCTCGATGCCGCGGACGGGTTCCGGCTGACGCGCGAGCGGCTGGAGGCGGCCCACCGGCCGGGCGCCAGGATGATCATCGTCAACTCCCCGAACAACCCGACCGGGAGGGTGTTCGACGCCGCCGAACTCGAAGCGCTCGCCGGGTACGCGCAGGCGCACGACGTCGTCGTGCTCTCCGACGAGATCTACGAGGACGTCGTCTACGACGGCCCGCAGACGAGTATCGCCTCCCTGCCCGGCATGGCGGAGCGGACGGTCGTGGTGAGCGGATTCTCCAAGGCCTTCGCGATGACCGGCTGGCGGCTCGGCTACGTCGTCGCGCCCCCCGCCCTGACCGACCGCATCCTCGCCGTTCATCAGCACACCTCCTCGTGCGTCGCCACGTTCGTCCAGGACGCCGGAGTCGCCGCGCTCACCGGGCCGCGCGACGTCGTACGCGAGATGACCGGGACGTACCGGCAGCGGCTGGATGTCGCCCTCCGGCGGATCGGCGAGGTCCCGCAGTTCGGTGTCCGCAGGCCCGAAGGCGCCTTCTACCTGCTCGTCGACGTGAGCCGCACGCCGGTCCCGGACTCGACGCAGTTCGCCACCTGGGCCCTGGAGCGCACCGGGGTGTCGCTGGTGCCCGGTGCGAGTTTCGGACCCGGCGCGGACCGGCATGTCCGGCTCGCGCTCACCACCACGAGCGACGTGCTCCTGGAGGCGGTCGACCGCCTTGCCGAGCTCGTCTCCGATCCCCATGCCGCGACCGCCGCCGACGGGGCGGCCCAGGCACCGACCCTTCACGAGGAGCAGTCTTGACGGCCATCGACTGGCGCGGCGTCGCCAACATCATGGTGACTCCGTTCACCGAGGACGAGAACATCGACGTCGAGGGCGTCGGTGCCGTCACCCGCTGGGCGGTCGAGGCGGGCGTGGACATGCTCGTACCGCTCGGCATCATGGGCGAGGCCCACAAACTCACCGACACGGAACGGGACGTGGTGCTGCGCGGCGTCGTCGAGGCGGCCGACGGCACTCCCGTGGTGGCGGGTTGCACGGCCGAGTCGACCCGCGCCGTGATCGTCAGGGCCGAACGGGCCGCGGAACTCGGCGCGTCCGCGGTGATGGTCGCCCCGCCGCGCGCCGCCGCCGGACCGGAGCTGCAGCGGCGCCACTACGAGGCCGTCGCGGCGGCGTCCCCGCTGCCGGTCGTCCTGCAGGACGAGCCGGTCACCACCGGCGTCAGGATGGCCGCGTCGACCATCGGCGAGATCGGCCGGCTCGACAGGATCGCCGCGGTCAAGGTCGAGGAGGTCCCGAGCCCCACCAAGGTGTCGGGGATCCTCGCCGCGAACCCGGACCTTCCGTGCTTCGGCGGTCTCGGTGGCCTCTACATGGTGGAGGAACTCGACCGCGGCGCGGTCGGCATCATGACCGGCTTCGGGTTTCCGGAAGTGCTGGTGGCCATCCACCGGGCCTACGCGAGCGGCGACCGCGAGGAGGCGCAGCGGATTTTCTGGCATGCCATGCCGCTCATCCGTTACGAGGCCCAACTCGGCGTCGGCGGCGTCTCGATCCGCAAGAAGCTCCTGGCCGAGCGCGGCGTCATCGCTACCCCGGCCGCCCGCCAGCCCGTCGCGGCCGGCGACCCCGAAGCCCTGCCCGAGCTCCGCCGACTCGTCGCGCAGCTCAAACTGTGAACACCGGGGCTGCTCAGGCTCTGAACGCCGGGCTGCTCAGGCTCTGCTCGCCGGGGCTGCTCAAGCTCTGATCGCCGGACCGCTCAGGCTCTGCACGCCGTGCATCTCAAGCTCTGAACACACCGGGACGCTCAAGCTCTGATTGTCGCGCAGCTCATGCCCTGGACGCCGTGCCGTTCAAGCTCCGGTCCCCGTGGCGCCCATGTCCTGAACAGCGCGGCAGGAAAGGCCCGTTCGGTCCGTTGTCGGTGCATATCGGCGTGTTGCTGCCCGGTGGTGGACGTACGGGCATGTCATATGGCGGACGCCGCATGGCAAGTACTGCAGTACGTGCTACCGTCCGCGGTGTGGTAGCCGATGTGAGGGGTGGAACAGGCATGCTCGGGTCGGTACAGGGTCTTCAAGTGCTGCGTGGCGTAGGCATGTACGGCGACGAGCGCGACGCGAAGCTCGACATCGTCACGCGCGCCGGACGGATCGTCGCCGTCACGGCCGCGGGTGAGACGGAGGGCGCCGAGGTCGTCGACCTCGACGGTCTGCAGGCACTGCCCGGCGTGATCGACGCCCACACGCATCCCATCCACGACGAGACGTTCGAGAGCGTGGGAGCCGCCGCCCCCCGGGGCGGTGTCACGACGGCGCTGCACCACCTCTATCCGGAGCCGGGCGAGCCGTACGCCGACGCCGTGGCCCGCGCGACCGCGTCGGCGCGGCTCGGGCAGGCGGACTACGGATTCCATGTGCGCATCACGCCCGACCGCCTGCCGGAAGGGCTCGCGGCCCTGGCCCCGCTCTCCCCGGTCGTGGGCGCGAAGCTGTTCCTCGCGCACTCGGACCCGTCGGTGATGAGTTCCTACGGCGACCTCTACACCGCCCTGCGGCAGGCCCGTGACGCCAAGGTCCGCATCGTCGTCCACGCCGAACTCGGCGAGGTCCTCAACCTGCACGAGAAGGTCGTCGGCGACTACGCGGACCTCGACGCGTTCCAGGCGGCCCGGCCCACCTCACTGGAGGCCGCTGCCGTCGCCACCGTCGGCGCGATCGCCGAGATGACGAACGGTCCGGTCTACATCGCCCACGTCTCGGCACCCGAGGCGCTCGACGTGGCCCGCGCCGCCCGGGACCGCGGCGTCGACATCGCCGTGGAAAGCTGCCCGCACTACTTCTTCCTCGACGCGACCGCGCCCCTCGGCGGCCTCGGCCGCGTGACGCCGCCGCTGCGCAGGCCCGAGAAGGCCGCCGCCATGCGCGACGCGATCAGCCGCGGCGGATCCGTCGACGTGATGGGCAGCGACCACTGCGGCTACGGCGAGCACGAGAAGTTCGCCGACGACGTCACGGCGTCCAGCAACGGCCTGCCCGGCATCGAGCTGATGCTTCCGCTCTTCCTCGACGCCGCGGCCTCGCCCGACTCCTGGGTGACACCCCGGCGCGTGGTCGAGCTGCTCTGTGAGGGCCCCGCGCGCACCTTCGGGATCACACGCAAGGGACGCATCGCGCCCGGCTTCGACGCCGACCTCACCCTTGTCGACCCGGCGGGCAGCTGGACGGTCGACGGCGGCGCGCTGGCCGACCGCTCCTTCTACTCGCCCTACCACGGCCGCACGCTCAAGCAGCGCATCGAGCGCGTGTACCGACGCGGCGAGCAGATCTACTCGTACCAGGACGACGTCACGGGGGGCGAAGGTGCGCCGGTCGCCAAGGCATGACGCACCGGGCACATCGGCCGCGACGGCGGACACGTCGCCATGAGTACGGGCACGGCGACACGGCAGGCTTCGCGGGCCGCGGCAGCGGACACGGCGACAAGAGGAATCGGAAGGACGGTGGCACATGCCTGACGACATACGCGGCGCCGCTCTGCTCACGCCGCAGGAGCTGCAGGAGTTGCGCCGCTGCGGCGCCGACGTGACGGTGCTGGCCGTCCACTCCGTCAACCCCTACACGGGACAGCGTTACTTCACCGGCCTGCGCATCGAGGGCGCGCTCGACACCGAGGCGTACACCGACTTCCAGGCACCCGCCTCGGCCGAGGGCGGGCAGCGACCGCTCCCCGAGATCGACGTGCTGCAGGAGAAGGCGCGCGCCTGGGGGCTGCGCCCCGAGAGCACGATCGTGGTCTACGACTACGACCGGAGCATGACCGCGGCGCGCGCCTGGTGGGTGCTGAAGTGGGCCGGCCTGCCCGACGTCCGCGTCCTGGACGGCGGACTGCCCGCCTGGCTCGAAGCCGGGCTTCCGGTGACGACCGCGGCCACCCGGCCGGGGCCCAGCGGCATCGTGCTGTCGCCCGGTCACATGCCCGAACTCGACGCCGGCTCGGCGCTCCGCGCGGCCGAGGAGGGCGTGCTCCTCGACGCCCGTATCCGGCCCAACTACATCGGCGCTCCGGTCGCCGAGGGTGAGCCCGCGCGCGGGCACATCCCGGGAGCCGTCAGCGCCCCCGCCCCCGACAACGTCACCGACCACGGCACCTTCACCGACGCGGCGACGCTGCGGGAGATGTACCGCGCGCTGGGCGTCGACGGACAGCGGCCCGTCGGCGTGTACTGCGGCGGCGGGATGTCGGCGGCGCACTCCGTTCTGGCGCTGGCGTCCATCGGGGTTCCCGCCGCCATGTATCCCGGCTCGTGGTCGGCGTACATCAGCGATCCCGAGCGGCCCGTCGTCACCGGCGCGGATCCGGTCCGGGCGACCGCCTCGTAGACCCTGCCGAACGTGTTGGCCTTGGTTTTGGCGGCGCACTCCGCCGAACCGTCCCCAGGAGCGTCCATGTGACTGTGCTGTCCGTTGAGAATCTGACCACTTCCTTTCGCCGTGGCGGGGAATGGGTGCCGGTCGTCGACGACGTGAGCTTCGGTGTGGGCTCCGGCGAGACGGTGGCCCTCGTGGGCGAGTCGGGGTCGGGGAAGAGTGTGACGGCCCTGTCGATCATGGGTCTGCTGCCCGCGCGGACCTCCCGTGTCACCGGTTCGGTCACGCTGGAGGGGCGCGAACTGCTGTCGCTCGGCGAGCGGGAGATGCAGGACGTGCGCGGCAACGAGATCGCCATGATCTTCCAGGAGCCGATGACGTCGCTCAATCCGGTGCTGACCGTCGGACGGCAGATATCCGAGGCGATCCGGCGCCATCGCCGTGTCTCCAAGGCACAGGCGCGGGCCGAGGCCATCGGGCTGCTGGACCGGGTGAGGATCGCCTCGGCCGAGAAGCGCGTCGACGAGTACCCGCACCAGCTGTCGGGCGGCATGCTGCAGCGCGTCATGATCGCGATGGCGCTCGCCTGCCGCCCGAAGGTGCTGATCGCCGACGAGCCGACCACCGCCCTCGACGTGACCGTCCAGGCCGACATCCTCGAACTCGTCAAGTCCCTCCAGGACGAGGAGCGGATGGGCGTCCTCTTCATCACGCACGACATGGGCGTGGTGGCCGAGGTCGCCGACCGTACGGTGGTGATGTTCCGTTCGAAGGCGCTGGAGAGCGGCTCGACGCAGGACATCTTCGCGCGTCCCGAAACCGGCTACACCAAGGCGCTGCTGTCGGCCGTGCCGAGGCTGGGGTCGATGGAGGGCAGAGCGCACCCGGCGACGTTCCCGCTGACCGATGTCGACACCGGCCAGGTCCTGCCGGAGCGGGAGGTGCCCACCCCGGTCGGTGCCCCGGTGCTCGAAGTGCGCGATCTGGTGACCCGGTTCGACATCAAGTCCGGTGTTCTGGGCCGGGTCACCGGGCGCGTGCACGCTGTCGAGGACGTCTCGTTCGACATCCGGCAGGGCGAGACGCTGTCGCTGGTCGGCGAGTCCGGCAGCGGCAAGTCCACCACGGGCCGGTCGGTGCTGCGGCTGGTGGAGCCCGTGAGCGGCACCGTCCGCGTCGCCGGCCAGGACGTGCGGGCGATGTCGCGGGCGCGGCTGACCAAGCAGCGCCGCCAGATGCAGATGATCTTCCAGGACCCGTTCTCCAGCCTCAATCCGCGGATGCGGGTCGGTGACGCGATCGCGGAACCGATGCGCGTCCACGGACTCGCGGACAAGCGGGAGTTGCCCGACCGCGTCGCCGACCTCCTGACCCGGGTCGGTCTCAGCCCCGACATGGCCAGGCGGTTCCCGCACGAGTTCTCCGGCGGACAGCGTCAGCGCGTCAGCGTCGCACGCGCCCTCGCTCTCGACCCCGCGCTCATCGTGGCCGACGAGTCGGTCTCCGCCCTGGACGTGTCGATCAAGGCACAGGTCGTCAATCTGCTGATGGAGCTGCAGGAGAACCTGAAGATCGCCTACTTGTTCATCAGCCACGACATGGCCGTGGTCGAGCGGGTGAGCCACCGGGTCGCGGTGATGTACCTCGGCGAGATCGTGGAGATCGGCACCCGGGCCCAGATCTTCGAGGATCCCCAGCACCCGTACACCAAGCGGCTGATGGAGGCGGTGCCGGTCGCAGATCCGGCCCGCCGCCGGCAGCGGATGTCCCGGACGGGGATGGAGATCAAGAGCGCCGTGCGGCCGGTCGGCCATGTGGTGCCGAAGACGGTCTACCGGGAGCAGTCGCCCGGGCATCTCGTGAAGGAGAACTGAATGTCCGGCATCCTCGTCCTCAATCCGAACAGCTCGGTGTCGGTGACCGCGTCGATGGAGTCGTGCCTCGCCCCCGTGCGGGCCGCGACCCGTCACTCCCTGCGCCTCACCGAGCTGGCGAAGTCGCCTCCCGGTATCGAGACCGACGCGCACGTGGCCGAGGTGGTGCCGCACATCCTCGAAGAGGTCGGCCGGGCGCCGGAGGACATCGTCGTGCTCTCCTGCTTCTCCGACCCGGGAATCGACGAGGTGCGCCGGTCCACGGCGAAGCCGGTCGTCGGCATCGCGGAGGCCGCCTACCTCACGGCGCTCGGCCTGGGACGGCGCTTCGGGATCGTCTCGCTCGGCCCGTCGTCCATCGACCGTCACCAGCGGTATCTGCGGCGACTCGGCTTCGACGGACGACTGGCCGGCGACCGGTCCATCGACACGACCGTTGTGGAACTCATGGCAGGCGACGTCATCGACGTCGTCTCACGGACCGCCACCCGGCTGCGCGACGAGGACGGGGCCGAGGTCGTGATCCTCGGCTGCGCCGGCCTCGGCTCGTACCGCGCCGCGCTGCAGGAGGCCCTGGGGATCCCCGTGGTCGACCCGGTGCAGGCGGGTGTCGCCCTGGCCTGCACTCAGCTCGACCTGGCCTGTGGAACGGCCCGCCGTCCAAGAAAGTAGACAAGAATGACCGACTTCGACCTGCTGTGCGACCGCAGGGGTACGGGCAGTTCCAAGTGGAGCAGGTACCCGGACCAGGTACTGCCCATGTGGGTGGCCGACATGGACTTCCCGGTGGCGCCCGAGATCATCGACGCCGTCCGGGAACGGCTCGAACACCCCGTCCTCGGCTACGGAGTCCCGCGGGACGAACTGCGCGAGCAGATCGTCGCCGACATGAGGACGAAGTACGACTGGACGGTCTCGCCCGAGGACATCGTGTTCCTCCCCGGCGTGGAGCCCGGATTCAACATGGCGCTCAAGGCGATGCTGCGGCCCGGCGACGGCGTACTCGTCCAGACGCCCGTCTACAGCCCGATCCTGAACGCTCCGGGGAACTGGCAGCTGGAGCGCTACGACGCGCCGCTCACGCCGACGCCGGACGGCTGGCTGATGGACGCCGACGCCGTCGGCGACGGGCTGCGCGAGGCGACGGCGCTGCTGCTGTGCAACCCGCACAACCCGACGGGCAAGGTCTTCACGCGCGACGAACTCCAGCTCCTCGCCGGGCTCTGCCGCGCCAACGACACCTTCGTGATCTCCGACGAGATCCACTGCGACCTGCTCTTCGACGGCAGGCGGCACGTCCCCTTCGCGACGCTGTCCGAGGACGCGGCGCAGCGTACGGTCACGCTGATGGCCGCCAGCAAGACCTACAACATCGCCGGCCTGAAGACGGCCTTCGCGATTGTGCAGAACAGGGAGGTCCGCGAGCGGTTCGCGGCCTCCAGGCTCGGCATGGTCGACAGCGTCAACGTCCTGGGCCTGGAGGCGACTCTGGCCGCGTACGCGAAAGCCGACGGCTGGAAGGCCGAGATGCTGAGCTATGTCCAGGACAACCGGGACTTCCTCTGTGACGAGGTGGCGAAGCGCTTTCCCGGCGTCCGCCTGGTCAAGGCCGAGGGTACGTTCCTCGCCTGGCTGGACTGCGCTGACCTGGGGCTCGCCGACGACCCGCAGCAGTTCTTCCTCGACCACGCCGGCGTCGGCCTCAGCGCGGGCCGTGACTACGGCGACGCCTACCGGGACTGCGTCCGCCTGAACTTCGGTTGTCCGCGCGCCCTGTTGGCCGAGGGGCTGGACCGCATGGGACGAGCGCTCGCGCGCGTACGACAGCCGCTGCCCTGAGACCGGCGGAAGGCCGTCGGGCCCCGGACGTTCTTCCCCGGCGACCACTCGCGTCCCGTCGCCGAGACCCCTGTATGAAGTTCTTGTTGCGTGCCTTGCTCGCGTACGGCATCACGTGCTGCAGTACTCACTACAAGAGTGCGAACAGGCGTGAAAACAGTACCGAAAACGCCGCAGCTCACCCCAGGCATGAAAGGTCCGTGAAGTGAAACTCAGGAAGGGACTCGCAGCAGGCGCGGTGGCTCTGCTGATGTCCGCCACCGCAGCCTGCGGCCCCGAGCAGGCGAGCGGCGCGGCGGATGCGCTCGTGGTCGCCGTGCCCACGGACCCCGCCGGCGTGGAGCCGGGCACCAACCTCGCCGAGCCGGTCGGCAGTGAGATCATCCTCAACGTCTTCGACACCCTCGTGGCCTGGAAGTCTCCCGGCTACACCGAGCTCGAAGGACGTCTGGCCAAGAGCTGGAAAGTCTCCGACGACTCCAGGAAGTTCACCCTCGAACTGCGCAGCGGCGTGAAGTTCCAGGACGGCACCGCCTTCGACGCGGAGGCCGTGAAGTACTCCCTGGAACGCACCAAGAAGATGAACTCCTACGTGAAGGCGACCTTCGACCTGATCGACACGATCACCGTCGACTCGCCGACCCAGGTGAGCATCGACCTGTCGAAGTCGTACCCGGCGTTCCTCTCGATCCTCGCGCAGCCGCAGTCCGCGATCGTCAGCCCGACCGCGGCCAAGAAGTCCGGGGACACGTTCGACGCCCACCCGGTGGGCACCGGCCCGTTCGAGTTCAAGAGCGCCAAGGCCGGCACCAACGTCGTCCTGGAGGCGAACCCCGACTACTTCCGGGGCGCGCCGAAGGTGGACCGCATCATCTACCGGGTGATCCCGGACGCCTCCACGCGACGCCTCGAACTCGAAAGCGGCGGCGTCGACATCGTGCACCAGCAGGGCCAGCTCGCGGGCAACGCCGCCGAGGACGTCAAGGCCCTCAAGCAGAACCCCGACGTCAAGATCCTCGAATCGTCGAGCCAGATCATCCGTCAGCTGGAGTTCAACAACAGCGCCACCGACGGCCCGTTCAAGGACGTCCGGGTGCGCGAGGCCATCGCCTCCGCGATCGACTACGACGGCCTGCTCGACGGCGTCTTCGGCGGAACCGCCGAGCGCGTCTACGGGGCGCTGACGACCAACAGCTGGGCGTTCGACCCGAAGATGAAGGACCTCGCCCCCACGTACGACCCGGCACGCGCCAAGAAGCTGCTCGCCGAGGCGGG
Organism: Streptomyces sp. NPDC058051; assembly: GCF_042885475.1. Classification (NCBI taxonomy): domain Bacteria; kingdom Bacillati; phylum Actinomycetota; class Actinomycetes; order Kitasatosporales; family Streptomycetaceae; genus Streptomyces; species Streptomyces sp. NPDC058051. The sequence continues at coordinate 216,279 of NZ_JBHVRW010000010.1, forward strand.
CGTGAACCCCGCCGACCTCGACCTGACGCTCTACAGCTACCAGGGCGAACTCTGGAAATCCGTCGCGACCTTCGTCCAGGCCAACCTGGCCGACATAGGCGTCGGCGTGAAGATCCAGCAGACCGAGTTCGCGTCCTACCGGTCGCTGCAGACCGCGGGGAAGTTCGATCTGGCGCTCGACGGCCGTCAGCCCTGGTACAACGACCCCGACGCGCACATCACCATCGGCTACCTCTCGTCGCTCGCGGACTCGGCCATGACGTTCCGTATGCCCGAGGACAAGAAACTCGACGACCTCATCCTGAAGGCCCAGCAGGAAGCCGACACGGACCAGCGCAAGGAGCTGTACCACCAGGTCCAGGAAGAGCTCGCGAAGCGCGTCCCCGGTGTCTACCTGTTCAGCCCGAAGCTGATCGTGTTCCAGCGCGCCGACGTCAAGGGCCTGGTGATCAACAGCGCACCCCCGCTCAACGAGTACTGGGGAGTCTCGAAGAGCTGATCACCGCGCGACCGCGGGCAGGCGGCTCCCAGAGCCCGCCTGCCCGCCATTGCGGGGTTCCCGGAGATTGGCGATGCCCGTCCTGACGCAGCGGACGGGCAGGGCGAACAGGTAGATGAGGTTATGTCGAGATTCATCGTGCGCCGGTTGTTGGCACTCATACCGATGCTGTTTCTCGTGCTGGTGATCGTGTTCTCACTGGTGCGACTGATCCCGGGCGACCCCGCGGTCAGCCTGATGGGGCCCGGCGCCACCCAGCAGCAGATCGACGCACTGCGCGACCAACTCGGCTTGGACCAGCCGGTCCTGATGCAGTTCTTCACCTACGTCGGTGACGTCCTGCGAGGAGACCTCGGCGTCTCGCTGAAGACCGGCCAGCCCGTCGCGGACGAGATCGCCTCCCGGTTGCCCGCCACCCTCGAACTCTCCGTCATGGCGCTCCTCGTCGCCGTCGTCGTGGGCATCCCGATCGGTGTCCTGTCCGCCGTACGCTCGAACACCTCCGCCGACCATGTCATCCGGCTCGTCTCGCTGCTGGGCGTCTCGATGCCGGCCTTCCTGCTGGCACTGCTTCTGCAGATCGTCTTCGGGACCGCCCTCGGATGGCTCCCCGTGTCCGGACGGCTGGATCCGACGATCATCGACGAGCCCGTCACCGGCTTCGCCGTCCTCGACGGGATCATCGCCGGGGACTGGGCGGCGGTGGGCAGCGCCGTCGAGCATCTGATCCTGCCGACGATCGTGCTCGCCGCCTTCCTCGCGGCCTCGATCGGACGGTACGTGCGCAGCACCATGCTCGACACGATGGGCGAGGACTACATCCGCACAGCCCGGGCGAAGGGGCTCGGCCGCGGCGCCGTCGTCCTGGGCCACGGGCTGCGCAACTCCCTGCTGCCCACGGTCACCGTTATCGGGCTGCAGTTCGCCGACATGCTCGGCGGAGCCATCCTCACCGAGACCGTCTTCTCCTGGCCGGGCATCGGCCGGTACATGTTCGAGGCCATCAACACCCGGGACTACCCCGTCATCCAGGGGGCCACCCTGGTCTTCGCATTGCTGTTCGTCATCACATCGATCGTCGTGGACGTGCTGTACGGCGTGCTCGATCCCCGCGTCCGCACGAAGGTGGGCTGACCCATGGCAGACTTCGTCGTCTTCCTCCGCCGCAACACCCTGGCCACCGTCGGCCTCGCGATCCTGCTGATACTCATCGGCCTGGTCACGATCGGTCCGCTGATGTCGCCGTACTCGCCGACCCGACTCAGCATCGGAGACAAACTGCTTCCGCCCGGCGCGGAACACTGGCTGGGCACCGACGCGTTCGGCCGTGACGTACTGACCCGCGTCATGTACGGCGGACGCGCGACGCTGGTCATCGGCATCGGCGTGGTACTCATCGCCTTCGTCGTGGGCGTCACGACCGGACTCGTGGCCGGCTTCTTCGGAGGCTGGGCCGACACCGTGATCATGCGCGTCGTCGACTCGGTCCTCGCCTTCCCGGGCCTGGTGCTGGCGATCGCGCTCGCGGCGGCCTTCGGTCCCTCCCTGCAGAACGCGATGCTCGCCGTGGCCGTCACGCTGGCACCGCAGTTCGCCCGGGTCGCCCGCAGCGAGGCACTCGCCATCGGGGTCAAGCCGTACGTCGAGGCGGCTTCCGCGATGGGTGTGCCACGTTTCAGGATCCTGCACCGCTACGTCTTCGTGAACGGCCTCGGACCGCTCCTCGTCCAGTCCACACTGGCGCTCGGCAGCGCGATCCTGCAGACGGCGAGCCTGGGCTTCCTCGGCCTGGGCGCCCAGCCCCCGATGGCCGAGTGGGGCGCGGACGTCTCCGCCAGCCTGGAGTACGTGCGCAGCGCCGCCTGGGTGGCGTTCGCCCCGGGGTGCGCGATCCTGGCCGCCGTCCTGTCGTTCAACCTGATCGGCGACTCCTTCGCCGAATGGCTCAACCCGCGCCGCCGCAAGCAGGAGGCCTGAGGCCCGCCATGTCCACTCTGACGATCGCCCTCGAAAAGGTCGACTTCCTGCCTCCCACACGCGTGACGGACGACACGAGTGTGCTGACCCTGAAGAACCTGGTCTTCGAGCCCCTGCTGAAGTGGCAGGACGGCTCGGTGCGTCCCGCGCTGTTCGAGAGCTGGACCCACTCCGCCGACGGCCGGGAGTGGACCTTCTCCCTCCGGGAGGGCGCCACCTTCCACGACGGCGTGCCGTGCACCGCGCACCACGTGATCGACTTCGTCTCCGGAATCCTCGACGCCGTCGACACCTTCGGGATGAAGTGGTCGTACGCGCGCTACCTGGCCGACGCCCGCATCTCGGCCGAGGGCGACGGCGTGGTGCGGGTGGAGAATCCACGGCCGCTGGCCGATGTCCTGGACATCTTCAGCGAGTTCTACATCTGCCGCCTGACGGACGACGGGCAGCCGGTGCTCGGCACCGGGCGCTATCGGGTGGCCGAGTTCGAAGCCGGACGGCGAGCGGTCCTGGAACGGGCCGGTGGACCGGCCGGCGGCGACCGCGTCGGCGGACCGGGCGGCGGTCACGGCTGGGAACGGATCGTCGCGCTGGCCGAACGCGGGGCTGAGGAACGCCTGGCGTCGCTGCGCTGCGGCGAGGTGGACGCGGCGCTCAACCTGGAGCGCGTCGAGGGCCGTCTCGCGTTCGACGAGGACGTCGACTGGAGCACGGCGGTCAACACGCTGTCGGTGATGGCGTACCTCAACTGCCAAGAGGGAATCTTCCGTTCGCCCAAGGCCCGGCTGGCCGTCAACCACGCCGTCGACACCGTCGCGCTCGCGACCGAGGTGTTCCACGGTCTCGCCGTGCCGTCGGCGACCGTGGCCGGCCCCTTCCACCTGGGTACGGCACAAGCGGGCCTGGAGCCGGTCCGCTACGACCCCGACACCGCCCGGCGGCTGCTCGACGAGGCCGGCACCGGCGGCTCGGTGCGGCTGCGCACACCCACCTTCATGCCGGAACGGGCCCCGGAGACCAGTCACTTCATCGCCGCATCGCTGGAGGCGGTCGGGCTGGACGTGACGGTCGAGACCGAGCGCGACCGCCCGGAGTACGCGCGCCAGGTGGGGCGCAAGGAGATCGGCGACATGGCGGTCTTCGACTCTTCGCCGCACAGCACGTACCGCATCCTCAACGACAAGATCTCCAGCGCGACCCGGGCCGTCTGGTGGCAGGGCTTCGACGACGAGGAGACCGAGCGCCTCATCGGGCGCGCCAACAGCGCCGTCTCGCACGACGCCCGGCGGACCGCCTACGCCCGCTGCCTGCGGCGTCTCCACGAGAACCCCCCGTGGCTCTATCTCGTGCACCCGGTCGAGGTGCTCGGGACGCGCACCGGCGTGGCCGGGCTCTCGATCGACCACAAGGGCACACTCACCCTCGCATGAACAGGTAACCGGTCATGGACAAGAACTACTCGATCACTTTCTTCTACTATCCCGACATCCATGAGGTCGCACCGTTCTACGAGGACGTGCTCGGCTTCGAACTCGTGCTGGACCAAGGGCTCGCGCGCATCTACCGGATCGCCGGCCAGTGCTACTTCGGGATCGTCGACGGCACCCGCGGGCACCTGAAGCACCAGGAGAAGAGCGCGGTGCTGCTCACCATCGTCGCCGACGATGTCGAGGGCTGGCACGCGCGCATGGAGAAGGCCGGTGTGCCGGGGCTCTCGGACGTGCTGACCGGCACGTACTGCGAGCACTTCTTCTTCGAGGATCCCGCCGGATACGCGATCGAGATCCAGCGCTTCCGCTCCCCGGACGTTGCGCAGCTGTTCTGATGACACGAGAGATCCGGAACGAGACCGGGAACCCTGCCGGGAGCGGGAGCGGGAGCGGGAGCGGGAGCGGGAACGGGAACGGGAACAGGAACAGGAACAGGAACAGGAACGGGATCCAAGCAGTGCGCGACCGGCTGCTGTCGACCGCCCGGAGCTACGGCGACGCGGCGCTGCTGCCCCTTTCCGACGGCTCGCACCTCGACCTGCGAACGGGCCATCTGCCGCGCCTCGTCAACTTCACCTTCGAGGACAAGGCGGCCAAGGGCCTGCGGAAACTCAGGGACCAGACCGACCCCGAGCCCCCCGTGTACTTCTCGGCCCTGGAAGCCGTGCGGGACAACGCGGCACTGGTGCTGGCGGGGGACTGCGGCAGCGGCAAGACCAGCCTGGCGCTGTACCTCGCGTATGTCCTCGCCGGCGGGGGACAGGCGGCGCGCGCGGTGCCGCGCAACGACCTGGGTGCCGTGCACGACGAGGAATGGCAGGCGCCGGAAGTCCTGCCGCTCTGTCTGCGGGTCACGGCTGCCACGAGCCTGAGGGACCTCCTCGGCGCGGCCGTGCCGGACATCGACGAGCTGCTTCACTGCCTGCGCCCCGAGCGGGGGGCTCCGGTCCCGGAGCATGCCGCGCTGCAGATCATCCTGGACGGTGTCGAGGCTGCGGGGGAGCGTGGCCCGGCGTTGCTGCAGGAGGCGATGGACATCCAGCAGCGGTATCCGGGGGTCAGGGTACTGGCGCTCGGCGAGACCTCGGTGGTCAGGTCGTGGGTGCTGCCCGCGCAGTACACACGTCATGAGCTGCTGCCGTTCACCGTGGCGCAGCGACGTGAGGCGCTGTCTGGGATTCCGGGCGTCGGCCCGGACACGGCTTCTGCGGTGTTGGGTGAAGTGGGCGCGATTCCGGCCCAGTTCGCGATGGCCGTCCAGGCGCGGGCGGCGGGCGGAACCCCCGAGATCCTGGTGGACGAATGGCTGGCGGGCACCGCCGGTTCCGCCGAGGAGGTTCGGCGTCTGGGCGGGCGTGCGGTCGAGCTGCTCCAGGGGGCGGCGCTCGACCCCGATGCGGACCCGCTGCTCCTGGGCAACCGCCGGGTGCGGCAACTGCTGGCAGCCCGCCGTCTGTTGACGCAGCGGCCGGAGACGATCACCGAGTCGTACCGGCGCGATCCCGCGTTGTGGGCTCCGGTGCTGAGAAGTCTCGCGGTCCGTTACGCCGGATCTGCCGAGGCGAACGCCCTGGTCGGGGCGTTGCTTGAGGGATCCGCTGACGATGTGTCACGTGGTGCGCTGCTCGCCGTCGATCTCGCCACTGATCTTGCCACCGGTCTCGCCACCGATCTTGCCACCGGTCTCGTCACCGAGCCCGGAGCGCTGCGTGAGCGGATCTGCGGACACCTGCTTGCCGTTGTGGAGACGGGTGCGCTGACGGCTCCCGAGCGCGAACGTGCCGGAAGGGTCCTGTCCTGCTGGGGCGACCCCCGTGATCTGTCGGCCCTGGCCGACGTCCCCGCGGGTACGGTCGTCATGGGTTCGCTCACGCACCCGAATTCCGCTCCACCGCACAAGGTGACCGTCGACGCCTTCCGTATCGGCCTGTACCCGGTGACGAACGCCCAGTACGGGGCCTTCGTCCAGGAGACGGGGCATCCATGGCGCAGCCCGGACGGCTTCGCCGAGGACCGCCGAAACGCCCCGGCCACGGACCTCACCTGGCGAGACGCGCGTGGGTACTGCGCATGGCTGACGGACCGGTGGCGCGCCTGCGGGCGCATCGGCCCCGACGAGCTGGTACGGCTGCCCACGGAGCCCGAGTGGGAACGCGCGTCCCGCGGTGACGAACCCGACCGTGGCGCGGACACGATCGTGTACCCGTGGGGAGCGGGGTGGACCGATGACTGTGCCAACTCGGAGGAAGCGGGCTTCAACGCCACCTGCACGGTGGGCCTCTTTCCCAGGGGCCGTTCCCCTTACGGCTGTTACGACATGGCCGGTCAGGTGTGGGAGTGGACGACGACTCTGTGGGGCGAGGACATGGCCACCCCGGGTTTCGCCTACCCCTACACATCGGACGGCCGCGAGAACGCGGACGCGGCCCCCTCGGTCCGCAGAGTCCTGCGCGGCGGCTGCTTCTCCAGCGGCAGGGCAAAGGCCTGCTGCACCTACCGGGGCAGCCTGGAGCCGGACGGCTTCTGGCGGGGCAACGGCTTCAGGATCGTCGTGGCCGGGAGCTGACAGGCTGACGGGGCCTGCCGGTCCGGGTGGGCAGGCCCTGTCAGTGGACCGTGATGTGCATGCTCCGGGCAGCGCAATGCAGCAGACTCATTCTTACAACCTTCGCGTTGGACGTGTGTGTTCGCCTCTGCCTGCCTGCCTGCCGGGTTGCCGGGTTGCGGTTGTGCCTGGCAACGGTGGACGGATGTCCTTCGTGCCATGCGCCGCCCCGATCTCGTCCGGCAACTCGTGGTCATGGCGTCACTTCCGGGCGGGCTGCCGGGGGCCGGCTGGGTGATGGCTCCGCTCCCGCTCGCCACCGCCCTGACCGGCGGCAATTGCAACGACGTCACCCAGCCGTGCCACTGTTCCCGCCTGTCCCGCTGTTTCAGCCCGTGCCGGTGTTCCAGCCCGTGCAGCCTGGATACGGCGAACGCGGCAGGCCTCGGAGCCGCCCGCCCGGAGGGCGCCGGAGCGCCGGAAGAAGCGAAGCCGTACCGGACGGACAGCGCCTTCGCGCAGCGGTGACCCTGTCTTCAGGTGCCGTGCCATGGCCGCCCGCAGGGACCGAACGGCCGCCCGGTCGGGGTCGTTTCTGCCTCACCCTCGTGTCACCCGGACCTCCGCGACTTCCATCAGCCCGTCGAGTTCGACCCGGCCGACCCTCTGGGCGGGGCGCACCGTGAGACCGTCCCGGCGCACCAGGTCGAGGAGGCGCTCGGCGAGCGGCAACACCATATGGCGGCCCCAGCACCGCTCGTCGGCGTGGCCGAACGGCAGGTAACCGGGGTGGTCGTCCGGGTCCAGGTCCGCCCACCGCTCGGGGCGGAAGGCGTCGGGATCCTCCCACCGCGCGGGGTCGCGGTGACTCAGGAGGGGCAGCAGCAGGACATCGTCCGCCGGACCGATCCGGGCGTCCACCGCCGTGAATTCGGGCGAGGCCATCCGGAGGATGTTCCAGGACGGCGGCAGTAACCGGAGCGCTTCGGCGAGGACATACCGGTTCGGGACGCCGTCGTCGAACGGCGCGCCCAGCCAGACCGCGTTGGTGACCAGCGCGGCCACGGTGAAGCAGACCGGCGCTGCCACCCGCCGGTAGAGGTACATGGCGTACCGGCGGTCCGGGTAGCCGGTGGCGCCGAGCACGAGCGTGGCGAGCTTCGAGAGGGGTTCCGCGCCGTCGGGGCGACGCAGCAGGGCAGCGCACGACGTGACGGCTGACCAAGTGAGTTTCGGGGTGAGTTCCAGTCTGCGGTCCACCAGGACCCGGAAGCGCAGGAGTTCTTGTCCGAAGACCAGGTCCCGGAGGTAGGTGTGCGGCACCTGCGGCCACGGGCCGGTCAGGTCGACCGGAGCCTCCAGGGGGCGCTGGAGCGCTTTGCGCACGTCCGCCGCCACGGCCTGCATGTAGGCGGACGCATCCGCCCGGCCGACGTGCCGGCCCAGGACGGGTTTGAAGGTCGGGCGCTCCTCGGCGTTGGCCGGCCGACTGCGTAGCAGGGCGTCCATCAGGTCGGCGCCCGCGACGCCGATCGTGGTGGGTTCCAGCCGGAACAGGTCCTGGCCGGTGTGGTGGCTGAGCAGCGCATCGATCCTGGGCGCGAAGCGTACCCGCCGGTCACTGTGGCCGGCGATCGGTCGCTGGGACATCGGGAACCTCCGGGAACGCGGGCCGGTGGCGGTACGGGCCGACACGCCCGCCCCGCCACCGGCCTCTCCTACGAGCGCGGGCCAGTCAGATCCAGCCGTACCACGCATACGCCTTGAGGCTCTTGTCGCTGCGCATCCGCTTCACGAGACGAACGAACTTCATCCGTACCTCCAGGGCGGGGAAAGGTCTGTTCCCCATTCGCAGGCCGCCGAATGGTCTTCGACCGCCGCAGAAGTGAATGCCGGGGTTCCGAAGGCGTCAAGTGACCTGTATCACCGCAAAGAACAACTAACCCCGTGTTTCATACGAGTTCACTAGGCAAGGTGGCGAACAGTGCACAGGAAAACGGGCAATTGATCCCGATATCGTGGATACGTATGCCAAGTGCCTTATGGAACAGCAGTGTTGGCAGTCACGGTGAAGTGGCGAAGGTTTTACGAAACACGGGTTCTGGGCGGCACCCGGCGGCACGCGCGGAACGAGACGGTCCGTCCACTTCCATGGAGCCCGGAGCACCCGCAACACGGCGGGACCAGACCGAGAAGCCATATGTCGGCTCTCCCGCGTCTGTACCTCCCGCCACCGCTACGATCGACGGCTGCGCGCCCACCGCCCGTCGCCGCCGATATGCAGCGCCCGAGCGCATCGCAATGCCGTCGTGCTGCCGACCGGCTCGGCCGGGCCGTCTGCTGACGAGGGGTGGTGCGATGGCCGACCACACCGCCCCCACGCGCCCTGGCTGCATCTGCGGCAGGTTCGGGCCCAGCCCCTGCCCGGGGGTCGCACCCTGCGCGCGGGCCACGGCGGGAGAAGGGCGAGTACGGCTGGAGCGCTTTCCCTGATCCGCCTGGTGATCCACACGCGACCGCCCGGATCCGTAGTACCCCGGTCCTGTCCTGGCCCGGTTCCGCTGACGGCAGTCCCTGCGACGCCCGGGACTGCTCCGTCGGTGCGAAGTCCGGGCGGCGCGGGCCGCGCCTTACTGCCGTCGCCCGGGATCCGGCGGAGCATGACGCTGCGGGCATCCGGATCCACAGGCATACACGCCGTCACCTCGCCGTGAACAGAACTGCCTTCCTGGCTGCGCCGACCTGGCACCCGTCCGCACGGGGCCACGGCCGGCGAAGGCGTCGGCAGGGCGTCAAGGGTGAGCCAACAGGGCGTGAGCGCCGGGCGGGAGAGGGATGAGTGTCAAGAGGTCAGGGGCAATCCGCCCGCAGACCTTGGGTCTTTGTCGTGCTGTCACACTTGGGGGGATCCTCATGCGTACGTTCCACAACCGCCACCGCGCCACCGCCACCGTCATCGGCGCCACCGCGGTACTCGCTCTGACACTGACCGCCTGCGCCGGGCAGGCAGCCGGCGCGAAGGCCGCCGGCTCTGCGGACAGTTCCGTATCCGTGGCGGCTTCGGCGGGGACTTCGCGGTCCACCGGGCCGGTGAAGACCAGCAATGCCGTTCATGCCATCGACACCACGCACGCCGCCGCCAGGAACGCCGTCGTCACGAACTCGGCCGACGGCAACGCCAACAGCGACAACAGCGACAACTACGCCTCCACGCACCCGTGCCAGATGCAGAAGCTGTCGCTCCACGTGACCCGCCGGGCCGGTGCGCCCACCCAGCGGGTGATCGAGGTGCGCAACGTCGGTGCTCACGCCTGCGGCCTGAGCCACTACCCACGGGTCAGCCTGGGCAACTCACAGTCCGCGGACCACAGCCACGACGTCAGGCCGCTGGTCCCCGGCAGGCTCGGCGGGGCACCCGCGTTCCCGGTCCGGGCCGGACACACCGCCTACGCGGTGATCGACCTCGATCCGAGCGGCACGACCACCGGGACCGTGGCCGGGATCGACGAGATGAACGTGCTGGCCGACGGCGACCACATGCCCAACGCGGACACGCTCAACTTCCCGCTCGGCCCGAGCGCGAAGGTACTCAGGCCCAAGCTGGGCCTGTACAGGAACACGGTCACGGACGCGGTGGTTTCCATGACCGGGGCCGACACGCAGTCCTGAACACTCACCGTCCGCCACTGCCCTCGACGACAGCGCATTCAGGGACTCGCCGAGAGGACTTCGAGGAAGACCTCCGTCAACTGCTGCTCAGGTCGTCCCCGTCGGGCCGCTTCTCCGAGCGGCTGCCGAGCACCGAGGTCTTCGTCTGGCGGACAGATCCCGCCGAGTGGTGACCGGTGAGTTTCGGCCCGACAGGACGGCCTCCCACCGGTACGGGCGGCGGGCCGTCGTGGCGGGGTGATGGTGCCCGGCCCAAGCCGGATCTGAGGTAGTTCCCCGCGCGTGTTGCCGTCCGGAAGGGGACTTCAAGACTTCAAGCCCGTCCGGCAGGAAGGAACTGGTGCTGGGCGCGTCGGCCGGCGCAGCGCCCAGGTCCGGTACCACCCCTGCACAGACCGGAGGCTGCCCCGCAACTCCTTGGCGATCACCGCGCTCGTCACACCCCACTCGAACCGCTCAGCAGTCTTCAGCCGCAACTGCGCCCGGAACTCCCGACGTCCGACGGTCAGTTCGCCCCCGGGTGGACACCGCATCCCACGGTGATACCGCACAGCACAGGGCCCGGTCAGCCCCATGCGACATCACGAGTTCAACGCCAGCCCTGACCGGCGGCTGAAGTCAATGCATAGAGTCTCCACCGAGCCCGGTGCGGTTCACATGGTGTCGTGCCGGATTGCCGTTGGCGGGCTTGTCGACCCGTAGTTGGCCACCGGCAGCCCCGGCTACGGCTGGCTCATCGCGGTTTTTCGGCTCAGCCGGCTGCCCGGTCGGGCGCCGCATTTCGGGTGCCCGACCAGGCTCCGCCCCGGCTACAGGTACGGGCGGGTGATCAACTCGATCGCGTGGCCGCCGGGGTCCTTGAAGTACACGCCCCGACCGCCGTGCCCGTTGTTGATCTCGCCCGAGCGTCGCATCTGGGGATCGGCCCAGTGCTCGATTCCGTGGTCACAGAGCCGCTGGTACGCCCGATCGAACAGCTCATCGTCGATCAGGAACGCGTAATGCTGCATCTGAATCTCCACCGGCGGCTCAGCGAACTGCAGCAGCACACCATCAGCAAGCTGAATGTTGGTGAACGGGCCCCAGGAAGGAGCTTCCGGCAGCTCCAACAGCTCTCGGAAGAAGCGGGCCGACTCCTGACGATCCTTCGCGGCGATGATGGTGTGGTTGAACGTGACTGTCATTCGGCTGACCTCAGTTTTGTTCGGCACGAAAAGGGACTCGCGGTGCACGAGCCCTGGGAGGTCCGCGTGCCGAACTGAGGGGGTGCCTTCTCCGCCCCCGCTGCCTGATCAGCCGTCCGCCGGGTGGCCAATCCGTGTGTGGCGTAGCGCCGGTCCGGTGTTCACGGCGGTGATCCTACTTGAGCCGGCAGACCGCGACAACGTCTGAAGGGAGCCGTCAGTCGGGCGGGACGTGCCGGTGCTTCCATGCGGATCGCTACGCCCTCGGCGAAGCAGGGGCCCGCAGACTCAACGTCCGTGTTTGAGTCTGCTGATGGAGATCCTGGTACTGGGTGGGACAGCGTGGGTGGGCCGCGAGATTTCGCGGCAGGCACTGGAACGTGGGCATCGGGTGACCTGCCTGGCCCGCGGTGAGAGTGGCGAAGTGGCCGAGGGCGCGGCACTGGCCGTTGCGGACAGACGTGATCCGTCAGCGTACGAAAGCCTGGCGGGCCGGGACTGGGATGCCGTGGTCGAGGTGTCGTGGCAGCCGGCATTCGTACGTGAGGCACTGGCAAGCCTCGGTGAGCGGACGGCCCATTGGTCGTACGTGTCCTCGATCAGCGCGTATGCCTCACATGCGCAGTTGGACGCGGACGAGTCGGCGGAGCTGCTCCCGGCGGCCGAGCGGGACGAGGCCGACCGCGAGGAGTACGGGGAGGCCAAGGTGGCCTGTGAGGAGGCCGCTGCGGCTGCGGTGGGTGACCGTCTCCTCATTGCGCGGGCGGGACTGATCGGCGGTCCCGGTGACCACAGCGGCCGCACCGGATACTGGGTCGGCCGCGCGGCGCGCGAGCCCCTGACGCCACTACTGGTGCCCGCCTCACCCGGCCTCGCGACGCAGGCGGTTGACGCGCGTGACCTCGCGGCGTGGCTGCTCGACTGTGCGGAGAAGGGGACGACCGGAACGTACGACGCGGTCGGCCCGATCGTGCCGTTCGGCGAGTGGGTCGCACTGTCGCGGGAGATCGGCCGGCATACCGGGCCGGTGGTGCAGGCCGACGCCGACTGGCTGCTCGGGCAGGAGGTGGGTCAGTTCATGGGCCCGGAATCGCTCGCCATGTGGATGGCCGACCCGGACTGGGCCGGCTTCAGCGCCCGCAACGGTTCTGCGGCCGGCTCGGTCGGCCTACGGCATCGGCCCCGAGCGGAACTACTGGAGGACACCCTGCGCTGGGAGGCGGAGCAGGGTTTGGACCGGCCTCGCCGGGCCGGTCTGAGCGGCCGACGCGAACGCGAACTGCTGGAGGCATGGGGTAAGGCGGTACGGGTGTAGGCGCGCAACCGTAACGGGGCGACGAAGACCTGGCGCCACGCCCTGTTCGGACGTGGCGCTCAGGCCGGTAGCCGGCGAACCCGGCCGAAGATCCGTGACTTGTCACGTCAAGTAGTCGCTTGTCGCGTCCGACCATGCACGAGCAGCGGAGGGTTCGTATGCTCGCGAGCGGGATGGGGCTCGTAGCGCAGTGGTAGTCGCGCCTTCACCGCATGTGGGAGGACGCCGGTTCGAATCCGGTCGGCCCCATCCCACCCTACGAGTCATGACTGGCGCCGGCCCGCTTCATCGGTTGGACCCGCAGATCACCCAGCACGGCGCGGGGAAGACCGTAAGCAGCGGGATGGGGCTGCACGTCTGGGTCCGGTACGCCCTTCCTTGCCTTCCCCCCTCGACGTACCTCACCTCGCAGGACCCTCGCCGCCCCGGTGCCCGGCGTCGGCCCGCGGACGGGTACCGGGGCGGCGGCGGTGGAGAGGTCGGGCCGCCGCACCGGCACGTCGTTCAGCCGGTCACGGGCCGGGGCATGGCCGTGGGCTGGGCGTCCGTCCGCATCGCGGCGTCGGTGCCGCCGTCGACGGTGAGCAGGGAACCCGTCGTGAAGCGGGCCTCCGGGCGCAGGAACTGCTCGACCCAGAAGGCGATGTCCTCGGGGTGGCCGAAGACGCCGAGCGGCATCGGGGTGGGGAACGCGTCCGCGTCGAGGTCCTCCGCCTTCATGGTGGATCCGGTCATCAGCGGGGTGATCACGGCACCGGGGGCGATGGCGTTGAGGGTGATGCCCCGGCGTGCCCACTCCGGGGTGACCGCGGTGGCCCGTACCCAGCGGGAGAGGGCGAACTTCGAGGTGGCGTAGGTGCTGATGCTCGGGCTGTTCGCCGCCAGTTCGGCCGGCAGCGCGGTCTGCGCTGTACCGGCGTGGGCGCGAGCCGCCTCCTCATCACCGGAGAGCATCAGGTCCACAAGCCGGTCGTCGATCATCGGCACGGTGGTCGAGGAGTTCGAGCTGATCACCACGGCGCGGCCCGCGCCTGCGGCCTCCAGCGCCGGGCGCAGTCCGCTCAGCAGAGCCACGGGGCCGAAGTAGTTGATCGAAGCGACGGCGGCGGCGTCACGCACCTGCGGTCCGACGCCCGCCACCGCCGCGACACCGTCGAGCCGGCCGTCGGCGAGCCGGATGATCTCCCGTACGGCGTGGGTCCTGCCCTCGGCCGTGCCCAGGTCGGCGACGACGTCGGCGTCCCGCAGGTCCACCCCGATGACGCGATGTCCGGCGGCGCGCAGCCGGGCGGAGCTGGCGGCGCCCATGCCCGAGGCCGAGCCGGTGACAGCGTATGTACCCATGGTGATTCTCCTTCGTGCGGTGCTCGGTCACCGTGGCGACCGCGGTGGTGCTGGTGGGTCACGGGAGTCCCGCCACCTTTTTCAATCATAATTCAATCACTGATTGACAGGGGATCCTGGTGGGGGCACCTGTGATGCAATGGCTCCGTGAGTGACGCGGACACCCCCACGCGGCAGCGCCTTCTTGCCGCCGCCAAGCAACTGTTCCTGGAGAAAGGGGCCGATCAGGTCTCCCTGCGCGCGGTGAACGGGGCGGCCGGGCTGAACCCGGGAGCGGTCCATTACCACTTCGGTTCCCGTGAGGGACTGATCTCGGCGCTGCTCGAACAGGAGCTGGGTCCTGTGTGGCGGTCCTGGTGGGACCGTGTTCCCGACGACGGTGCCGTGGTCGAGGAACTGGTGGGGGGGCTCGTCGAGCCGTTCGCCGAGCTCGTCGGGACGCGGGACGGCCGGGTGCTCGTGCATCTGCTGGCGCGTACGGCACTGCCCTCGGGACAGCTTCCGAACGTCTCGACGCCGTACACCCCTGCCCCCTTCGAGGTGCGGCTGGGCCGCGCACTGCCGGACCTGACGCCGCAGGAGGTCACCGAACGGTGCGAGCTGGCCTTCAGCCTGGTGATGGAGATCTACGGGCGCCCGCTGGCACGGACACCCGCCGAGAACCAGGTCTTCCCCGACAGCCGCACGGTCGTCGCCTTCGTCCTGGCGGGTCTGACGGCGCCCCCGGTGGGACGCAGGGAACCGGGGGAGTAGCGGCTCCGCGGAGCGCTACGCCGACATCATGGTGGCCGTGACGACAGGGGACGGTCGCCTCCGGACTGCCTTCCCGCGCCGCCACTCAGGTCGGGTTGAGTACGTGTGCTCATGTCCGGTGCATGCTCACGTGGGGAGTATCGGTGCGGGGCCGCAGCAGAGTGGCGCCGACCCGATTCAGTGCTGAGACAGTTACGGAGAACCCCATGTCCCGACGCGTTGCCCTGTCCGTAGTAGCCGGTGTCGTCCTCCTCGGTGGTGCCGGTGCCTTCGCTTTCGCCCAGGCCGCAGAGCAGGCCCCGGTGCTGACGCACAGCACTGCCCGCTACACCGCTCCCGACGGGGACCGAGACGGCTCGCTGGCCTTTGTCACCGACGTCACGGCGTCCTCCGGTGTCAAGAGCGTGAAGGTGCTGGCCTGGCCGCAGAACTCGTCCTTCGCCAAGAAGGGGCTGACCGCCGAGGACATGGCCGCAGTGGAGTCTGCCGACTGCGAGCCCTCCGGGCAGAACACCGTGCGCTGCACCTACACCGCCGACGTCACCGCTGCCGAAGCCGAGTCCTCCCCGCGCGGTGCCTGGCACGTCGCCGTCCTGGCCACCGCGGAGAACGGCACCACGACCCTGGACACCGAGGCGGCCGATTTCACCGTCCGGTGAACCGGACGCGCACGTGGCCGAGAGCAAGTGCGGCCGACGACGCGCGCCGGTCCGCCACGCTGTGCGACAGCGAGGTGACCGCGAACGATCCGATGGTGGCGGCCCGGGTGCGGAGCGGACGGATGCGTGACCCGTACGCCGCGCCGTCGATCAGCAGGGGCAGGCGCTGGATCAGGCGGGCCCCGGCGAGCTCCGGGAGCTGCTCGGCGTCGCCGTGCGCGCAGGGGGCGACCTGCCGCTGGATCTCGTCCAGGGCGGTGACCTGGAGGTGGGGGAGGACGGCCGACAGCACCACGCGCTGCCCGTTCACGGTGTGGTCCATCGTGAACTTGCCGTACACCGAGGGGAACCGGGCGATCTTCGGGCGGAGCTGGAACAGGGGCGAAGTGGCTACGGCAGTCCATGCCGCAGGATCCGTCTGGAAGTGCCGGGAACTGCCGGGCCCGTTGGATCCGTATCAGGAATGTGTCGAGACGGACGGCACTGGCCGGTGGGTCACTCTGACGTCCTGATCAAGACGCCCACCGACGTCCCAGGGGCCGTGCGGGTCTTCCTCCGTGCCTGCTGTCGGCTGGGTCCGCGGAGCCTGCGGGCGTTGTGCGGTTGGTCATGCGGGCGTCCGGCTGAACCAGCAGGACGCTGTCTCCGGCCTCCGGGGCCATCTTGCCCGTACAGATGTCTTCTTCATGGGCTTGGGCGGTGGATGGCCCGGTGGCCCGTCGGCCCGGTGGCCCAGACGGAGGTCAGGCCCCCGTCCGGCTGAGTGGGGCGGGCATCCGGTGGGTGGTGTGACCCGGTTCGTCGCGGGTGGTGGTCCTGCCGCTTTGGTTCATTCCGGCAGTCGGCTCATGGGTTGGTGAACCGGCTGGCGGGCCCGGGCCGTCTCGATGTCCTGGACGTGCTCTTCGGCCCAGAGCCGTACGGCGCGCAGTGGGATGAGCAGGGAGCGGCCCAGCGGTGTCAGGGCGTACTCGACGCGGGGCGGGTTCTCGTCGTACTCGTGACGGCTGATCAAACCGTCGGCTTCCAGGGAGCGCAGGGTTTCGGTCAGGACCTTCGGGGTGATGCCCCGGATATGTCCCTTCAGTGCGCTGAAGCGGCGAGGTCCGTCGTCGAGGGCGTTGACGACGAACACGGTCCAGCGGGCGCCGATACGGTGCAGCACCGTGCGGCTCGGGCAGGTTGCTGCCATCACGTTGTACGCCTTGCCCATTGCTGCTCCCGGTTTCGTTGAAGATACCGGTATCAAATCCATACCGTTGTGCCCGATCCTACGAGAGGGCGTGAGGCACATGGAACGGATCCTGGTCATTGGCGGTGCACGGGCGCTTGGCGCGGCCGTTGCGAGGCGTGCGGTGAAGGACGGGTACGACGTTGTTGTCGGTGCCCGCGATCTGGCTGCGGCCGACGTGCTGGCGAGCGAGATCGGCGCCACAGCGGTGCGGGTCGATCTGCAGGACGAGTCGACGCTCGCGGCCGCGGCGAAACGGCTGGAGGATGGTATCGACCACATCGTGACGACCGGTTCGGCGCCGCACGATGTTCGCGCGACCGAGCTGGATCGCGACAAACTGCTGGCTGCGTTCACCGCGAAGGTGGTCGGCCCGATGCTGGTGGCCAAGCACTTCGCGCCGGTACTGCGGCCGACCGGGTCGATGGTGCTGTTCTCCGGCGTTGTCGGCTGGCGCCCTGGGCCGGGATCACTCGTCAAGGGGGTCACGAACGGTGCGGTCGAGTACGCCGCGCGCCACCTGGCGGCTGATCTGGCGCCGGTACGGGTCAATGCCCTCTCGCCCGGTGTCGTGGACTCGGGCGCATGGGATCGCCTGGGTGACAACAAGGCCGCCTTGCTGAGCAAGAGCGCGGCCGGGACCTTCGTCGGACGCCACGGTGAGAGCGACGACGTCGTCGACACGGTGATGTGGCTCCTCCGTGCGGGTTTTGTCTCCGGCGAGACGATCCACGTCGAGGGCGGCGCCCGCCACAGATCCGCCTGATGCCTGGCTGCCGAGCGCTTCCGGGTCCGCCGGCGCCGCCTGCCGGCATCCGCACTCCTGAGTGAGGCTGAGAACCGGCAGTATCCGGAAGCAGCTCAGGTGGCGGTGATGCATGGACGCCGGGTGTCGGCGCACGGCCGGGCAGCCGCTGCTCCGTATCGTCGCCGGGCTTGCCCGGAGGCTGTCCCGTACGTGGGCATCCTTGCCGGGCTTGCCCGGAGGCTGTCCCGTGCGGGGGCCGGAGTTGTCCGGAGGGTGCCATGTTGTGGAGGTGTGCGGCGCCGGGCTTCGTCGAGTCCGCGCTTCCCGAGCCCCCGGCGGGCAGTGCGCTCGTGGAAAACCTCTACTGGTCCGTCGACCCCTACCACCGCGAGATGATGGACCAGGTGCCCGGCGGTTTCGCGCTCGGCACACCGCTGGAGGGGCGCACCATCGGGCGGGTCATCGCCTCGCGCACGCCTCGGCTGGCCGAGGGCGAGATCGTGTTCCACCGGCGGGGCTGGCGCACGCACGCAGTGCTCACGCCCGGGGAGATCCGGCGGCTGCCCCGCTTCGACGGGGTACCTCTGACCGCGTACCTGGGCATCCTCGGCGGCACCGGTCTGACCGCTTATGTGGGCCTGACCCGGATCGCCCGGCTCCAGGAGGGCGAGGACCTGTTCGTGTCGGCCGCCGGGGGAGGGGTCGGTACCGCGACCGGGCGGTTCGCCCGGCTGCTCGGCGCCGGTCGGCTCGTGGGCAGTGCGGGTTCGGCGGCGAAGGCCGGCCATCTCACGCGGGAGGTCGGCTATGACGCCGTCTTCGACTATCACGAGGGGCCCGCCGCCGATCTGCTCGGCAAGGCTGCTCCGGACGGCATCGACGTGTTCGTCGACAACGTCGGCGGCCGGCAACTGGCCGCGGCGGTCGGAGCGTTGCGCGAGTTCGGACGCATCGTCCGCATCGGCACGATCAGCCAGTACAACAGCCCCGGCGCGTCGCAGCCACGCTTCGACTACGCGGACATCGTGGAAAAGAGCATCCGCATGGAGGGCTTCCTGGTCAGCAACTACCGTGACGTGCAGGACGAGTTGTACGAGTTCGCGGTACCGCATCTGCAGAGTGGCCGGCTTGCTCTGGACGAGACGGCCGTTGACGGGTTCGAGCACATCGTGGACGCGTTCCTGGGAATGCTGCACGGCCGGAACACCGGCAAGATCATCGTGCGAGAGCGCACACAGATCCCGTCCGTGACCTGACACCGGACCCGTCCGTGATCCGACACCGGAACGGGTATGGCTGAGCGGCGCCCTCTCGCGCGCACTCCTCCCGCCCGGCGGGCAGGCACCTCAAGCGGCTGACCGGTGACTCTGCCCCGGTGGAGCACCGAAAAGGGGCCGGGTGGCGCCCGGTGGCCTCTGCCGTGGCCCTCAGCCGGTCACCGGCACGCGACAGACAACGCAGCCCCCCGGCCGGCGCACGGCGCCCGCCGATTGTCTCGGCCTCCGGGCCGCTGCAAGCGGCCGGGCCGCTGCTGATGTCGTACAGGGCGCCGAGTCGTGGCTGGTGTCGGACGGATGCGGCCGGGCCGGCGGCGGCAAGGGGTGGCACGAGGGGTGTTCAGTAGGCCGCCCGGCCGCCGCTGATGTCGTAGACGGCTCCCGTCGAGAAGCTCACGGCATCGGAAGCGAGCCAGGCGACGAGTTCGGCCACCTCCTCGGGCCGGCCGACGCGCTTCATCGGGATGAGGTCGGTGAGGTGTGCGAGTGCCTCGGGCGCGGTGGCCGCGTTCATGGGCGTCGCGATGACGGCCGGCGCGATCGCGTTCACGAGTACCCCCGTCGTCGCGAGCTCCTTGCCCGCCGACTTGGTGAGCGCGATGACGGCTGCCTTCGACGCCGAGTAGACCGACAGGTTGGGGTTGCCGTCCTTGCCCGCCATGCTCGCGAGATTCACGACGCGACCCCAGCCGCGCTCGACCATGCCCGGGACGACGGCGCGCATCGAGGCGACGACGCCGAGCACGTTGACGTCGAGCACCCGGCGCCAGTCCGCCGCGGTCGTCTCGATCAGCGCTGCGCCCGGCCCGACGATCCCCGCGCAGTTGACGAGGATGTCCACGGGGCCGAGTTCTGCCGCGACTGCGGCGAAGGCACTGTCGTCGGTGACGTCGAGCGTCACGTCCGGCTCGCCGGCGACATCGACGGTGATGACGTGGATGCCGTCCCGGCGCAGCCGGTCCGCGCTCGCCGCACCGAGTCCGCTGGACCCGCCCGTGACGAGTGCCCGGCGCACGTGCGTACTGGACGGCCTCATGCCGTGCCCCCTGTGTTCTTGTCGGTGCGAAGTCTCTTGCAGGTGCGAAGTGCCAGGCGCTCCAGGTCACGCGAGAGGGGGGAGTCGGCCCCGCCGATGTCCGCACGGTTGACCATCAGCACGAGCGTGGTGGCGTTGCGCGGGTCGACGACGAGATGCGTACCCCATGCGCCACTCCACCCGTACGCGCCGGGGGCTCGGACGTCATCGTCCTTTGCGACCCCGACCATGACGCCGAGCCCCCATTCCCGGCCGGGCGACAGTTCCCGGGCGCCGCGCGCTCGTTCGGTGTTCATCGCACGGACCGTCGACGGCCGCAGGATGCGGGTGCCCTCCAGCGATCCGCCGCCGGCCAGCATGCGGGCGAACCGGTCCATGTCCACGACCGTGCTGAAGAGCCCCGCCGCACCGGAGTGGAGCCCGGCAGAATTGGAACGCATCCCCTGGTCACCGTCGCAGCCGCTCTCGTCGCGCAGGCGGCCGCCGTCGTGGCTGTAGAGGCGTACCAGCCGGCGTTCCTGCTCGTCGGTGAGCACGAAGGCGGTGTCGGTCATCCCGAGCGGACCGAGGACCGACGCCCGCAGTGCGCTCTGCAGGTCGGTGCCCGCGCAGATCTCGACGATCCGGCCGAGGACGTCGAATCCGACCTTCGGGCTGTATCCCGCACTCTCGCCCGGCTGAGCGTCACCCGGCACACGCGCATAGGAGTCGACACGCTCGGCGAGCGTGTCGTCGTCGCGGGACAGGGCATCCAGGAACCCCTGGCTGTCGGGCCCCTGCCCGAGCCCGCTCGAATGGGTCAGCAGGTCGCGGACGGTGACAGGACGGGCCGCGGGCACGGTCCGCGGACGCACGGCGCCGCCGCCGTGCGAAGTCCACGAGACCCGGACGCCTTGTGCCACGGCCGTCGAGGCGTACGAGGGGATCAGGCGGCTGACCGGGTCGTCGAGGCCGAGGACACCGGCCTCCACCGCCTGCAGCACAGCGACCGCTACGACAGGCTTCGTGAGGGACGCCAGCCGGAAGACCGAGCGGTCGTTCACGCATGCGGACCGCCCGGCATCCGACCGGCCCAGCGCGGCGCTCTCGACCAGCACACCGTGGCGGCGGAAACGCAACGCGCCCCCCGCCACCTCGCCCGCCTCGACATACGCCGCGAGCCGCGCCACGAGCGCAGTCGCTTGGGGGCTCACCAGGTGGCCGTCTCGTCACACCACGCGAAATTCATCGGTGAAACGTTATTGTGCCGCTGTCGGCCGAGTCAACACCGGTACGGAGAAAGCAAGGGCAAGGAGCCACTGAAAGCTTGCCAGATACGGGTGTTGACAGAGGGAAGGGTGATCGATAGTACTGGTATATCGATTCACTCTGCTCGTGGTGCGCCACCAGCCTCGCGATCGCGGGTGATCGCCGTCATGTGCGATCCGCCCGGCAGGATGCCCGTTCTGCCGGATCTCGAAGATGAGGACGCGACGATGCGACCCTCCGTGAAACCCAGTCGTACCCCCTTGCTGGCGGCGCTCGCCGCCGGGGTACTGGCGGCAAGTCTCACCACCGTGCTCCCGGCTCAGGCCGCCACCCCCGTCACCTACTACGTGAACAACCTCAGCGGTTCGAACTGCTCCGACTCCGGCCCCGGCACGAGCACTGCCCAGCCGTGGTGCACGTTCACCCGTACGGGCTCCGTGACGCTCAAGGCCGGCGACAGTCTGCTGCTGGCCCGCGGCGCCTCCTGGTCACAGGAGCTCAGCGTCGGCATGTCCGGCAGCCCGGCCCAGCCCGCGACGATCGGCGCGTACGGCACGGGAGGCGCGCCGCGCATCCCGAGCACTCCGACCGGAACAGGGATCAGCCTCACCGATCCCACCCACGCCGTCGTCACCGGTCTCGACATCGGCGACAAGACGTCGTCGGGATCGGGTGCGCTCGCCTACGGCATCATGGCCACCTACACGACGCTGGACAACAACGGCCTGACGTTCAGTGACCTGTCGGTCCACGACAGCAGCCAGATCGGCGTCCTGGTGCGGGCCACGGCCGCGCAGACCGCGACCCAGACCGCACTGACCGGTCTGACGTTCTCCCGCGTCACCACGAGCCACAACGCCCAGGGCATCGCGATCACCCGGCAGGGGACACTTTCCGGGGCGACGCCCGTACCGGGCAACGACGGCGACCTGACCTTCCAGAACGTGCTCGTCGACCGGTACTCCTCAAGTCATGACGACGCGAACCAGACCCTCGACCGCGTCTCCGAGACCGGCGTCCCCTGCGTCGCGCTCACCCTCCAGGCGGCCACGAACGTCGTCGTGCGCAACTCGACCATCGACACCGCCGGCGCGTGCCGTACCGCCGTCGGGACCACCTCGCTGTTCCTGGGCCAGGTCAACCACGTACTGCTCGCGAACAACATGATCGTCAACGCGCCGAACACACAGAACCCCGACATGACGGCGATCGACTACGAGTCGCTGACCAACGACGTCAAGGTCGTCGGCAGCTACTTCGCCGACAACTACGGCGGGGCGATCGAGTATCTCGCGATCCACGGCCCGTCCGACTTCTCGACGGCCGGGGTCGCGAGCTCGAACGTGTTCATCCGCAACGGTTACCAGAACAACATGCCCTATCCCGGCGGCGGGGCGATCACGCAGCACGGCGGCAGTATCCCCGTACAGGCGACGGTTTCCGACAACCTCTACCACGAGCCGTACGCGTTCCTGACGGCTCAGGGCGGTGGCAGCCTCGCGAGCTTCACGTCGGCCAACAACACCTCGATCGGCGCGGCATCGGACATCTCCCACGCGGCCGCCCAGTTCGGCGCCTCGCCCTGGGGATACCAGCAGGGCTCGGGATCAACATGGACGGCACTCACCTACCACTCGTCCACGGCAAGCTACACCGGCTCGGGCACCACGATCGACAAGTTCACACTGACCCCGGCCGCCACGACAGGTGCGGGGCTGACCTGGACCGCCCCAACGACCGGAGTCATCAGCCTCCGGGGCTACCCGATGACGGAGTCCGGCACGACCACGGCCACGGTGACGCGTAACGGCACGACCCTCGCGACCGCGAGCGTCGGCACGTCGGGGACATCGGTCAAGGCCGACGACCTCGCGGTCACGGCCGGCGACGTCATCCGCTTCTCGGTCCCGGCGGGAGCCGCCACCGTGAGCTGGGCGCCGTCGCTCGCGTACACCTCGACGTCGGCGAACTCCGACCCGGCGGGCACCTGGTCCTTCGCCGCCGCGGGTGACCCGCAGGGCTGGACGACCAATGCCACGGCGTCGGTGAACCGCGGCCACGCGACGGTCAACACCGTCGCGGGAACGACCACCATGGACTCACCCGACAGCCTCGGCCTGCCGACCGCGAACCACTCGGCGGTACGGCTCGACTACGCCAACAACACGTCGGCGACCTCCGGCCGGATCTACTTCACCACGGCCGTGGGCCAGTCCTTCACGACCGCGCGCTCGGTGAAGTTCTCCATAGAGCCGAAGTCGACAGCCGGGCTCGTGGAGGGCTTCCGCAACACCATCATCCCGATGTCCGGCAACGCCAACTGGACCGGCACGATCCAGCGCATCCGGATCGAACTCACGAGCGTGGCCGGGACCTTCCTCGTCGACCGCGTACAGCTGACCAAACCGGCGGCCACCGGATGGGAGTTCGGCAGCGCAGACGGCTGGACGGCAAAGCCCGACGTCAGCTGCGCCACGACCGGCACCCCCTCCGCCTCACCCACGGTCGATGTCGACAACACGAGCGGCACCTTCACCCCGCACGACGACATCAACTGGAACTACTCGCGGATGCAGCAGTTCACGGTGAGCACTCCGAGGCTGGCCCAGATCGACTTCTGGGCCTACAAGTCGGGCAGCCCGGCGGGATGCCTCTACTTCAGCGTCGTCAAGATCACCGACTCGGCAGCCCACAAGGGGACGACGTTGTTCACCGGTGCCGTCCCGGCCTCGTCGGTGACTACGACAGGCGGCTACGTCAGCGTCTACCCAGGACTCACCGGCCTCGACACCGCGGCGACGTACGCGCTCGTCATCCACAACCCGTACGTCATCCCGGACGGCGGCACCTACGGGCTCGGGTTCAGCGACAGCGCGTCCAACCCGGCGGCCTCGTTCGGGGAGTACTACTCGGCCGACAACCGCGGCACATGGAACGGCCCGGAGACCAACCGCAGCCTCAACTTCCGCACCTACACGGCCGCGACGATCGCGACGCAGAACCCGACGGCGGGCTACTCGGCCGTCACGGTGTCCGACGGAGTCACCACGACGACCGGCGGCTACGAGCCGGCGTTCCTGTCACCGGGCTCGCTCGCCATCCCGGCGGCCAGTACACGCTACGTCCACATCCGCATGAACAACCCCGACAACCGCTCGACCGCCTATCTGCTGTTCACGACGTCCGGCCACACGTCGTTCGATCAGCCGGGGGTCGGCTGGCCGGTGCCCAACGAACAGGGGCTGAAGGGCACCTCCTTCTCGCTCCTGCCGGGCTCGGAGTACCACGAGTACGTGCTCGACATGTCGACCGTGCCGGGATGGACGGGGACGGTCCAGCAGTTCATGTTCGAGCCGGCGACGCGGTGGAACTACCGCATCGGCAGCCTGAGCAGCACGTGGTCCGGAAAGATCGACCACATCCGGTTCTCCTGACCGGACGCGGTGCCGTACGCGCCTGCGTACGGCACCGCCGTCTCAGGCCGGTGCCTGGTATCGGAACTCGTGGACTCCCGGACCGAGCCGGCGGTCGCCGTCGGGGAGTGCGACGACCGCACGCGTGCCGAACGGCACCTCCGCCCGCAGCCGTACGGTGCCTCCCGCCAACTCCCAGGAGCTCGCCGCGGTTCCGTAGGGCGTCCGCACCCGCGCCGCCGCTGACGTCAGACCGCCCCCGAGGCGCGGCTCGATCCTCAGTTCCCGCCACCCGGGGGCGGTCGGGACGAGGCCCGCGACCCCGTGGTAAAGCCAGCTCACGACCGCGCCGAGCGCATAGTGATTGTGCGACGCCTGTGGCCGCCCGTCCGCATCGATGCCGTCCCAGCGCTCCCAGATCGTCGTGGCGCCGAGCGCGATCTGCGCCAGCCAGGAGGGCTGGGTCTCCTGCAACAGGACCGCGTACGCGAGGTCCGCCCGCCCGTGATCCGCGAGCACCGGCAACAGCATTCCCGTCGAGAGGAACCCCGTGCCGAGGTGATGTCCGCCGGCCTCGATCTGCGCCACGAGCCGGGTGACGGCGGCGGGCCGGTCGCGTTCCTCGACCAGACCGAAAGCGAGCGCCCGAACGTAGTCGTCCTGGCGGTCGTCACCGATACGGCCGTCCCGGCGTACGAAGGCGCGCCGCCAGGCCTTGCGGATCAGGGCCGCCTGCCGTTCATAGCGCACCCGGTCCTCGTCACGGCCGAGGACGCCCGCGATCCGGGCGAGCACGGCCGAGGAGTGGGCGAAGTACGCGGTCGCGACGACGGGCCGCCCGAAGCGCCAGTTGTGCTCCATCTCCTCGTCGCCTTCGCCCGGACGCAACCACTCGCCCCAATGAAAGCCCTGATCGACGATCCACCGTTCGAGCCGGCCGGCCCCCCAGGTGAACCGGCGGCTGCGATGACGACCGCGTCGCGCCAGGGCGTCCAGGCTCGCCACCCAGCGCTCGGCCGTCACGTACAGGGCCTCCAGAACACGGCGATCGCCGTACGCGAGGTAAAGGTCCCACGGGGTGAGCACAGCGACGTCACCCCAGCCGACGGAACTCGAAACGGCGTCGAGAGTGTCGAGGAGGGGACCGCTGAACGCCGAGGTCTCGCTCGGGATGTACGGCGGAATCCGGCCGTCGGGCAACTGCTCGGCAGCCACATTGACGAGATACCGGCGCAGGTACGCCTGCGCGTCGACGAGCAGCGCCGCCGTCTCGGCGAAGACCTGGATGTCGCCGGTCCACCCCGCGCGTTCGCGGGTGGGGCAGTCCGTCGGCGTGTCGGTGAAGTTCGAACGCAGACTCCAGCGGACGTTCGACTCCAGGCGCTCCAGACGCGGATCGGAGCAGCGGAACTCCCCGGCGGAAGTGAGGTCGCTCGACAGCACGACAGCACGTACATCGTCCGGGCCGAGCGGCTGCGCTCCTACGATCTCGACGTACCTGAATCCCTGGATGCTGAACCAGGGCTGGAAGACATGCTCGTCGCCGTTGAGCACGATGTCGTCGCGGAAGAACTTCGGATGCGCCTTGTCCACCTGGATGTAGTCGGTCTCCAGCTCACCGTCGGGGGTGACCAGTTCGCTGTAGGTGATACGGACCTCGGGTCCGGCACCGGCGGCAAGCCGTACACGTACGACACCCGCGAGGTTCTGCCCGAAGTCGACGATCTGCGCTCCGCCGGGAGCAACGGTGACGGTGACCGGCGAACGCACCCCGACCTCCGTGACGCGGGGCACCGATTCCGCGACGAGGACACCCGACGGTGACGGGACGACGGCGACGGGACGCAACCGTGCGGGGCTGACGTCGCCGAGCCAATCGTCGAAGGGAAGCCGCAGATCCCGACGCTCACCGCGCATCGGGTCGCTGCGCAGGATCGCGCCCCGGCCGCCACTCCAGTCTTCGTCGCTCAGCAGCCGCACCGAGGTACCGTCGGCGAGGTCGAGTTCGACCTGGACGAAGGCGCTCAACCGGTCGCCATAGCTGCGCCGCCGGTCGAACGCGCTCAGGCCACCGCGGAACCGCCCGTCGCCGACGGCCACACCCAGGACGTTCTGGCCGGGCCGCAGGAGGCCGCCGAGATCATAGACCTGGTACTCGACAAGGTGATCCATCGGCGTCCAGCGCGGCACGAGCGCGGGACCGGTGAGGTCGTGACCGTTGACGAAGAGCTTGTACCAACCACAGGCGGAGACGTACGCCCGGCCGCGTACCACGGCCGCCGGCAGGTCCAGCTCGCGCCGGAACGTCGCCACCGACGCGTCGTCGGGGTCGGACTCCTGCGCCAGGGCGATCCACGCGGCGACCAGGTCGGCCGGGTGGAGTTTCGCGGTCTCGAACCGCGCCCAGTGGCTCCATGCGCTGCGGGTGCCCGCGTCACCGACGACGCGCACGCGCCAACGGTAGGCGCGGGACGACGCGAGCGGGGAGCCGTCGTAGCGGGCATCGAACGGACGCTCGTCGGCGACCTCGCCGCTGTCCCAGACGCATGCCCCTGTCACCGCGTCCTCGACCTGGAGGCGGTACGCGGCCTGGCGCGTGTCGGGGGTGTCCGCGGGTGATGTGATCTTCCAGTCGAACTCGGGCCGCGGGGTGCCGATGCCCAGCGGGGACTCGCACAGTTCGGTACGCAAAGCGGTCACGCGCACGGGCGGCCGCCCGTCGTCGAAGCGGCATCGAGCCGGGTCATCAGGTTTCCTCTCAGTGGAATCGGTCGAATCAGTCGAACTCGTCGATACGCCACTCGTCGCGCCACTCGATCGTCGGGATGCTGCCGTCGAATCGGATCGGCAGCCAGACGTAGTCGGCGACGCGGGTGTCAGCGGTGAAGAAGTCCTGCCGCAGTTCCGCGGTCACGACGTCGTCGAGCGGCTCGCCCGCGACGAGCCGCCGGAAGACGTCGGTCTGATCGGACTGTTCGGCACAGCGGTGCGGCAGCCAGCGGTCGGCGAGCGCGATGTAGAGATCGCGCTTGCCAGGGTGCCGGAAAACCGAGGTCACCTGGCTGCGGAAGGAGGTGCCCGTCGGATCGCCGGGGTGCGGGTCGCCCAGCACCGTCCAGGGTCCGTGGTAGGTGTCGGCCGAGGCGATCTGCGACCGGTTGGGGAAGTACCCGCTCGTGCCCGACGTCACGAGGTAGTGGGTCCTCCCACGGCGGAAGTACGCGGGCGCCTCACGCGCCTCGGGCGGCTGTTTCCCGGGAAAGTGCGTCGAGTAGTAGCCGGTCGTCGCCGTGAAGTCGTCGCTGAGATCGGCACAGACGAGTTCCGAATGAGGCCGGCCGTAGTAGTGGTAACCCTTGCCGTCGACCGGATCGACGACGAGGTCGAAGTCGCCCGCGTACATGCCGTTCGGCCGCACGTCCGTCGCGACGATCTCGTACGGTCCGCACAGCGCGTCGGCGACGAGGACCGTCGAGAGCTGCCGCCCGTCACGATGCATGATCTTGAGCCAGGCGACATACCGCCCCGTACGCGGATCTCGCACGATATGCGGCCGGTCGACCATCTGCGCGGGGTGCAACGGCGAGTCCGGGTCGTCCTCGACGGGCGGGATGATGAGGCCGAGATCCTCCCAGGTGCACAGATCCGTCGACCGGTAACAGCGGATGCCCCAGTGCCAGATTCCGCTGCCCGGCGCGGTGTGCTCCTTGTTCTCGCCGTACCAGTAGAAGAAGCCGTCCTGGGCGAGAACCGAGCCGCCGTGCGCCTGGATACGGTGGCCATCGGTGTCGAACCACGGCTCACCGGGCCGGATGACGCCCCCGGTCATGACGCACCCACGATGCCCAGACCGGCCCCGAGCGCGCGGGCAGCGGCGGCGAGGAACTCCCGCGAGACCGGGGCGTCGGGGTAGATCGACTCGAAGCCGTGGAAGGCACCGGGCACGACCAGGGTCTCGCACGGCACGCCCGCCGCGCTGAGCCGCCTCGCGTAGTCGAGGTCCTCGTCGACGAAGAGGTCGAGCGTACCGACGCCGATCCAGGCGGGTGGCAGACCCGAGAGATCGGCCCGCCGGCCCGGCACCGCGTAGGCGGGCACCTCCGGGAGCCCGGGTTCCTGTCCGAGATACGCCGTCCAGGCGAACCGGTTGCTCGGGGCTTCCCAGCCGCGTACGAACTCGGTGTCGAGGTCGGTGCGTATCGCGGTCCGGTCGTCGAGCATCGGCTCGATGAGCAGTTGGAACACCGGCGCGTACTCGCCGCGGTCGCGTACAAGATGGGAAAGCGAAGCGGTCAGTCCGGCCCCCGCGCTGCCGCCGCCGATCGCGATCCGCTGTTCGTCGATGCCGAGACCGGCGGCGTGGGCCCAGGTCCAGGCCAACCCGGAGTAGGCGTCCTCGACCGCGGCGGGGGCCGGATGCCGGGGCGCGAGGCGGTAGCGGACCGATACGGCCACGAGGCCGAGCGTCCGCACGAGGCCGATCATCGCGGCGTCGTCGCTTTCCGGGGAGCCGCTGAGGTATCCGCCGCCGTGCATCCAGTAGAGCGCCGGCCGCCGCCCGGGCGCAGACGGCCGGGGACGGTAGACGCGCAGCCGCACCGAAGGAGCTCCCCAGGCGCCGGGGGCGTCGATGTCGTCGATCGCGACGTCGGGCGGCGCGGGTAGCCCGACGGGCTCCCCGGCCTGGAGGGCCGCGATCTCCTGCGCCGTGACGGGTACGCGCGGAAGGCCGCGTGCCGCGAGGAGGTCGGGGTGGAATCCGCTCATGTCAGTCGCCTTTCTCGTGACGGGCCGCGAGCCTTTGCCGGAGCTCGGCATCGGCGGGATGGAAAGCAGTCGCGAACACCTCGCCGCGGGCGAACATCTCGGCGTGCGCGGGCAGCGCGAGACTCCACGACGACATGCCGCCGGCACCGAACCGGACGATCCGCAGCGCGGGCCCCCCGCCGACCGCGACACCATGCGAGAAGTACGTGGCGCGCAACGGCACCTGCATCGCAGGCTGCACATCGCCCGGCGCCACGGGGCGGACCGTGAAGGCCCCCGCCCGGCCGGGCGCCCCCGAGGCGAACCGATGAATCTCCCCGTACGCACGGACCTCCAGCGGGCAGTGCTCCAGCGCCGCGAGCAACAGGCCGGCGTCGAAGGCGTCCACCAGTTCACGGAGCAGTCCTGGCGCGACGGGGGTCGCCGCGATGTGTTTGCGCCACGACAGCCACGCGCTCGCGTCGGTCGAGTCGGAAGCGGCACGCCCGTCGAATCGCAGGAGTGTCGCGAGCAGTTCGCGGCGTTCGGCGGGCAGTTTCGCGACGCGTTCCGGTTCGGCGTCCGCCGCCGCCGCGAGACCGGCCTGCCACTTCGGGGTGTCCGGCCAGAGGTCGTCCTGCGCCCAGGCCATCACCTCGTCGACCCCCACCGCGTGGGGGGAGGAGAGCAGCTGGATGCCGCGGATGCTGCGCGAGGTCTGGCGGCCGGGCACGTCGTGGAACGCGTCGGGCGCCCAGTCGGCGGCGCGGATGCCGGGGGTGACGGTGTCGGGCGCGGAGTTGGCGTTTTCGAGCCAGCCCGACTCCGGATCGGCGACGTGCACGAGCTCGTCCTGACCGAGGAATCCGTCCCAGAGCTGCGTGGGCTCCAGCACACCCACCGCGTCGGCGGCGCGCCTGGGCACCCGCCCGGTACGCACATAGAACGCGTGCCCGTGGCGGTCGGCCGCCAGCACGTTCTGCGGCGCGAACGCGCACGCCGACAGCACCTGACGCAGTTCCGCGGCGGACCGGGACCGCAACATCCGCAGGAGCTGCAGCTCGGTGTCGCCGGCCTTTCCGGTGTAGGGGCTGCAGATCACGTACGCCGCACCGTCATGCCGCGCGACGACCGGCGACCGCACGCCATTGAGTACGACCGCATCGGCATCCGTGTCGGGTACGCGGTAGGCATCGGAGACACGCGGGCCGCCCGTGGTGACCGCCCAGGCGACATCGGCGTTGTGCGCGAGCGCGGGCAGCATCGCGCCGAGGAACACGAATCCCGTGTAGTGCAACGTCGGCGTCGCGACAGTCGCCTCGTACAGGGCCAGCGATCCGCCGAACGGCAGATGCGGGTCGCTGACGAGAATCGTCTCGCCGTCCCGCGTACGCGCGGGCATGAGCACCCAGGCGTTCGAACCGGGCACCATCGGCGTACGGTCGAGTTCCGAGACGACGGGAGGCAACGGGACACCGGCGGCTCGCAGCACAGCCACGGCATCGGCGATCGTCCAGTACAGCATCACCGTGCGGTTGACGCCGATCGGCAGCCACGGGTCGAGCGGCGGAGCCCAGTCCGGCACCACGTCGGGATGCTCGGCCATGCGGGCGCGTACACCGGCGATGAACGCGCGACAGCACTCCTGTACCGAGGGTTCGAGCGCACGGTAGGCGTCCTCGGCCTCCTCGCGGATACGCCAGAGTCGCTGGTTCCGGTCACGCTCGACCGCGTCGTCGGTGTCGCCGAGGGTCGCCAGCTCACCGCGTACCAGGAGGTATTGGCGCAGCACGCCGTGGAGGTCGTCGGCGGCCTGCGCGTACCCGAGGCCGAAGAACGCGGCGGGCTCACTGTCCGCGTCCAGCAGCGGCATCCCCGAGACGGCCCGGTGCAGGGCCACCGTGCCCCAGTCGGTCGTCATCGCCTCAGCCCCCGAGCAGCCCGGCGACCGGCACCGTCGCCGATACGCGCTGGGAGTAGGCGAGGCTGTCGACACGCGCGTCGCCGGCCGGCTGCTCGGCGCTGTCGAGCAGGATGCCCTCCTCGTTGCGTACGTCGACCCGCGTCGAGACGGGTTCGGCACGCAGTTGCAGCCCGGCGCCGCGCAGTTGCTCCGCGAAGCGGCCAAGGCGCACCCGCCACGGGATGCCACGGTGGAAGTCGTCGCCCACGAGAATGCCCGTCCCGGCGTCGAAGAGCCGCAGCATGTCACCGGTGTAGGCGATGTCGGCCCACAGATCGCCGAGCTCCGCCCCGGGTTCTGCGGTGAGCAGCACCCGGCGCTCGTCGAGGTACTCGGCGCGGACGGGAGCCACGGGCACGGGTGCGGGCAGCGGTACCGCGAGGTCGTCACCCGCGCCGGTACGCCGCAGGGTCGCGACGCTCGCGGGTGCGCCGATCGGACGGATGTCCCAGAGCACGACGTCGTCGTTGTCGTAGCCGACCTCGACATCGCTCGACACGAGGAGGCGGCCGGCCGGGGTCGGCACGAGGACGCTCCGTTCGGCGTACGACGTCGGGATCGTCGTGATCGTTGCGGTGCCCCGCGATCCGCGTACGCGGAAGGTGCGGGCGCGGTCGACGCGTACGACGGCTGTCACGCCGTCGTCCTCGGGGCAGACCGTGGTGTCCCCCTCGACAGCGGCCGGGGCCACGCCTTCGAACGTGAATTCTGCCTCGCCGTCGTCAGGGGCGTGCAGGACGAGGAACGGCTCGTCCGGGCTGCCGAGGCGCGCGAGCGGTTGTGCCGTCGACGAGAGGATCGTCAGCCCGGCCCCCGCGTCGAGACCGACGGGCAGTACGCCTGCCGAGGCGCTCGCGATCGCGAGAGACGACCGCCGGGGGAATGTGACGTTCCGGCCGTCGAGAAGGACCTCGACCGTCACGTCGTCGCGGTCCGGGAGCGGGTGGTTGTTGCCGTAGTTGGCGAAGAACACGAATCCCGCGTCGCCACCGGCCCGCAGTATCGTGCGCAGCCGGTCGTCGGCGGGGTCGACCACGGGATCGAGCGGCTCGACGACCTCCGTCGGCGCCAGGTCGGCGCCGAATTCGAGGACGAACCGATTGAACGGGATCGCGCGGTGGAAGGACTCCCGCCGCTCGCCGAACTCGCTCACGGGCGCCCAGAAGTCGTAGGAACGTACCGGGAAGCCGGGGGCCTTCGTCGTCCAGCCGAAGCCGTCGCCGCGTACCGGATTGGTGCCGCCGTGGAAGAGGTAGTAGCCCAGGAAGAGCGACTCGACCGAGGCGAAGCGCGTCACAGCGGTCGTGGTCATCGCCGCCGCGGGGGTCATCGACCGGTAGTCGGCGCGGGCGGGGGATCCGGTGCCCAGCTCGCAGAAGGCAGTCGGAAGCAGGCCGCGGTACTCGTACTCGCCCCCCTGGAACGTCGTGAGCGGATGGTTGTCGCCGGGCCGCGGGTGCAGATCCATGTACGCGCCGTAGGTCGGCAGGAATCCCCCGGCCGCGACCTCATCGGGCAGACCCCAGGCCGTCATTGCGAAGAACGGCGGGGTGATCCCGCTTTCCACCGCGAGCCCGCGGAGGTTTTCCATGTGCGCGGCGAACTCGGCGCCGTCCTGTGGACCGCGGTGCTCGGTCGCGGTGTAGCCGAACAGCGTCCGCCAGTCGTTCGGCGCGTGCGACAGTTCGTTCTCCAGCTGGACGAGCACGATCGGCCCGCCGTCGGACCAGAACAGTCCGCGGAACTGCTCGGCGACCTGCTCGAAATAGCGGCGTACGTGTTCCAGGTACCGCGGGTCGTTCGAGCGCTCGACGAGCGGCATCCCGTACAGCCAGGGCGGTAGTCCGCCCAGCAGGTACTCGGAGTTGTTGAACGGCCCGATACGCGGGGCGAACAGCATCCCGAGCTCGGCGCACAGCTCCGCGAACCGGCGGATGTCGTTGTGCCCCGTGAAGTCGAACTCGCCGGCGCGCGGCTCGACGAGACCCCAGAAGACGTATGACGACACGACCGAGACCCCGGCGTCGCGGAGGGCGAGGATCGCGTCGCGCCACTCGGCGACCGGATAGCGCTGCGGGATCAGCTCGCCCGAGACCGCGGGGAACGGATCCCCGTCCAGGGTCAGGTGGTAGTTGTTCGCGCCGAGCCGTCGCCCGTCGGGGTGGGTCGCCCCCCACCCGTCGAGCAGCGTCGTGGTGATTCCCGCCCTGCGTGCGTCGAACGTGACGGTTGTACCGGTGTAAGGCATCCTGACCTCTCTGTCGTGCTGCGGCTGTCGGATCACCAGGTCCTCCGGGCCGTACTGAAGCCCAGACCACCCAGATGGAAGCCCTCACCCCTGTCGTCGGCCGGGGGCATGAGCAGGTCGTCGGAGCCCGGGGCGAGGGGCAGGAGCGAGACCTCGATCGCGGTGATCGAGGAGCGGCCGGCCCATCCGCCGGTGTCGACCGCGACCCGGTTCCAGCCCGCGGGCCAGCTGTCGGCCGCGGCACGGATATCGCTCCCGTCGGCCGACAGAAGCCGGATGACGGGCCGCGCGCCGCGGGCCGAGCGCTCGTCGCACAGGTCCACGAGCGCGTAGAAGAAGGTGGCCTCGCTCGCGTCGAGCGGGCGGGCCGGCTCGACGCGTACGGTGGGGCGGCCGCCGGCGCGGGTCGCCAGGATCCGCGCGAGGGGACCGGCGGGCTGTGCGTGCGGGATCGGCATGCAGTTCAGGCCGTCGAGGAGTTCGAACCCCGAGCCGTCGGCCGCGCGGAGGAGGCCGTCCTCGATGGCCCGGGCGAGCAGGTCGTCGGCGCCGGTCACGTCGGCCGATCGAGGCGCGATCGAGGGCGGAGCCCACGCCTCGGCCGTTGCGGGGGCCGGGGTCGCCGCCGGTCGCCGGACGTCGACCGTGACCTCGTGGCGGCCGCCGGTGAACTCGCGATCGGGCAGTCCGCCGATCCGGAGAACGGCCACCACACCTTCGGGCACCTCAAGTTCGATCGCGGCCGACGAGCCCACGACGCGGTACGCGAATCCGACGGTCCCGGCCGCGGTCTGCGTCCTCAGGCTCAACCGGTCGACGCCCGCGACGAACTGCGGTGCGACACGGAACGAGCGGTAGCCCCCGCTGGTCGGGGTGATCCCCGCGAGGCCCGTCCAGACCCAGCCCGCGAAGACCCCGCCCAGTCCCACGTGGTCGAGCGATCCGGTGCCGGTGTTGGCCGGGTCGATCCACCAGCACTCCCAGAACGTGCCGGGACCCGACACGAGCATCGCGCCGACACCGGGCTCGGCGGGCTGGCGCAGGATGTCGGCGACGACGTGCGAACGCCCGGTCGCGGTCAGCGCGCGTACGATCGTGCGGGTCGTCGCGAAGCCGCCGGAGGCGCGGTTGCCGCGCGCGCGTACGTCGCGTTCGATCCGCCGGGCGGCCTCCTCGGCGTCGGCTCCTGTGAGGATGCCCGCATCGATTGCGGCGGCGTAGGAGCCCTGGGAGCCGTTGGCGAAGACACCCGTCGCGGAGTCGTGGAAGCGCGCCTTCGCCGCGGTGCGCAGGAAGCCGGCCTGCCGGCGCCGGGTGGCCGCGGCCGCGCGGTCGCCGAGCTCCTCCTCCAGCCGGGCCAGCGCCACCAGGCAGTCGATTGTCGCGGCGCTGTGATGGACGGGCGGCGGCGTCTGCTCCAGAGCGAGCCAGTCGTGGCCGTAGCTGATCGGCGACCGCGCGATCACACCGGATTCGTCGCTGAGGGAGAGCTGAAAGTCCGCCCAGCGCCGCAAGGCAGGAAGCGTCTCGCGGACCAGACGCGCGTCGCCGTAATGCAGCCAGTGCCCCAGCAGGATGCGGTGCAGGGCGGCGCCCCACACCGGATCGGCAGGCAGCCGCGGGAAGCGCACGTCCGGGGCGATGGCGGGGAGCGCGCCGTCCTCGCCCTGGCTCGTCAGCAGATCACGGATCCACTTCGCGAGGAAGTTCTCGGTGTCGAACGCTGCGAGTTCGTACTCGGCCACCGACGCGGTGTCGCCCGTCCACGCGGCCTGCTCCCGCGTCGGGCAGTCCTCGGGCACGCCGTGCACGTTGTTCAGGAGCGTACGTTCGGCGCGTTCCAGGAGCGTCCCGATGAGCGGGTCGTCGGTGCGCACGGTGCCGGCCGGCGTGAGATCGGTGTGCAGGGCTGCGGCCGTCACGGTGATCTCGGCATCGCCGGGGAGCCCGCCGATCTCGATGTAGCGAAATCCGTGGTACGCGAACCACGCCTCGACGACCTCGCCCGCGACGCCCGCGGAGACCCACTCGACGACCTGCCGCCGGCGGCCCTCGTCGAACGGCATCATCAGGTTGGTCGTGTCCAGCCGGCCGCCGGCCGCGACGTGCTCGCCGTGGACGACGTGCACAACGGTGCCCGCGGGCAGCGCACCGAGGATCTCGATGCGGCTGCGACCCGCGATGTTGGTCCCGACGTCGTACAGCCGGATCCCGTCGCGCCGGTGAACCTCCACCGGCCGGTGGAGCGCGACGATCCGGGCCGGGGGAGTGGGATCGACCTCCACAACCGATGGCGGCGCTTCGGGCCCAGCCCCGGGTTTCCGCAGGCACGACGGATCGAGTGCCGACCAGCCGTGCGCGGCCTCCGCTGCTACGCAGTGCCGTTCGAGGTAGAACGGGTCGTCCTCGACGATCCGGCTCGACGACACGAGCGTCTGCGCATCGCAGCCGATCGTCGACCGGCTCCCGTCCGCATGCCAGATCTCGACCTCGGCCCGCACACGCGGGTCGAGTCCGGTGCGGCCCCACTCGCCCAGGCCCAGCACGAAATCGAGTTCGTTGACGCCCGCACGGAGCAGGTCGGTCACGTCATAGCAGCGGTAGAGCGCGCGGCCGGCATCGGTGCGAGTCGGATCGAGGTGACCCGCGTTCACCGGCGACCCGTTGAGCTCCGCGCGTACGAGGCCCTGTCCGGTGAGGTAGAGCCGAGCACATTCAACCGCACCGGGAAGCGTGAAGGGGCGGCGCAGCCGCGAGGTTGCCGGGGCCGAGATCCACGGCGCCGTCCAGTCCGCGTCGTGCGCCGGACCGGTCTCCAGTTCCGAGCGGGCCCAGTCGCTCCACACGCCGTGGGCCGACCGGAGCCGCACGGCCCACCGATAGCGCTGACGGGCCGGCAGGACCGTCTCGACCGTGACCGACGTACCCGATGCCGACGCCACCGGACCCGACGCCCATACACGGCTGCCGGCCGAGTCCGTCAGCTCCGCCTCGAAGGCGGTCCGCGCGCTGTTGTCCGGCCGCCAGGAGAGCCGCGGATGTGTACGGATCGCGAGGTTCACCCCGCGCTCGCCGAGTGCCGGCTCACGGGCGACACGGCCGTCGACCCTGAGGTCGAGCGGCGTGGGCGTGACGGCGACCCGGCCGGCCGGACCTTCAACGCACCAGTCCTCGTCAAGTGTCATTCGTCGCTGCCCCATCCCAATCGATCACGTCGGAGTGAATGCTTTCACTCCCGGGCCGCCGGTGTAAACAGCGATCGGGGTCCGGCCGGCGCCGACGCCTCCCCGACAGCCCGCATACGGCGGCAACGAGACCGAAAAAGACTGTCAACACCCGGCTATCGTCCCGTAACACTCTTGACATGTTGCCCTGGGGGCCTTAGGAATGAATCGATTTACCCGGCGCCACCGCGCCACCCGGGCGTCACCCCGTGATGCCGTGGACATCTCGACCGGGAGGGCTTAGGAATGAATCGATTTACCCGGCGCGCAAACGCATCGCCCAAGGTGGCTCCCCCTCGCGATGCCGACGCCGTAGGTGTCATCGATCCTCGGCCCGGCGCGTCCGTGGCTGCCGCCGGCCCGGACGCACGGTCCCTCGGCGCGGCCGGCGCGCTGTCGCACGGTCCGGACACTACGCGCAGGAAACAACGGCGCCGCCTCCCGCTCGGCCCCTACCTCGCCCTGCTCCCCGTCTTCGCGGTCCTGGCCGTCTTCCAGTTCTATCCGGCCCTCAGAGGCGTCTTCTTCTCGTTCTGGGACTGGAAACCCGCGACCGAGTCGACCTTCACCGGGCTGGACAACTACACCCGGATGTTCCACGACACCGCATGGTGGTCCTCGTTCCGCAACCTCGGAGTGATCTTCGTCTTCGGCGTGGTGGCGTGGATCTTCCCCTTCCTCGCGGCGGAACTGCTCGTCAGCCTGCGAAGCACGCGCTCGGCGTTCGTCTACCGCACCCTGCTCATCATCCCGGTGGCCTTCCCGGGCGCGGTGACCGCCCTGGTCTGGCAGTTCTTCTACGACCCCAACAACGGTGTGTTCAACGCAGCACTCGACGCGACAGGGCTCGGATCCCTCAAACAGAACTGGACGGGCGACCCCCACACCGCGCTGCTCTCACTGCTCTTCGTCGGCTTCCCGTTCGTCGCCGGCCTGCCGTTCCTCATCATGTACTCAAGCCTGCAGAACATCCCGAAGGAGATCTTCGAGGCGGCCGCCCTCGACGGGGTGGGGCGGCTGCGCCGGGTCTGGTCGTTCGACCTCCCGCTCATGGCGGGTCAAGTACGCGTCCTGTTCTTCCTCGCCGTCGTCGGCACACTGCAGTACGGGTTCACCGCGTACATCCTGACCCGTGGCGGGCCCGACAACGCGACCGACGTCCCGATCCTGCACACCATCAATCAGGCTTTCCGCGGCGGCCAATGGGGCTACGCCGCCGCCTTGTCGACCACCCTGTTCATCATCACGCTGGCGCTCAGCTGCATCGTCATGTTCGCGCGGCGCCGCGAACAGGGCGAGGCCACACCGTCCGGCACGACCTTCACGCCTCGGAGCGCACGATGACCGCCCGTACCGGATCTGTCGAGCCAAAGATGCCGTCGGGCACCCGCCGGGGACGCCGGCAGTGGGGTGTACACGGCGCTCTGCTGATGTTCGTCGCCGTCAGCCTCGCGCCCTACCTGTTCGTGGTCATCACTTCGCTCAAGACGAACCAGCAGTACAACGAGAGCTTCTGGGCGATCGCGTTCCCGTTCCACTTCGAGAACTACGCCACCGCCTGGGACCAGATCTCGCCCTTCTTCCTCTCGTCGATCATCGTCGCCGGGCTTTCGGTGGCCGGTGTCGTCCTGGTGTCGCTCATCGCGGGCTACGTGTTCGCCCGCTTCCGGTTCCCGGGCCGGCGGCTGCTCTTCACGCTCATCGCGGCGCTGCTGATGGTGCCGAGCATCGCGAGCCTCATCCCGCTCTTCCTGATGATGAAGGACTTCCACCTGCTCAACACGATGGTGGTGCTGATCATCCCGCAGATCGCGACCGGCGCCGTGCTCGGAACGGTCCTCATGCGTACATACATCGAAGGCATCCCGGAGTCGATCTTCGAGGCCGCGGCGATCGACGGCGCCAACCCGATCCGCATCTTCCGCTCGATCCTGCTCCCGCTCTCGCTGCCGGTCATCGGCACCGTGAGCCTCGTGACGGTCCAGGCGGTCTGGAACGACTTCTTCTGGCCGCTGCTGACCGTCACCGACAACGATCTGAAGACCATCTCGGTGGGCCTGCTGTTCTTCCAGGGCCAGTCCGCCACGTCGTTCGGTCCTCTCTTCGCGGGCTATCTGCTTGCGAGCATCCCGCTCCTGATCCTGTTCGGCTTCTTCTCCCGCTACTTCCTCGCCGGGGTACAGGGCGGAATCCCGGGATCGCACTGACCCGCTCTCGCGGAGAGCCAGGTCACCAATCCGAAGGAGAGAAATGCCCATCACGAGACGGTCCGTACTGAAGCGGGCCTCCGCTCTGGCCATATCCGCCGTGCTCACCGATGGAGTGCTCACGGGCTGCTCCACGGGCGGCGACTCCGGCGACGGCGTCACCATCACGCTGTCGGGCCCCAACCAGTGGAACTCCAAGACCGACACGTTCGGCCCCGAATGGGACGCGCTTGTCGCGAAGTTCGAGGCCGCCGAGCCGAACATCAAGGTCAAGACCGTGGTGCTGCCGCTGTCGAGCTTCTCCGACACCCTCACCACCGAACTCACGGCCGGCACCGCACCCGAACTGATCTTCAACCAGCCGCCGCCCTCGGACCCGAGCCTCGTCGTCAGCCTCGATCCCTACCTCGCCAAGCCCAACCCGTACAACCAGGCCGCCGCCACGTGGCTGGCCGGGTTCAACAAGGACGCGTACGGCGATGCCCAGCGCGACGCCGCCGGCCACCTCTACTACGTACCGTTCAACCTCGTCACCACCGGTCTCTTCTACAACAAGGAGATCTTCGACAAGCTCCGCATCAAGACCCCCATCGCCGGCATCGGCGACTTCCTTGAGGCCTGCGACACCCTGTCCCAGGCCGGCTACACGCCACTGGCCATGGACAACGGACTGCTCGGCACCGGCT
This sequence comes from Streptomyces sp. NPDC058051, assembly GCF_042885475.1. Classification (NCBI taxonomy): domain Bacteria; kingdom Bacillati; phylum Actinomycetota; class Actinomycetes; order Kitasatosporales; family Streptomycetaceae; genus Streptomyces; species Streptomyces sp. NPDC058051. The sequence goes on from NZ_JBHVRW010000010.1 coordinate 255,741, forward strand.
GGACGGCGGAGACCCTCCTGTCGAACCTGCTGCACAAGTACGGCGACGCATGGAACGTGTACGGCGCCGACGGCAAGGCCGGCACGGCGGCGACCCTCACGAACAAGAGCCTCGCCCACGCGATCCTCACCGGGAAACTCAACGCGACCACGAACCCCGAGGTCGCGGAGGCCGTGAAGCTCCTCAAGGAGATCTTCACCCGCGGCGCGACCAAGAACTGGACAGGCGTCGCGTCGTCGGCGACCTTCGTCGGCGGCGAGGAATTCCTCGCCGGCAAGGCCGCGATGGCATGGGGCACCAACTTCGTCATCAGCAACTTCTCCCAGGTCAGCTGGAAGTGGTCGAGCATGCCGTTCCCGACCGTGACCACGTCGGACACCTCACTCGCGGACGGCTCGGCGGCTCGCTACGGCGCCGTCGCGGGCGGCACGAGCTACATGATCCCGGCGACCATGACGGGTGAGAAACTCGACGCGGCCATCACGTTCCTGCAGTTCGCCACGAGCCCGCAGGGCAACGGCACCTGGGTGGCCGCCACCAACGCGATCCCGGCCACGTCCGACGTGTCGACCGCTGCGGCGGGCCTGCACGATCTCCTGTCCGGTGAGTGGGCCAAGCCACGCCTGGTGAACATCGGCTCCAACGCGCCGTCCGCCGAATCCGGCAGCAATCGCTGGGAGGGCTACCTCCTTGGCACCCGCTCGCTCGAGAAGCAGTTGAAATACCTTCAGGACGGCTGGGTCGGCTGGGCCAAGGAAATCGTCAAGTCCGCCAAACTGACCGACGACTGGGCCACGCACCCCACGGTGTAGCCCCCAAGACAGAGTGTCCCGGCGGATGGTGGCCGCCGGGACACTCGATCCATTATCCGGTTTTCGCCACCGTTCATATGACACAGCCGACGCATCGCAGTCGCAGTTCCGGTGCCGATCGTTCCGGCCGACATGGATGGAACGCCATGAAGCACCACCTGGTCTGGAAGAATCGGCTTCTTCCGGTCGGACGGCGGAACAGCGGCTGCGTGGGGTACCGCGTCTGTGTACTTCAGGGGCCCGGCCGCGGGCTCCTCCATCACGAAGGAGAGCTCAGTGGCTCTGGGGATCCGCGACGTCGCCGAGCGGGCGAAGGTCTCGGCAGGCACCGTTTCCAAGTACCTCAACACCCCTGCCCGTGTCGCCCCGCCGACCGCGGCCCGGATCCAGGCGGCCATCGACGAACTCGGCTACGTACGCAACGACGCCGCGCGTCAGCTCCGGGCAGGCCGCAGCCGCACGATCGGACTGCTCGCGTTCGACATCGGGAACCCTTTCTTCATCGCCCTCGCCCACGGCGTCGAACAGCGAGCCACGAGCCACGGGCTCTCGGTGCTGCTCGGCAACAGCGACGAGGACGAGGCACGCGAGGCGCGATACCTCGACCTGTTCGAGGAACAGCGCGTACACGGTGTGCTCGTGTCGCCGATCCGCTCGATCGACCACCGCATCGCACGCTTCCACCAGCGCGGCATCCCCGTGGTTCTGCTCGACAACACGGGGGATCCGGCGCTCAGCCCGTCGGTGTCGATCGACGACACGCTGGGCGGCTACATGGCCACTGCTCACCTCGTCTCGCGGCGCAAGACGCGCATCGCGGTCGTCGGCGGCCCCGAGGGGCTGCGGCAGTTCGACGACCGCCTCGCCGGAGCACGCCAGGCCGTACGCGACCACCCCGGCGTGACCCTGGAGGTCATCCCGGTACGCAATCGCGATGTCCAGGAGGGCGGCCGGGTCGGCGAGGCGCTGCTGATGCGTCCGCCGCGCGACCGGCCCGACGGCGTGTTCGCGATGAACGACCGGCTCGCGTTCGGTCTCCTGCAGACGATCGTGACCGAGGGCGGCGTACGCGTTCCGCAGGACATCGCGGTCATCGGCTACGACGACATCGAGTTCGCCGCGGCCGCAGTGGTGCCGCTGTCGTCGATCCGGCAGCCGCGCGAGGAGTTCGCGAACGCGGCGGTCGAGCTCCTGATGTCCGAGGACATCGAGCTCGGGGGCGGGGACCATCCGCAGATCCTGCTGCGGCCGGAGCTGGTCGTCCGGGCGAGCAGCCAGAATCGCTGATGACCACGCAGCCCGCGGTCACGGCCGCCGAACCCGTCCGGTCGTTGTTCAGGATTCTTCGCCCCTACCGGCGCCGGATCGTTGCCGCGGCGATGTTCCACCTGCTCAAGGACAGCCCGCTCTGGATCATCCCCATATTCACCTCGATGATCATCGACACCGTCGTGGCGGGCTCCGACGTGCGCCGGCTCGCCGTCCTCGTCGCCGCCGCGACCCTCACCCTGCTGCAGAACTACCCCAACCACCTCCTCTACGTGCGGATGTTCAGCGCCGTCTACCGCTCGGTCGCCGCCGACCTGCGCAACACCCTGACCGCACGGCTGCAAGGTCTCTCGATCGGCTTCCACTCGCGGCGGAACGCCTCCATCATCCAGACCAAGCTGGTACGCGATGTCGAGAACGTCGAACTGCTGCTCCAGCAGGTCTTCCCCGTCCTCGCGATCGGAACGAGCATCCTCCTCGGATCGATCATCGTGACGGCCGTACAGGTACCCGCCTTCCTCCTCGTGTTCGTGTTGACGGTGCCCGTCTCCGGCGGCCTGATCGCCGGAATGCGCAAGCGGGCCGCCCGGCGCAACGAGGGGTTCCGCACGGAGGTCGAGAACCTGTCGGCGGCCGTCGGCGAGATGGCGAGCCTCATCCCGATCACACGCGCCCACGGGCTGGAAGAAGTCGCCTCGCGGCGCGTCTCCGACACGGCCCAGCAGGTCAAGGCGGCCGGACTGGCACTCGACGGGCTCAACGGGCGGTTCGAGACGATGTCGTGGGTCGCGTTCAACGCCCTGTCGATGCTGTGCCTCGGGCTCGCCGGCGCCGCCGCGATGACAGGCGTGCTCCCGATCACGGCCGGCCAGGTCGTACTGCTGAGCACCTACTTCGCGACGCTCACCACGGCGGTGGCGCAGCTCGTCGGCCTCACACCGACCCTCAGCAAGGGCATCGAGTCGATGAAGTCCATCGCCGAGGTGCTCGAAGACCCCGATGTCGAGGGCAACGACGGGAAGACGGTCGTCGACGCGGTCGTCGGCCGGATCCGCTTCGACCACGTCTCGTACGCCTTCCCCGACGGTGACCGGCTCGTGATCGACGATCTCGATCTGGAGATCCGGCCCGGTCAGACCGTCGCCTTCGTCGGCCCCTCGGGTTCAGGCAAGTCCACGACGATGAACCTCGTCCTCGGCTTCATCCGGCCGACCTCGGGACGCGTACTGCTCGACGACCGCGACACCGCGACGCTGGACCTGCGCACCGCACGCCGGTTCGTGTCGGTCGTGCCGCAGGAATCGGTGCTGTTCGAGGGCAGCGTCCGCGACAACGTCGCCTACGGACTCGACGACGTCCCGGACGCGCAAGTCGAGCGGGCGCTGCGCGACGCCGAGGCATGGGAGATCGTCGAGGGCCTCCCCGACGGCTGGAGTACGCGCGTCGGCCCGCGCGGCGCGCGTCTGTCGGGCGGCCAGCGGCAGCGGCTCGCGATCGCACGGGCACTCGTCCGCGACCCGAAGGTGCTCCTCCTGGACGAGGCGACGAGCGCCCTGGATTCCGAGTCGGAGGTGAAGATCCGGACTGCGCTCGCGACCCTGCGCCGCGGCCGCACCTCGCTCGTCGTCGCGCATCGGCTCTCGACGGTCCGGGACGCCGATCACATCGTCGTTCTCGACCGGGGCCGGGTCGCCGAGGCCGGGACACACGCCGAACTCCTCGCCGCCGACGGACGGTACGCGCGGCTGCACGCGGCCCAGTCGTCCTGAGCCGCGTTCAGCCCGTGCGGATCCGGAATGCGGCAGAGGCGGTTTCGCCGAGTGCGATGTGGAGCGCGTCACCCGCGAGCTCCCAGGTGCGTGCGTCCGGGAGCGGGAAGACACAGGTGACGGCCGGGTGGGCCGGTCGCCCGAGCGCCGCGAGAACACCCGTGAGCGGGATCGTCATCCGCTCCGGGCCGCCGTGGCGGCGAGTGACGACCAGGTACCCCTCGCGCGGACCGGCCAGCCCACTGGCAACCCAGGCGTCGTCCCAGCCGGGCAGCCCGAGTGGCCAGAGGCACGTGCTCGTGCGAAGCCCGGCCCGTACGCTCTTGTGCACGGCGACGAATTCGCGGACGAGGGCGAGCTCCTCCTCGGCCATGAGGTCGTAGCGGCCGGACAGGATCGGGCGGCGCAGCAGACTGCTGGCGAGACTCGTACGCGCAAGCTCGACCGGCATCCCGGGCTGCGGACAGGACCACACGCCCGCCTGCTCCGGCGGAACCAGGAGCGGGGCCGCGGCCGCGATCGGCACGACGCGCAGGGCGTCCTGCTGGTCGCTCGTCGAGAGCAGGGCGAAACGCGACATCGTGAGCCAGTCGGCGCGCATCCCGCCCGACGCGCAGTCCTCGATGAGCAGCGACGGATGCCGGCGATGCACACCCTCGACCCAGCCGAGCATCGCGCGGCTCGCCTCGAACAGTCCCTGCCCCGGAGACTTCCCGCCCTCGTCGGTGCCGGTCCGGCCGTCGACGTTGTCGTCGAACTTCAGATAGCGCAGCCCGTACGTGCCGACGAGGCGGTCGATCACCGCGTCCATCCGCGCGACGACCTCGGGATGCCGGTAGTCCAGGCGGTACCGGCCGTCGAAGACGACCCGCCGCCCGTTCCGCCGGTAGAACGCCTCCTCCGGGAGGAGCGCGGCAACGGGGCTGCGGACTCCGACGGCGTCCGGCTCGATCCACAGCCCGGGATCCATCCCTGCGGCGCGGATCGCGTGGAAGACCTCGTCGATGCCCCCCGGAAACCGTCTCGTGGACGGCTCCCACGCCCCGACAAGATCCCACCAGCCGGGCTCGTCGGAGTACCAGCCGGCATCGACGACGAAGACCTCGGCACCCGTACGCCCGACCGCGGCGATGAGCGGGAGCAGCCTCTGCGTCGTCGGATCGGCCATCAGGGTGTCCATGTAGTCGTTGTAGATCACCGGCAGGCCGTCGTCCCCGGCATACGGTCGCCGATCGGCCCGCCGATACGCGGTCAACGCGGCCACCGCGTCCTCGAAGGACAGCGGCGAGAAGGCGAGCGTCGTGACAGGCGTCGTGAACGCGTCCCCCGGCGCGAGCACCGGTGACCACGCATGGTCGGGATCGGTCGGGCCGCAGGTCACGAGTTCGAGGGCGCCCGACGGACCGGGACCGGGCCCGACGGCGACCTGAAACCGCCAGCCACCGTTCGACTCGACCTGCCAGAGCAGCGTTGCGCCGTCGGGCGATTCGAGCGCGCCCATCGGCACGCTCCGGCCGGTCGACCACGTGCCGCGACCGGTGACAGCCAGGCAGCCGCGCGGCGTCGCACCCGCGTGGGCCGCCATCGCGACGTCGGGTCCGCCGAGTTCGGCGTAGCCGCCCCGGCGCCAGCGGCTCTCCGCGAGCCACTCGCTGCTCGCGAGGCGAATCGCGGTCGACGCCACGTCCCAGGTCGTGTCGCCGAGCACGAAGCTGCTGACGAACAGGAGCTGGACGGGGGAGGCGCCGTTGTTGCGCACGCGCACCGACGAGGACAGCACGGGTGTGCCCGGACGGCGGGCGTAGCGCACGGTGGCTTCGAGACCCGAGAACGGGTCGCGGTGATCGACCTCCAGCACCGCGACGCCGTCCACCACGCTCTCCCGGTGCGCGACGTAGCGCAGGTCGAGTCCCGCCGCCGTACGGTCGAAGCGCTCGCCCGCGCGATGCCCGCGTTCGGTCGTGACGAGTTCGACCAGCGGCAGCAGCGCATCGAACCCGCCCGGCGCCCGGCCCGGCGCGATTCCCGCGAGGCGGGTGCGGCCGTCGGCGGCCACAAGGACGCGTACCGCCAGCCGGTCGTCGCCCCACTCGATGGTGTGCTCGTGGCTCGCGGTGCTCATCGTTGTCGTCCTTCGTCGGCCGCGCGCTGCGCGAAGGCAGCCGAAAGTTCAGTCTTGCCGTCGAGGACGACTTCGAGCATCGCGGCCGCCGCACCGTCGCAGTCGCCGCGCCGGATCGCCTCATAAACGGCGACATGGCGGCCGGCATCCGCGGCAAGCGACGTGGCGGGTACGGCGGCGGACTGCTGGATCTGGAACGCGATCCGCATGAACTCCCCGACAAGCATTCCGAACCGCTCGAAATACGCGTTGTGGGTCGCCGCGTACAGCGCCTGGTGGAAGGCGACGTCGGCGTCAGGGTAGGAACCGGGCTCGTCCACGCTCGCGGTCATCGTGGCGACCGCGCGGCGCAGCGGTTCGAGGTCGGCCATCGACGCCCGACCGGCAGCCACCCGCGCGGCCGCGGGTTCGAGCACCTGGCGCAGGGCGACGAACGACTCGACGAGCCCGGCTTCATCGCCCTCGGCGTGCGCCCACACGAGAATGTCGGGGTCGAAGGTGTTCCACAGCGCACGCGGCTGCACTCGCGTACCGACGCGTGGCCGCACCTTGAGCAGGCCCTTCGCGCCGAGTACCGCGACCGCACCACGCACCGTCGTGCGGCTCACACCGAGCTCGGCGCACAAACCGTCCTCCGTGGGCAGCAGATCCCCCGGCCGGTAGCGGCCCCCGACGACCGCCCGTCCCAGGACCTCGACGGCGCGTCCCTGCCGCCCACGGACCGCCGGCCCACTCACGCGCCGGGTCATCCGCGAGCCCCCGGCTCGACGACCCCCGACGGCCGGATACGCGGGCTGCGGTAGAGCTCGACTCCATCGACGGCAATGTCGACGAGCCGCTGACTCGGCGCCAGGGCGGCCAGGTCGACGTCGACACCGAGCCCCGGCGCATCGGGGGCCGCGATCGTGCCGTCGGCCGAGAGCGTGATGTGCCGACGCGTGATGTCGAGCGCGAGCGGGTGCGGCCGGGCCGGGAACTCGCACAACTCGTGGCGACCGAGGCCCGCGTACGGCTGCAGCGACGCCGAAAGCGCGAGGTGAGAGGTGAACGTGTGATTGACGAACGTGACACCCGCCCGGTCGGCATGGCGCGCCGCCCGAGCGGCCGGGCCGATACCCCCGATGCGTCCCGCGTCGATCTGGAGATACGCGACGCCGCCGTAGTCGACGAGGTTGCGCGCCGACGCCTCGTCATGGGACGCCTCGCCGCCCGCGACGCCCACGACGCCGCCGGCGCGAGCCGCGCGAGCGAGACCGGCGTACGCGGCGTACTCGGCCGGGGCGAACGGCTCCTCGATCCAGGTGGCGCGCACCTCCTCAAGCGCCCTGAGCCGGTCCTGCGCTGCGCCGAGATCGGAGACCCACACCTGCCCGGCGTCGACGAGAAGCACGCCGTCGGGACCGATGCCCTCACGCGCCGCGCGCAACTGTTCGGCGTCGGTGCTCGCATGGCCCGAACCGAAGCCCGACCAGCCGAACTTGACCGCGCGGAAGCCACGCGCGATCTCCGCACGGCCTCGATCGAGCGTCTCCTGCGGGTCGTCGCCGAAGAGGACGGAGGCGTACGGGGTCTTCGGCAGGGAGCGCTCGAAACCGAGCAGCCGCCAGACGGGAACCTCCCGCGCCCGGCCGAGCAGATCCCACAGTGCGATCTCGATGCCGGAGAAGGTGTGCGCCGCCTGCAGGAGATCCATGCTGTTGCGCGCGACGAGCGCCGCGATGCGTTCGATGTCCGCGGGCCCGTCGAGCGTCTCGCCGAGGACCGAGTCGCGCACCGGACGGCACGCGCCGTGCGAGAGCGGCGCGACCCACGCCGCGATCGACGTGAGGGGCGACGCTTCACACTCGCCCCAGCCCACGTGGCCGTCCGCGGTCACCCGCACCAGAAGCGCGTCCTGGCTGCCGTCGACGTCGAGCGTCACCGTCGGCATGCTGACGTAGAAGAAATCAACACTCGCGATACGCATTCGGTCACGACCTCCCCTCGACGCCATTCATATCATGATTGCCCCCGGCGCGAGAGGCGGCAACGAACTCCCCGCCGAACACGCCCAGATGACCGGGCCCGCCGACGATCCCCGGACCGCCGCGATCCCACGGCACAAACGCGAGTGAACGCCACCACGACACGGTCCCCGACGGGCAACACCGCTGCGACAAGCATCCCTGCCATGGTGGTGATCGCCGCAGCACCGTGGGACCACACGATCTCGACGTCCTCGCTCCTGCCGCACCCTCCCCTCCCAAAGGTATGATGAATCATCGTGCCATCCACTTGAGGGGTACCCGGTGACCGCAACACATCAGCGCACGGCCCTCGTCACGGGCGCCGCGAGTGGCATCGGCGCGGCGATCGCGACCCGGCTCGCCGCGCGCGGGCTCCACATCGTGCTCGCCGACCGGGACGAGCACGTGGCCGAGGTCGCCCGGACGGTCGGCGGGGAAGCTCTTGTGCTCGACGTCACGAGCGAGACCGACCTCGCCCGGGCGGCCGGACTTCCACGCGTCGACGTGCTCGTCAACTCCGCGGGCGTCCCCGCCGAGGCGGCTCTGGACGATCCCGGCTTCCCCCAGGCGGTGCGTCGCGCGTTCGACGTGAACCTCGCGGGCACCGCGGCTGTTGTCGGGGCGGTGCTCCCACGGCTTCGCGCTTCGGACTCCGGCCGCATCCTCAACGTCGGGTCGGTCCAGGGCTCGGCGGCCGCCGCCGGCAACGCGGCCTACGCTGCGAGCAAAGGGGGGCTGGACGCGCTCACACGCGCCCTCGCCGTCGACCTCGCGCCCGCCGGCATTCTCGTCAACGCGCTCGCCCCGGGCTTCGTCGACACGCCCATGGCGCGTCTCGCGGACGGCACCATCGAATACGCCACCGACTGGTTCCGCACGGTGTACGTCGAGCATGGCCGGATCCCGCTGCGACGCCCCGCCCGTCCCGACGAGATCGCCGCAGCCGCCGAATTCCTCGTCTCGCCCGACAACACCTACGTGACCGGAGCCGTGCTCCCGGTCGACGGGGGACTGCTCGCGACACTCTGAACGGCGGGCGGTCGGCCATTCGGCGTCGCAGATCCCAGCGACGACCCCGGCGATCCGCCGGTACAAGGGCGGCCGAGCCCCAGCGTTCCCTGCGCCCACTGCCTCCACCTCTACCACCGCTCCCGCGGCGAACCCCGCGACGCCGACCACTGGGCCCTCCGGCTGCAACAGGGTCCTACGCCCCGCTCAGCACCTTCTCGGGGCGCCCACGTCGCGTGGTGACCCGCCACCGGTCACAAATGAACCGGGTTCGGACCGGACCGCAGACCACGTGGCAGCAGAAACTCCTTGAGGGACGGGAAGGAGTACGACGATGTCCGCTACCAATGTCCGTGTCCCCGAAGAGGCCAAGGACCGGCACACCGCGTGCGGGTCCGGCCGTGACGTACAGCCGTCGCAGATTCGGGCTACCAGCAGGTATGACGTCTGTGCGTCACACCTGTCCCGTCTCACGGGATCTTGCAGCTGCCACGTGAGACAGCCAATCGCAGGGAGTACAGGATTTCCCGGATAGAGCTCTGTACGACGGGAAGGACACCTCGGAGAAACACGCGGCGGAGGCTGCCCAGCGCGAGGTCTGGTAGGAGGGACCGTGGCTCATGGGAGGGGTGGGAGGCGGTGAGCGCGCGGCGGTGGCTGCGTCGGCTCGGCGCGTGGGGGCGCGTCGCCGGGAAGGTCGCGGGCGGGGTGGCCGTGACGACCATGGTGGCGTTGCTCGTCGTCCTCGGGTACGGGTTCGTCCGTAAAGGAATCGATGGGCTGAACGACGTCTCCGCGGTTGCCGCGCGTGGACGGTCGGTCGACGGGATCGTCCTGGCGAAAGACAAGGTGACCGGACCCCAGGGAAGCCGCTTCAAGAGGATCGAGGTTCGTTTCACCACAGCTGCCGGGACGTCCTACCAGTTCTGGGAAGGCGGCGATGCGGACGTCGGCGACACGGTCCGCGTCCACTACGATCCCGGGCATCCCGAGACGGCGAGCACCCACTCCGTGACAGGCGACAGGTTGGGGTACGGAATGCTGGCCTCGGTCGGGCTCGCGCTCGTGATCCTCATGCCGCTACTGGCACTCGGGCTCGGCTGGAAAGGTCTCCGCGACATTCAGCGGACGGTGCGGAAACAGCCGGCCGTGGGATGACGCTGCCGACCCGGTTACGTCCGCGTCCTTGGCTTGGCATTGATGGTCCGGTGTCGGCCGGACTGCCTTTCACAGGCCGCCGAGGATCCGACGTGCCAGCCTCTCCCGCGCCGTGGCCAGCTCATCATCGAGGACGGCCTGCCGGTCGGCATCCGCGCGTACCGCAGCGACCTCTGGGGCCACAGCCAGCAGCCGGGCCCGGCGCAGATGGGTAGGCGGGTGGGTCGAGTCGACGCTGTGCCCCCGCAGGGCACCGCGGCGCCGCCGACGCTCGTATTCGCTCTCCGGGATCGAGTCCATGTCATCGGCCAGCCGCTCCCAGAGACCGCGCCAGGCATCCTCGCGCGTGCCGCTCCTCGGCCTCTTCACCTGGGCGGAGTTAGCCTCGCGCAACAATACGGATTCGGCCGAGTCGGCGACCAGGAGCCGGTCCATGAGGCCCACGGCCGCTTCGGTGGATCCGGCCCGCGCCGCGAGCACGTCGGCCAGGTACTCGCCGCGCTGCGTGGCGCGCAACGTCAGGTGGTCGAGCAGCGCCAGTACCCCGCGGACTATACAACGAGGCAGTAGATAAACGGCGTTGAATGCTATGTGGGCGAGGGTGGTGGGCTGCGGGATTCGGCTCAACAGGTACCACCACGTGGTCAGCGAACGGAGCGCGTTCGCGATGATCAGCCCGTGGCGGGTGTCGCCGTTGGCGTAGTGACCGAGCTCGTGCCCCAACAGCGCGATCCGCTGCTGCGGGGTCGTGATCTCCCAGAGCCCGAGTCCCAGGGTCAGTTTCCGGCGCTGTCGCATTCCGTAGACAGCCACGCTCGCATTGGCATCGGCCGTGACGACGACGGCGTGCACCCCGGTCGTGCCGGTGACCTCGGCCACCCTGTCGATCAGACCGAACAATTCGGGGGCATCGGCCCGGTGCAGGACCGGATCGTCATCGGTGAGCGATTCGAAGCGCGGGCGCAGGGCCCACCCGAAACCCAGGAGTACCGCCCCCAGTACGGGCAACGCGCTGCCCCAGCCGAGCACCACCAACAGGATTCCGGCGACAACCAGGGCGACCGTGACGCTGTGGACGGCCAGGGAGATCGCGAACGCCAGGACACTGGCGGCGTCACGCCGAGGCCGCAACGACGCCCCGGCCGTTGTCTCGGCGAGCAGCTTCTCCCCATGCTGCTGGGCGAGTCTGTGCCGCAGGCGATCCAGCTGCCCCGGCGGCCCCTCGGGTTCGCGTGGGTCCACATTCCAGTCGCAGGCCGCGCACCACGACACGAATCTGCGGTCCGTCCGGATTTCCGCTCCACAGTCGGGGCACTGCTGACCACTCTGTTCCGAGGCATTGAGCACCGTCGAGACCCTCCTCGTCCAACGGCCCCGACCGGTGGCCGCCATAGGCTCGACGTGATCGAACGAACACGTCGGCGAGGCAGCGTATCTCCAAATGGCTATTGCACCACCGGATATTCTGCACCTGCACCTGCACCTGCACCTCGGCTCGAGTACGGGCTGCCCGCGACCAGGGGAAGCGCGATGCCTTAAGTGGCCGACCCTTGCCCGCCGCTACAACTTCGACATCGACCGTGCAGTGCAGTGGGAACTTCTGCAGCAGCTCCGCTGCCTTGTTCACCGGCCTTGACGAAGAACTCCCCGCCCCAACTGAACGGCGTTGGATCCAGGCCGTGTATCGAAAGTGGATCTCGAGTAATGGATGATCCCGGTTCATGGGGCATGGAGATCTCACGGACGAGCAGTGGACGGTGCTGGAGCCGTTGTTGCCGAAGGGCACGAGAGCGGGGCGGCCAACCTGTCTGGTCTCGGCGGCAGTTGACCGACGGCATGAGGTTCCGGGTTCGGACGGGTGTTCCGTGGCGGGACGTACCATCCGAATACGGGCCGTGGGGTCGGGTCTACGACCTGTTCTGCCGGTGGCAGCGGGACGGCAATTGGCACGGGATCTTTACTCAGCTTCAGTCCCAGGCCGACCTGAAGGGTTCGATTACGCGGGGCCTGAGCATTGACTCCACGGTATGTCGCGCCCATCAGCATGCGACCGGGCCCGGAAGCGGAGCGATCTGCAGAAGGAGCCGCCGGGCGGTGTCTTCACTGAGCCTCGTGATCACGGACTGGGACGTTCGCGCGGCGGATTTACTACCAAGCTGCACTTGGCCGTCGAGCAGGGCCAGAAACTGATGTCGATCGTGGTCACAGCTGGGCAGCGTGGAGACTCTCCGCAAGTTCGAGCCTGTGCTGAACAGAGTCCGTGTGCCTCGCGCAGGGCCGGGACGGCCACGTGTCCGCCCCGATCGCGTGCGCGCTGGCAAGGCGTATGCCTCCCGCGTGAACGGCGCCTCCCTGCGCCGCCGCGGCATTCGTCGCACCATCCCTGACAAGGCCGACCAGGCGCGCGACCGAAGGGAACGCGGCTCCCGTGGCGGCCGGCCGCCACGTTTCGACCCGGTCGACTACCGTGAGCGCCACGCTGTCGAGTGCGGTATCAACCGCCTCAGGAGAACCCGGCGTGCCCGTCTCCGGGCACCGGGCTCTCCACAAATCCCGTTTCGGGATGCTCAGTTCCTCATGCCATAGTGAGCCACGGGGTCGGGACGAGTGTTCCCCGGTATCGGTATCTGGTCGTGCTCACCTTTGCCGGGTTGAACAGTTCCGCTTCCTCCGTGGCAGGCCACCAGCCACCGCCGTAATAGCGTCGACGGAGCTGCTTCCAAGTGATCCCGGGATGCTTGCGCCGGATCCATCGCGTCACCCTCATCCACGTGTAGTGGCTGAGGTAACAGAAAGCGACGTTCGACACTCCGGGACGGAAGTACGCGCACCATCCCCGCAACACCGAGTTCAGCCGGTGGAGCAAGGACTCCAGCGACAAGCCGACGTTCTGCCGTCCGGTCAGTTCCTTCACCTTGCCCGTTGCGGAACGCACTGACTTCCGTGCCGGATAGGTGTAGATGTATTGCCGGTCAGTGCCC